>NZ_JAIDEN010000002.1 GCF_029054785.1 Duncaniella sp.
TGCCCAGAATCGCCGCAAAAGAAAGAGAGCCGATAGTCTAATACTGCTACAGACCACCTCAAACCGCCGCACAACCCCGGCCCGCACACTCGAATCAGTCAAAAAAGACAAAAGCACCACCGATAAAAAGATCTCCGAGACAGCTACCAAAATCAACACCAACACCAAAGAGCTGAAACGTCAGATCAACCGCCTCAACTCCCTCAACGGCGACATCGAAGCCAACCGCAGCAAAGTCCTCGGCCTGCGCGCCCACATCGACTCCCTTGGCTCCGCCATCAACCTCACCGCCGACTCGATCAAGACCCTCGAAGCCGACCTGGAATCCATGCGCCAGGCCTACGTCAGAGCCTTGAGGCAGATGCAGCCCCACGCAGCCAACTTCAGCGAATTCAGCTTCATATTCTCCTCCAAAAGCTTCACCGAAGCTTACAGCCGCATCCGCTACCTGCGCCGTTTCTCAGCCTGGCGCGAACGCCGGGCCGAAAACATCCGGCAGGGGATCGAGAAGATTTCCGAACGCCGGGCCCACCTGACATCACTGCGCCACTCCCAGGACCAGGCCTACCGCAAAGCCGAGGAAACCCAGGCAACGCTGTCGCGTCAGCAGTCCGAGTCCGAAAAAATGGTCACCACGCTCCGCAAGGAAGACTCCGCCCTGCGCGCCATGCTCAAGGAGCAGAAGCGTCAGGCAGCCGCCCTTGACCGTGAACTCGACCGCCTCATAGCAGCCGAGCAGGCCCGCATAGCCCGCGAAGAAGCCGAAAAAGCCCGTCGCGAAAAAGAGAAAGCCTCCGCCCGGAAAAACTCCGGCACCAAGACCGGCACCGATGCCCCCGAACGCTCGGCCAAGGACGTAGCCTCGGCCAACGCCCGCACTCAGACAGCTGCCTCGACAGCTGCCTCAGCCCTGACAGGCTCATTCGAAGCCAACAAAGGCCGACTGCTCTTCCCCGTGGCCGGGTCCTACAAGATCGTGCGCCGCTTCGGACGTCAGCCCCATCCGACCCTGCGCCATGTCGAGACCGAAAACTCCGGCATCGACATCGAAGTCAGCAGCGGAGCCTCGGCCCGCGCCATCTTCGCAGGCAAAGTCTCGGCCATCTTCAAGCAGGACGGCTTCAACTCGATCGTCATGATCCGCCACGGACGCTACATCAGCATCTATGCCAACCTCTCGTCCGTCTCCGTCAAGCAGGGCGACAGCGTCAAGGCCGGCCAGAATCTCGGAACCATCTATTCCGATCCTGAAGATTCGAACCGCACCACACTCCATTTCGAAATCCGCAACGAACGGCAGAAACTCAACCCGTCGCAGTGGGTACGATGAAACAAAAACAAATCCAACAGGTTATATCATTATGACAGGCACAGCCCGCCGGATATGACCCCAAATAAATTACTTATGACTACATTTGAAGAACTCGGCGTCAGCCAGCCGCTGCGCAAAGCAGTGGAAGAGCTCGGATTCGAATATCCGATGCCGGTGCAGGAACGCGTGATCCCGCGCCTCCTCGGCGACGCCAAAGACATAATCGCCCTTGCCCAGACAGGCACAGGCAAAACCGCCGCATTCGGCCTTCCGCTGCTCCAACGGATCAACCCCGAAATCAACCGTCCCCAGGCCCTGATCCTCTCACCGACCCGCGAGCTGTGTCTCCAGATCGGCAGCGACCTGGCCGACTTCTCGAAATACATCCCCGATGTCAAAGTGCTCCCTGTCTACGGCGGCTCAAGCATCGAAAGCCAGATCCGCGGACTCAAAAAGGGTGTGCAGATCATCGTCGCCACTCCGGGCCGTCTGATCGACCTGATCAAACGCGGAGTGGTCAGACTTGACGAAGTCCACACCGTGGTGCTCGACGAGGCCGACGAAATGCTCAACATGGGCTTCCTCGACAGCATCGAAGAGATCCTCTCCTACGTCCCCGAAGAGCGCAAGATGCTCCTCTTCTCGGCCACAATGCCCGCCGACATCCTCAAGATAGCCAAACGCTACATGAAGGACTACGAGGAACTCGTGGTCGGCACCCGCAACGAAGGCGCCCAGAACGTCCGCCACATCTACTATATGGTCAACGCCCGCGACAAGTACCTGGCGCTCAAACGCGTGGTCGACAACTCGCCCAACATCTACGCCATCGTCTTCTGCCGCACCCGCCGCGACACCCAGGAGATCGCCGACAACCTGATCCGCGACGGCTACAACGCCGAAGCCCTCCATGGCGACCTCTCCCAGCAGCAGCGCGACATCGTGATGAAGAAATTCCGCGACCGCGTGGTCTCCATCCTCGTAGCTACCGACGTAGCCGCCCGCGGACTCGACGTCGATGACCTCACCCACGTCATCAACTACGGACTTCCGGAAGACACCGCCGTCTACACCCACCGCTCAGGCCGCACGGGCCGCGCCGGCAAGTCAGGAGTCTCAATCGCCATCATCCACTCGCGCGAGAAAGGCAAAATGCGCGAGATCGAGCGCATAATCGGCAAGACTTTCGAACACAAGGATGTCCCCACCCCGGAACACATCATCGAAAAGCAGCTCTACAATCTGGCCGACCGCATCGAGCGCGTCAAGGTCAACGAAGAAGAGATTGCCCCCTATCTCTCAGGCATCTCCCGCAAGCTCGAATGGCTCTCCGAGGAAGACCTCATCAAGCGCGTCATCTCACTGGAGTTCAACCGCCTGCTCGACTACTACAAAGACGCCCCGAAGATCGACTTCATCGACGCCAAGCCCTCGAAAGCCGAGCGCAAGGCCCGCAAGGGGGAACGAGTGCAGGAACGCCCGAAAAACGACCGCGAGAAAGACCGCCGCACAGCCGAACGCGGCTTCGAGAGAGTCTATGTCAACGTAGGCAAGCGCGACGGATTCTTCGCCGGAAACCTCATCGACATGCTCAACAAGCTCATCAACGGCAAACGCGTCGACGTTGGCCGCATCGACCTCCTGCCCGGCTACACCCTCTTCGATGTCAAGAAATCCGACGCCCGCAAGGTTGTCGGCGCCCTGACCGGATCTGAATTCTACGGCAAGCGCCTCCACAGCGAAATAGCCGACGCCGAACGCGACTACTCCAAAATAGCCGAAAAGCGCAAAAACAAGCCGAAGAAATAAGAGGTTGTCGCAACTCTAACCCGAAGGACCGACCGGTCCATAAGAGATTGTTACAGGACTATGCGTCCCTACCAAAACCAATTGTGGCAGGTGTTGCAACATCCACTAAGTCAGACCCTAACTCAAACCCCAGATGATAAAGAAAATCTTCCTGACAGCCATCCTGCTTGCAGGCGCCCTCGGCGCAATGGCACAGCTGACAGCCGCCGACGCCTTCACCTCGGCCCCGCAAAGCATCTTCCCACTGCTCGACCGCAACACGCGTCTCGACATGGTCGACTACATCAAAAACGGCATGAGCACCCCCTCGCAGAACAATCTCCAGGGCCGCTCGGCCATCACCGAACTGACCCCCGAAGCGCTGACCGTCAAGATGTCGGACTCCTCCGCCTCGCAGATCGCAGTGCTCAAAGGGCAGAAAGGCGAGATCATCGCCCTGATCAACACCGTAGCCACTCCCGGACTCGACTCCTCGATCCGCTTCTATGACTCCTCATGGCAGCCGCTCGACGCAGCCTCAATCTTCACCAAACCGGGCTGGAAGGAATGGCTCACAGCCGCAGGCCGCGACAATAAGGAAGAAGTCACCATGCAGGTACCCTTCATGTTAGCCTCCTACCGCATCGACCCCGCGACCTCCGAGCTGACCCTGACCAACAACCTCGCGCGCTTCCTCGACAAGGATGTCTACTCCATGATCGAGAGCTACCTCCAGCCTTCCCTGACCTACGTCTGGAACGGCAAGAAGTTCACTGCCCGCTGATCCGTCAGGGACACTGCGTGTTGCGGAACGATGAGCCCCGGTCGCGGCGCGGTTCTTTGTTGTTCTTGCGCCCGGAAGCGGCATCACCGCCGCCGGCTCCGGCACATACACCGGACCGGCGACCGTCATTCAGAAGAGTGATATTCATAATATTACAGAATTAAAGAGTAACTATTCAGCGAATATTGCCAATATAAAAAACTCATTATCAGGGTAGGGATGCACCATGGTGCATCCGAAAACGAGGCTAATGAACCACAAGACCGGCGGATGCTCCGTGGAGCATCCCTACAACTTGCTTGCAATCAGGCTGTTTGAATTGCTGAACATTTACATTAAAGAAGAAAAATTTAAATAAATAAAAAAACGTTTGTCTGAAAAATTCCCACTGCAAATATACATCCACGTCACCCCGCTTTTAGTGCGATAATGCGGAGAGCAGGCAAAAAAACGGATTTTGAGAGCCGGGCGCTCTCACTTATACACATCTGACGCTGCCGACGAAGCTAG
>NZ_JAIDEN010000020.1 GCF_029054785.1 Duncaniella sp.
CGCCCAGTTAATCGGGCCGGTGGCCGACGTTATTTTCGATGGGTACGACAATCTCATCCCCCCCATCTACACGGCTCTCAAAGTAACGCGCCCGGAGGGTGGAGAACTCATCCTCGAAGTTGAGCAGCATATCGGCGAAGACACCGTGCGCTGTGTGGCCATGGAAAGTACCGACGGTCTGCGCCGCGGAATGCGTGTCGACAACCTCGAACGCCCCATCGCCGTTCCCACCGGCGAGCAGGTCAAAGGACGTCTGTTGAACGTCATCGGCGATGCCATCGACCGTCTGCCCGAACTCAAGCGCAGCGATCTTCGTCCGATCCATCAGCCCGCCCCCAAATTCGACGACCTCACGATCGGAACAGAAATCCTCTTCACCGGCATCAAGGTCATTGACCTGCTCGAACCATACAGCAAGGGCGGCAAGATCGGTCTCTTCGGCGGCGCCGGTGTAGGAAAGACCGTGCTCATCATGGAGCTCATCAACAACATCGCCAAAGGCCACAACGGCTTCTCGGTGTTCACCGGTGTCGGCGAACGCACTCGTGAAGGCAACGACCTCCTGCGCGAAATGATCGAGAGCGGCGTAATGAAATACGGCAAGAAATTCGAAGAAGGCATGGAAAAAGGCGAATGGAACCTTGCCGACGTCGACATGGACCAGGTGGCCCAGTCACAGGCAACCCTCGTCTTCGGCCAGATGAACGAACCTCCGGGCGCACGTCTGCGTGTCGCACTCTCAGGCCTCACCGTAGCCGAACAGTTCCGCGACCAGGACGGCGGCGGTAAGGACATCCTCCTCTTCATCGACAACATCTTCCGTTTCACCCAGGCAGGATCTGAAGTATCGGCCCTCCTTGGCCGCATGCCATCAGCCGTAGGCTATCAGCCCACGCTCGCATCCGAAATGGGAGCCCTCCAGGAACGAATCACCTCAACCAAAAACGGATCGATCACCTCCGTACAGGCAATCTACGTGCCTGCCGACGACTTGACCGACCCCGCACCCGCGACCACATTCAGCTTCCTTGACGCAACAACAGTGCTCTCGCGTAAGATCTCCGAGCTCGGCATCTATCCCGCCGTCGACCCCCTCGAATCCACATCGCGAATCCTCGACCCCAACATCATCGGCGAGGACCACTACAACACCGCCCAGGCCGTCAAGCAGCTCCTCCAGAAATACAACGAGCTTCAGGACATCATCGCCATCCTCGGTGTCGACGAACTTTCCGATGAAGACAAACTCGTCGTTGCCCGCGCCCGTCGCGCACAGCGCTTCCTCTCACAGCCATTCCATGTGGCCGAACAGTTCACCGGCCTCCCCGGTGTCATGGTGCCTCTGAGCGAGACAATCCGCGGATTCAAGATGATTCTCTCAGGAGAGATGGACGAATACCCCGAACAGGCCTTCCTCAACGTCGGAACCATCGACGAAGCCATCGAAAAAGGCAAGAAACTCCTGGCCGAGGTCGCGAAATAACCTCCTCCGCCCATCCTTATCCCCTACAATCCCGAATCTCTCAAAACAGCAGATAAAGCATGATACTAAAAGTAATCTCGGCCGAAGACATTCTCTTCCAGGGAGAAGTCAAAGCAGTGCACCTTCCGGGTGCCCTCGGAGCCTTCACGGTTCTTCCCGGCCATGCCGCTCTGATCTCCACTCTGACCCCCGGCGAAATCCGCTACACGGCAGCTTCCGACGGCGAAGAGCACCGGATCAGCGTCACCGGCGGAATCGTCGATGTCGACAGCAACATCGTGTCAGTCTGCATATATTAAATAAGGTGATGATGAAACGAAATATTCTCGCAGCAATCGCAATGGCCCTTGTGGCCCTTCTGCTACCCCTCGCAGGGCGAGCCTCCCAGACCCAGGGCGGCTCTCAGGAGGAGAAAAGCGGAGCCGTTGACGCACAGGGTATCATATTCGAACACCTTGGCGACCGTTACGGCTGGGAAGTGCCGTTCAATCACCACAAAAGCATTCCCCTCCCCGTAATCGTCTGGGGAAGCGACGGACTCCACATCTTTTCATCAGCCCGCGTGGAACACGGACATGAATACCGCGACGGATCCTCCCTCTTCCGCATCGCCGGAAAAGACAGCCCCTACAAAGGAAAAGTCGTAGAGATCATCGACGGCAAGGAAGTGAAACCCGTCATCGACATCTCCATCACCAAAAACGTCTGCGGAGTCTTCATCGCAGTCATCCTGGTCATCTGGAGCATCCTCACCGTAGCCCGCTGGCACCGCACCCAGGGAATGAAAGGCCCCCGCAAAATGACAGGAGCCATCGAATTCCTCATCCTCTTTATCTATGACGGCGTCATCAAACCGACCCTCAAGAACAAAGCCAACAAATTCGCCCCCTACCTTCTGACCGTCTTCTTCTTCATCCTCGTGATGAACCTCCTCGGTCTGATCGTCATCTTCCCCGGCGGCGCCAACCTCACCGGCAACATCGCCGTGACCCTCGTGCTCGCCATCATCACCTTCCTGGTGACCAACCTCTTCGCCACCAAACACTACTGGAAAGAAATCTTCAACCCCGACGTGCCCTGGTGGCTCAAATGGCCCCTCCCGATCATGCCGGTCATCGAAGTCTTCGGCGTCTTCACCAAACCCGCAGCCCTCACCGTCCGTCTGTTCGCCAACATGATGGGAGGCCACATGATCGTCATCGTCCTGACCCTCCTCATCTTCATCTTCGCAGCAATGGGCCCCGCAGTCACAGGAACCACCGCCGTCGTCAGCATCCTCTTCTCATCATTCATGCTTCTGATCGACGTCCTTGTCAGCTTCATCCAGGCCTACGTGTTCACCATGCTCTCGACCCTCTTCATCGCCTTCGGCCAGGAAGAAGGACACGAAGAACATAAAAAAGAAGACCATAACGCCGGGACTCTCACCGCCCCGGAAACCGCCCCCAAAGCATAACCAAAAAAATCAAAATAACCCTTTTAATCTCCCGCAATTATGTTAGCAATGATTTTAGCAGCTATCGAAGGAACCCTCGGCATCGGCGTTTGCATCGGTGCAGCAATCGCAGCAATTGGCGCCGGCATCGGCATCGGCAAGATCGGTCAGTCAGCCATGGAAGCCATCGCACGTCAGCCCGAAGCGACCGGCGACATCCGCAGTAACATGATCGTTATCGCCGCCCTTATCGAAGGTGTGGCCCTCTTCGCTGTTATCGTTTGTATCCTCGCAATGTTTGTGGGCTGATCTCCAAGCTTCATTTATCTGAAAAATGGAACTTTTCACGCCTGATTTCGGTCTGATATTCTGGATGTTCGTATCGTTCGCCATCCTCTTCTTCGTTCTGTGGAAGTGGGGCTGGCCGGCGATTCTGAAAGGTGTGTCCGACCGAGCCGACCTCATCGACAAAGGTGTGGAGTATGCTCAAAATGCCAAACAACAGCTTGACCATGCCCGCGAAGAGGCGGATAAATACATAGCCGACGCCCGTCGCCAGCAGGCCGATATGCTCCGCGAAGCCGACAAGATGAAAACACAGATCATCGAGGAAGCCCGCTCGGCAGCCCAGGCCGAAGCCAAAAAAGTGATGGACGCCGCAAAAGTGTCAATCGAACAGGAACGCAAGCAAGCCGAACAGCAGTTCCGCAACGAAGTCTCATCATTCGCGCTCGACATCGCACAGAAAGTCGTCCGCAACCAGATGAAAGACGAAAAAGCACAGGAACAGCTTGTCAGCTCCCTGCTTGACGAAATGGAAAAACAGAACTGACAATAGTCTTACCCCCACAATCCGGAGCGGTCCCCGCCGCGGAGCCGCTCCGGAGACAAGGGCAGTCCTGAGCAGTTCCTCCGTCCGGCATCCCCTGACGCCAGGTCAGTGAGTGAGCATGTCCTCGCGCTCAACCCGGAGGACCAGACCCTCACCGGCGGCAAGCCTCTTATCATCCACTTCTATCATCATCCACTCCCCTTAAGGCTCCCAACCAAAAGCAATGAACCAAGGTCTCATCCCAAGCCGCTACGCAAAAGCACTTTTCGAGTTCGCCTCCGAAAAGAAAGCCGACCAACGCATCTACTGCCTGATGCAAACCCTCGAAAGCACCTTCGCTTCCGAGCCATCGCTTCAGCAGGCCGTAGGCAACCCCTTCATCCCCGCAGCAGAAAAGATGAAACTCCTGAAAACTGCCGCCGGAGCCAAAGGAGACGATGAAGTCTATGACCGCTTCCTCCCCCTCATCGCTGACAACAACCGGCTGGATGCAGCCCGCGACATAGCCC
>NZ_JAIDEN010000021.1 GCF_029054785.1 Duncaniella sp.
ATTGCTGATCGGGTCTGTTAAGCATCGACAAAACTATTGCCGATGGCAATGTTTTCTTTAGAATCATCGTTATATATATAATGTATAGGCCCAGGCGCCGGTGTTTTGGTGTGTATATCTTTTTGAGGCCTTTTAATGACAGATTTATTCGATTATGTATATTGACGATAGACGAACAGTTGTTACCCTTGATGCCGGAGGAACCAATTTTGTGTTCTCCGCGATGAGGGGATGTGAATTCATAGTGTCTCCGTTTTCTCTTGCCGCACATCCTGAGGATCTGTCTCTGTGTCTTGAGACAATGGTGGAGGGATTCCGACAAGTGATCCGCAATCTTGATGAGCCTCCGGTGGCCATAAGTTTTGCGTTTCCGGGCCCTGCGGATTATGCGAACGGTATAATAGGTGGCTTTTTGCCGAATTTTCCATCGTTCCGTGACGGTGTTCCGCTGAAGGCTTTCCTCGAAGAGCGCTTTTCACTGCCGGTATTCATCAATAATGACGGAGATCTTTTTGCTTATGGCGAGGCTCTGTGTGGTGTGTTGCCTGAGATTAACAGGCGGCTTGAAGCGTCAGGGAGCACTAAACGTTATAAGAATCTGCTTGGTTATACGTTCGGCACCGGGTTTGGTGTCGGAATGGTTGTTAACGGCAGGCTTAACAGAGGTGATAATTCATGCGTCGAGACTTTTTGTCTCAGACACAAGCATGATCCGTCGCTGATTGCGGAGGCAGGGGTGAGTGTCAGGGCGCTAACGTCGGCATACGCTTCGCTCTCCGGTGATGGCGATGGCAGTCTGTCGCCTAAGGATATAAGTCAGATCGCGCTTGGGCTGAAGGAGGGCGACCGAGAGGCGGCCAGGAAGTCTTTCGCACTGATGGGAGAGGTTGCCGGAGATGCTATTGCATCGGCGGCTTCGCTGGTTGATGGTATAATCGTGCTTGGTGGAGGAATAACAGCTTCTCATGGTCTTTTCATGCCTGCGCTGTTGGGAGAGTTGCGCTCTGAGTTGCGAAATCTTAACGGAGAAAGTGTGAGACGGCTGCAAATGGAGGTTTTTGATCTTGACAACCCTTCGGAGTTTGAAAAATTTGCCAAAGGTGAAGTCAAAGAGGTCAAGATTCCGGGAACGGACCGATGTGTTCAGTTTGACACGATGAAGCGCGTCGGTATCTGCATTTCAAAACTGGGTGCAAGCAAGGCTATTTCCATCGGGGCATATACGTTTGCGCTGTCGGAACTTGACATTGCGGAGTAGTCAGACCAAGGTATATGTCTCTCCGCAAGGATATGCCTCCGGCTTTAGGCGAGTTGTATTCAAACTCAAAAGAATGATTATCGTTTTCTATTCCGGGAGGATGTTTGAAGCCCAATTGGGAAGCTCTTCGACATAGCGTTTCGCAAGCTCTCCGTCGCTCAGGCGAAACAAAAGGCGGGCTTCCGCATCCTCGATTGAGTTGTCATAGACATAGAGTCTGTCAACTATCGCAGATAGGATTTTGCAGTTGGCTATGGACTTGTCGTAGCGGGATATAATTTTTGGAATTGGCACATCATGTCCTCCATCCAACACTCGTTGAGCGACACGCTTCGCATTTATTGTCGGCGATTCAGTGGAAACAAAGAACAGACGGATGAAGAATCCGGCTTCTTTCGCTCTGAGGATGTAATCCACCTTATCGGTAGCCGACATCACAGTCTCAAAGATATGGCTCTTGCGTTCGGCAAGACATTTTTCTCTCCATTCATTGCAATAGTTGGCTGCTTGGAGAACTGATGCCTGATTGTTCCAGTCGCCGAACACATCGCGGGCGACATTGTCAGGATTGATATATTCCGAATCCTCCAGCCATTCATGATGCAAAATTTTGGAGGTCACGGATGTCTTGCCCGACCCATTGGGACCGGCAATCACAATCAGAACAGGGCGATGATTACTTGCTGCCATTCTTTATCCTGTTTATGGCATCGCCCCATTTCTCTTGTGCCGCCTGCGTAGCAGCCTCAATACCGGCAGCTACACGCTCTGCTGCCCGGCGGGTGCTTTCGCGGGCATCCTCGGCAACCTCACGCATAATCTGTGCCATGCGCTCATCGCCCGGCTCTTCCATCGACGTCAGTCGATAACTATTCATCTCAGCTTCCGACATAATCTATTTTTATTATTCAACGCCAAAGTTAGTAAAAATGTAAGAGTCTAATCCTATCAAAAAGGATTTTCTGCCTAAATTTTCATTGCATTTCAGCTAAAAAGAAAAATGGAGTGTAACTTGGGGGCTACACTCCATTTATATGGATTTAGATATTTCTGAATTGAGGGGTTACTTCACTTCCTCGAATTCTACGTCGTCGACGTGGCCTTCGCCGGGGTTGCCTGCCTGTGAGGCGCCGGGGGTAGGACCTGCCTGGGCGTTGCCTGCTGCCTGCTGGGCGTTGAGGATTTCCTGCTGGATGGCACCGAAGGTGTTCTGGATTTCGGTGATTGCAGAGTCGATGGCTGCGATGTCCTGTGCCTTGTGGGCTTCTTTCAGTTTGTTGAGGGCATTGTCGATCTGAGCTTTCTTGTCAGCGGGGATCTTGTCGCTGAGTTCCTGAAGCTGCTTTTCGGTCTGGAAGATGACTGTGTCGGCGTGGTTGAGTTTGTCGATCTTTTCCTTTTCCTTCGCGTCAGCAGCGGCGTTGGCTTCGGCTTCTTTCTTCATGCGTTCGATTTCGGCGTCGGTCAGGCCGCTTGATGCTTCGATTCGGATGCTCTGTTCTTTGCCGGTTGCTTTGTCCTTGGCAGATACGTTGAGGATGCCGTTGGCGTCGACTTCGAAGGTGACTTCGATCTGCGGGATACCACGGGGTGCGGGTGCGATTCCGTCGAGGTGGAATTTGCCGAGAGTCTTGTCGTCTTTGGCCATCGGGCGTTCGCCCTGAAGGACGTGGATCTCAACAGAGGGCTGGTTGTCAGTTGCGGTAGAGAAGGTCTCGCTCTTGCGGGTCGGGATGGTTGTGTTGGCTTCGATCATCTTGGTCATCACGCCGCCGAGGGTCTCGATGCCGATTGACAGAGGCACAACGTCAAGAAGGAGGACGTCTTTGACATCACCTGAAAGCACACCGCCCTGGATGGCTGCACCTACGGCTACGACTTC
This sequence comes from Duncaniella sp., assembly GCF_029054785.1. Taxonomy (GTDB): domain Bacteria; phylum Bacteroidota; class Bacteroidia; order Bacteroidales; family Muribaculaceae; genus Duncaniella. The sequence goes on from NZ_JAIDEN010000021.1 coordinate 3,141, forward strand.
GTCGGGGTTTACGCCCTTTGAAGGAGCTTTGCCGAAGAATTTTTCAACCACCTGCTGGATTGCGGGGATACGGGTTGATCCGCCGACGAGGATGACTTCGTCAATGTCCTTCGGGGTCATGCCTGCATCCTTAAGAGCCTGTTCGCAGGGTTTGATGGTTGCCTGGATGAGGTTGTCGGCGAGCTGCTCGAACTGAGCGCGTGTGAGGGTCTTCACAAGGTGCTTCGGGCCTGTTGCAGTAGCAGTGATGTAGGGGAGGTTGATTTCGGTGGAAGTTGTCGACGAAAGTTCGATTTTTGCTTTTTCGGCAGCTTCTTTAAGACGCTGGAGGGCCATCGCGTCCTTGCGGAGGTCGATGCCTTCTTCTTTTTCGAATTCGTTGGCGAGCCAGTCGATGATTACGTGGTCGAAGTCGTCACCGCCAAGGTGGGTGTCACCGTTGGTGGATTTTACTTCAAACACACCGTCGCCGAGTTCGAGGATGGAGATATCGAAAGTACCGCCGCCAAGGTCGAATACTGCGATCTTCTGGTCTTTGTCTGATTTGTCAAGACCGTAGGCGAGGGCTGCGGCTGTCGGTTCGTTGACGATACGCTTTACGGTGAGGCCTGCGATTTCGCCTGCTTCTTTTGTGGCCTGACGCTGAGAGTCGTTGAAGTATGCGGGGACGGTGATGACGGCTTCGGTCACTGACTGGCCCAGATAGTCTTCGGCGGTTTTCTTCATTTTCTGAAGGATCATGGCCGAGATTTCCTGAGGAGTGTATTCGCGACCGTCGATGTCGACACGGGGTGTATTGTTGTCGCTGCGTACAACCTTGTAAGGTACGCGGTCGATTTCTTTTTCAACCTGGTTGTATGTCTCACCCATGAAACGCTTGATCGAGTTGATTGTGCGTTTGGGGTTTGTGATGGCCTGACGTTTTGCGGGGTCACCTACTTTACGTTCGCCGCCGTCCACAAATGCGACAATTGACGGTGTCGTGTTGCGGCCTTCGCTGTTAGGAATAACGACGGGGTCGTTGCCTTCAAGGACTGAAACGCAGGAGTTGGTTGTTCCAAGGTCAATACCAATAATTTTTCCCATAATGATTATAATTTTATGTTTTATTTTTTTGATTATTGTTTATTTTCTGTCATCGGGTTTGCAGGCGGAGCAGCCTATTGGGTCTGCACTTCTGTCGCCCGACATCCAATTATGTAACAAATTTTGTGCCAAAAAGGTTGTGGGAATTGTAAATGCTTAATGATCATTGTATTTTGTGTGTTCTGTACACTGCCATAATAACTGACACGGTCTGCCAATACGACAGATGCGTAAAGGCAGACCGCTGATTACTATGTGTAAAAAAGATGTTAGGGTTTTGTATATTTTAGTAACTTTTGAAAATTAACCATAGTGGTTTTGACTAAAGCAATTCTATGCCTGCTTCTGCGCAGGCTGTTATCTGTTCTTCGGGCCAGATTGAGGCTTGTACTTCTCCGATGTGGGCTTTGTGAAGCAGGAACATGCAGAGCCTGCTCTGTCCGATGCCTCCGCCGATGGAGTAGGGTAGCTTGCCTTCAAGCAGCATTTTGTGGAATGTCAGAGAGGAGCGCTCGGTGCATTGGCGGAGTTCAAGCTGCTCGCGCAGCGATTCCGGACTGACGCGGATGCCCATTGACGAGATTTCAAAGGGGATGTTCAGGACCGGATTCCAGAGGATGATGTCGCCGTTTAGGCCCTGAAAGCCTTCTTCGTTGGTGCTGATCCAGTCGTCATAGTCAGGAGAGCGTCCGTCATGGGGCTGGCCGTCGCTGAGTGGTGCCCCTATACCTATAATAAATATGGCTCCGTGTTCGCGGGCGCAGATTGTCTCTCTTTCGCGCGGTGTTTTGTCGGGGTAAAGCCTGGCAAGTTCCTCTGCATGCACGAAGGTTATTTCCGGCGGAAGGACTGGGGTTATGTGTGGGAATTTTTCATAGACGGTCTGTTCGACTTCAAGCAGAGTTTTATAGATTGTTCGTACAGTCTGTTTCAGATAGGCCAGAGTTCGGTCTTCTTTCCGGATTGTTTTTTCCCAGTCCCATTGGTCGACATAGAGCGAATGGATGTTGTCAAGGTCTTCGAAAGTCCGGATGGCGTTCATGTCGGTGTAAAGGCCGTAGCCTGGGGCTATGTTGTATGCGCCAAGTTTATAGCGCTTCCATTTTGCGAGTGAGTGGACCACTTCGGCCTTGCGTCCTCCCATGGCGTCAATCTTAAATGATACGGCTTCTTCCACTCCGTTGAGATTGTCGTTGAGTCCTGTTCCTGTCAGGAGAAATAGGGGTGCGGTCACACGGCGCAGTTTCAACTCGCGTGCAAAAATGGTCTGGAATGTGTCTTTGACCATTTTGATTGCTACTTCTGTTGTTTCCGGTAGCAATTTGCGATGATATTTTTCAGGAATGATAAGTGGCATGATTCAATGTTGATATGATGTCGTATTGATATGTGGCAAAGATAGTGGTAAAAACTTTATTATGCAAGCAAAATGCAATAATTTTTATAATTTTGTTATCAAAATGATAATTTAGTATGATTCCGTCCTGCATTTTTCTATTGCAGAACTTGTTTTGCGGTGGGGCGGCAGGAGATATTTTTTTTGAATTAGTCATTATATAAGTGGTGTAATAGAAAGAAATAAATTAAATTTGCATAAACAAACGTTTCAATCGACCCTGTATAGTGACAAATTTAGATCAAGATATTTCGTCAGCAGTTGCTGCTCTCCGCAAAGGGGGGATCATTGTCTATCCGACAGATACGGTCTGGGGGATAGGCTGTGATGCCTGTAATTCAGAAGCTGTGCGCAAGGTTTTTGAAATAAAGAGACGTGCGGATTCGAAAGCGCTGATCACTCTTGTCGCTGACGAAGAGGATATTTCCCGCTATACGACATCGGATGGTGTCTCAGCACGTGAATTGGCCAACGAATCAGAGCGGCCGACAACGGTCATTTATCCCAAAGCAGTCGGACTTGCGCCTGAACTGATCGGCGAGGACGGAAGTGTCGGGATGCGCCTGACAAGAGAGGCGGTGTCGGCGGCGATATGCCGTGGCTTAGGGAGGCCGATTGTCTCGACATCGGCCAACATAAGCGGATGTCCGGCTCCGGCGCTTTACAGTGAAATCTCCGAGGAAATTCTTAATGCTGCCGACTATGTGGTGGAGGCGCGGCGTGATGACCGGATCAAAGCACAGCCTTCAAGAATAATAAAAATAGAGCCTGACGGCTCCGTTACAGTTATACGTCCGTGAAGGCCAGGGTCAGTTATGCTCTAAGGAGTTTTTATGTTGGCGCGGATTATCTGTCAACGCTTGTCGGAGTGGTAGTTTTCACTTTGGCACGTTTTTTCATGATCGGGCCTTTGCAGAATATCTATTCCGGATTCTGGGCTTTTGTGAATTCTCCGGGTTTACGGCTGACGCTGGTCTTGTTTCCGGTGATGATGCTGGCTTTGTATTGTGTGTCCGGCTATTATGTCAATGTCCTGAACAAATCGAGGATCAGGGATTTTCTGAATACAATGTGTTGTGTGGCCATCGGTTCGGTGATATTTTTCATGGTCGTGCTGCTGAACGACGTATTGCCGCGGCGTATACACAATTACGAACTGCTGCTGATTCTTTTCAGCTGTATGTTTGTTCCGGTCTTTTGCTCCAGGTTACTGGTGACATCGCTGATAAAATCCTATTTCTCTCACCATTCGCGTCGGCAGAAATTGCTCATGCTCGGCGATGGCGCTAAAGCCGGCACTCTGAAGCGGGATGCCGCCAGATGTTCCAAGGAGATTGTCGGGACGATTCCGCTGACAGACTGGTCTGCTGACGGTGCGGTCTATACGCATGCTTATTTCCGGAGTCAGCTGGAGGGGCAACATGCCGACGGTTTTATTCTGTCATTGTCAGCTCTTCCTCAGGACAGATGGATGAAAATCATCTGTGAGCTATATCTTTTGGATTGCCCGATCATAGTGTCGGTTGATGAATATCGCCTGCTGACATCAAAAGTAGTCTATGACAATCTGCTGTCAGAGCCTCTGATGGATATTTCGTCATTGATGCTTCCGGAAACCACTGTCGCCGTAAAACGCAGCATTGACGTGGTCGGTTCGGCTATCGGACTGCTTGTGGCGATGCCGGTCATGCTGATTCTTGGCTGTCTTGTCAAGTTCGGATCAAAGGGACCGGTCATATATTCGCAGGAGCGGATCGGGCAGCACCGCACCCCGTTCAGGATATATAAATTGCGTTCGATGAAAGTCGATGCCGAAAAGGCCGGCCCTGCGCTCTCTGCCGAGGACGATCCGAGGGTGACGCGTATCGGTCGCTTCATGAGAAAATACAGGCTTGATGAACTCCCCAATCTGTGGAACGTATTGCGGGGCGATATGTCACTGGTCGGGCCGCGCCCCGAACGAGAATTTTTCCTCAGGCAGATGCGTGAGGTCGCTCCATACTGCACTTTGCTCCATCAGGTCAGGCCTGGGCTGACATCTCTCGGCATGGTCAAGTTTGGTTATGCTGCATCTGTCGAGGAGATGCTGCTTCGTTTGAAATATGATTTGCTTTACATTCAGAACCTTTCGCTTACCCTCGATCTTAAAATCATGTTCTACACTTTGAGGACAATCATAAAAGGGGAAGGGGTCTGAATATCATACAAATAAAGATGAAGAGATGAAATTGTTCTTTACTTCCATCACAAAAAGTTTTCAGGATGCCTTTATGGTCTTGCTGGTGTGGCGCGAGCGTCACATCAAAGAGAAAACATTCGTCATAATTCTGGCCCTTCTGGTCGGTATTCTGGCCGGTGTGGCAGCTCTTGTGCTGAAAACGCTGATCCATCTGATAAGCCGTGCGCTGACCTCTGATATAAATATCGACGAGGGTAGCTTTCTCTATCTGATTTATCCGGCAGTCGGTATCCTTCTGACGATGCTTTTTGTGAAATACGTAGTGCGTGACAACATTTCTCATGGTGTCACACGTGTGCTTTACGCCATTTCCCAGAACAAGTCGCGGTTGAAACGCCACAATATGTATTCGTCGGTCATCGCCAGTTCGATCACTATCGGTTTTGGCGGGTCGGTCGGTGCCGAGGGTCCGATCGTGTACACCGGAGCTGCTATCGGCTCGAATCTCGGACGTGTTTTCAGGCTCTCGCCGCGAATCCTGATGATTCTTGTCGGGTGTGGGGCTGCCGCCGGTATTGCAGGAATTTTCAAAGCTCCGATCGCCGGGATGCTTTTCACGCTGGAAGTGCTGATGCTTGATCTGACCACAGTATCAGTGATGCCGCTGCTTATAGCCTCAATAACTGCGGCAACTGTCTCGTATGTGGCCACCGGCTATGATGCGGAATTCTTTTTCCTTCAGAGCGAGCCTTTTGTGACCGGCAGAATACCCTATGCTATTCTTCTTGGACTGTTTCTCGGCTTTGTGTCGCTCTATTTTACCCGTTCGATGAATATGATGGAAGGAGTGTTTCGAAAACTGGGGACACCCTGGAAGAAAATGCTTGTCGGCGGCTCGATTGTCGCTCTTCTGGTCTTCCTTTTTCCTCCGCTCTACGGCGAAGGCTATTCCTCGATCATTGATCTGCTGAGCGGAAACACGGAATCGATTGTCAACAGCTCCATATTTTATAAAGACAGAGGTTCCGTCTGGTGGATTCTTGGCTTCATCGCGGCTCTGGTGTTGCTGAAATCATTCGCGACATCGGCAACCAACGGCGGTGGCGGCGTCGGCGGTACTTTCGCACCCTCGCTTTATGTCGGTTGTATGGCCGGATTCTTTTTCGCTTATTTTATCAATACGGTATTCGGTCTTGATCTTTCGATCAAGAATTTCGCCCTGATGGGAATGGCCGGCGTTATGTCAGGCGTAATGCACGCACCTCTGATGGCAATCTTCCTTACCGCCGAGCTGACAGGAGGTTATGAGCTGTTCCTCCCGTTGCTGATTGTCTCGGCTATCTCCTATGGGACGATCAAATTCTTTGAGCCTTACAGCATCTACACAATGCGTCTTGCCCATGAAGGAAAGCTGCTTACCCATCATAAGGACAAGGCTGTGTTGACGCTGCTGAAAATCGACAATGTCATAGAGACTGACTTTGTGTCAGTCCGGCCTGACATGAACCTGAAAGAGATGGTCAATGCTATTTCACGTTCGACGCGCAATCTGTTTCCGGTCATCGGCGACAACGGACGTCTGATCGGAGTCGTGATTCTTGATGAGATCCGTAACATCATGTTCAGACCAGATCTTTACAAACGGATGTATGTCAATCAGTTCATGTCCGTGCCTCCGGCAATGGTCGAGGTGGGGCAGAGCATGGAGGCTGTCATGAAGGCCTTTGACGCTACCGGAGCATGGAACCTGCCGGTGGTCGAGAATGGCAGATATGTAGGTTTTGTCTCCAAATCCAAGATTTTCAATTCCTATCGCCGTGTCCTGCGCCACTATTCGGAGGACTGATGTGGATCGGGAATAGCTTATTGTCAAACCAACGTTTACATATACAGTCTGAAAAACGCGCCTGCCGCAAATTCAATGTGGCAGGCGCGTTTTTATTCGATAAAGATTCTGTCGGGAGGTCTCTTACAGGACAATCTTTCCGGCATTGCTTTCCTTGATGATTCCGTGGCGGAAGGCATAGAGAAGCTCGGTCAGTTCGTCGATCTGGCTTTGCAGGATTTTCCCTTTGTCAGTGTCGCGGACGCGGATGCGCTGGGAAGTCTGTTCGACCATTTTTGTGGAACGCACGATGTCGGTTCCGCTTCTGATGGCTTCTTCTTCCGAGATGAAAGGCTCATGTTCTACGAGCTCGAAGTTGCTGCTGTGGTAGATCAGTGTGTAGCCTGCGATGCCGGTTGTCTTGTGGTAGGCTTTTGCAAAACCGCCGTCGATCACCATCAGTCTGCCGTTGGCCCTGATCGGGCTTTCGCCCTTCTGGGTGCGCACCGGAACGTGTCCGTTGATGATGTGGCGCTGCGAGCCTTCCACCTTGAACTCATCAAGAATCATGTCGCAGACTTCTTCTTTTTGCCGCAGGGTGTAGTAATGGCCTTTTTCCTCTTTGTGGGCTTCCGGGTCTTTGATGAAGTAGCGTTCAAAAGTGGTCATCTTGCTCTTGTCAAAGAGAGGGGAGTCCGGTCCGCACCAGAGATACCAGTAATAGTCGCGGGCATAGTCCTTGTCGGCAGCCGGGGTGTCGTCATTGAAGGCCGAGCGCACGAGCATGCCGATCTGATGGAACAGCTCATGGCCGCGATATCTCTGCTTGTTGACCATCACGTCTTTGAGTGAACCGTCGGCATTCAGCGGCATCGAGGCATGGAACAGGAGGTTTGAATTGTAGATCCCATACATGCAGCCGTGGCTGAAAAGGCATGAGATGTGGCGTTTAAGTCCGGTGCTGACAGTAAACGAGTGGTGCAGCTTGTTGATCAGCTCTTCCTCTTCTTCGGTCAGCTTGTAGGGATTTTTCGGGTCGATAGTCGGGAAGTTCATGTCACACATCTCATAGGTCTTGCCGTTGATGTCGACTGTCCCTTTTTCGAAATCTATGCGATGGAGCAGATTGCGGTCCGTCATTTCCCATTCGGGGTGTTTCAGTGTCATTGCGCCTTCGAGCTTGAACTGGATGACAGCAATCGCTTTGTGCATCTGGGCCATGAGCCGCAGCGTCTTTTCCGGATGTTCGGTCTGCTGCGCGTCCACCTTAGGAGCGAACTCGGTGCAGGGGTCGTCGGCATAGGCTTCCATTGCCATCGTGGCCAGCGGGAGCAGGTTGATGCCGTAGCCGTCCTCAAGAGTGGTCAGGTTGGCATAGCGGAGTGAGACGCGGATGACGTTGGCGATGCAGCATTTGTTGCCTGCCGCTGCTCCCATCCAGAGCATGTCATGGTTGCCCCACTGGATGTCCCAGTTCCCGTAATGGCAGAGGGTGTCCATGATGAGGTGTGCGCCCGGTCCGCGGTCATAGACATCGCCGAGGATGTGGAGCTGGTCGATGCTCAGTTTCTGAATGACCTTGCAGAGCGCCACTATAAACGCATCGGCCTGGCCGGTTGTCACGATCGTTTCCAGAATCCGGTTGAAATAGCCCTGCTTGTCATACTCGCCGCGCGATTCGTGGAGAAGTTCCTCGATGATGTAGGCGAATTCCTTCGGCAGGGCCTTTCGGACCTTTGATCGGGTGTATTTCGACGATACGCTCTGGCAGACGCGGATCAGCTGGTGGAGGGTGATGTTGTAGAAATCCTCCATGTTCTCTTCTGTCGAATGGACAATCTGCATCTTTTCTTCCGGATAGTAGATGAGAGAGCAGAGCTGCCGGATTTCGCTTTCGCGCATTGTCGTGCCATACAGATCGGTAACTTTGCGCTTGATGTTGCCGGAGGCGTTTTTCAGGATATGTCGGAACGCTTCGTGTTCTCCGTGAAGATCGGCTACGAAATGTTCGGTGCCTTTTGGCAGATTGAGTATGGCTTCAAGATTTATGATTTCCGTACTTGCTGCGCTGATATTCGGGAAAGTCTGCGCGAGCAATTCGAGTATTCGACGGTCGTTTTCAACTTGCCGTTCGTTTGTTTTGCTGTCTATCGGCGACATGGTCGTACTGTATGATTTGTATGAATTTATCCCTTGGTGGAAATTTTGATCGTGTCAGATATGCGCAATGAGGCAATGAACACATCACAAATGTAGCATAAATATATTGAATAAGTCCTATCAGGCCGGATAAAAGTTCCAAAATTTTCTATTTTAGAAGTTTTAAGTGCTTTAATTTGTGGGATAGTGTTAAAATTGCTAATTTTACGACCGAATTTCCCTATGGAACCATGTGAAACTTATAGATACTTTATACATAGAACCTTAGATAAATAACGCTAATATGGTAAATTTTTCACTTGAAGGCAAAGTTGCGCTTGTGACCGGCGCTGCCTATGGAATTGGTCTTGCCATCGCTCAGGCATATGCTGAGGCTGGTGCTAAAATAGTATTTAACTGTTCGCGTCAGGAAACTGTGGACCGCGGTCTCAAAGCATATAAGGAACTTGGTATTGATGCTAAAGGCTATCTCTGCGATGTTACAGACGAAGAGGCAGTCAAGGCTATGGTCGCAGACATCGAGGCCACAGTCGGCACAATCGACATCCTTGTCAACAATGCTGGTATCATCAAGCGTATCCCGATGGAAGAAATGAATGTCGAGGATTTCCGTCGTGTTGTCGACGTCGATCTGATCGCTCCTTATATATGCGCAAAAGCCGTTATCCCCGGCATGATCAAGAAAGGTCATGGCAAGATCATCAACATCTGCTCGATGATGAGCGAGCTTGGCCGTGAGACAGTTTCAGCCTACGCTGCTGCCAAGGGCGGTCTCAAGATGCTCACCCGCAACATCTGCTCGGAATATGGCGAACACAACATCCAGTGCAACGGCATCGGCCCCGGCTACATCGCTACCGACCAGACCGCTCCTCTTCGCGAGATCCAGCCTGACGGTTCGCGCCATCCCTTCGACCAGTTCATCATCTCCAAGACTCCTGCTGCCCGTTGGGGCACACCGGAAGACCTCATGGGGCCTGCCGTGTTCCTCGCTTCTGATGCCAGCAACTTTGTGAACGGCCACGTTCTCTATGTCGACGGCGGTATTCTGGCTTATATCGGCAAGCAGCCTAAGTAAAGAATTGTATACAGGAATTATCCTGTATATTATATACATATTTATATATAGCATCATAGGGCAGGGGTGTCTGTAACCTCTGCTCTCTGACTAAGAGGTTGTTTACTTTTAACTTTATTAAATCTTTATAGCTCTTTCCGGTCAATTTTAAGTTTTAGTTCAGCCATTATGGAACCCCATAACTCTTCACTAAATCTAAAAATTGGCTCGAAAACATTCTCTAAATCTTAACATAAGCCCAAAGTAGACATACTCTAAAAAATCCAATCATCCATCCCTCCTTTAATTCAGAATCATATCCACCTCAAAACTTTCGCTTGGATTTTAGCTATTGTTATTAAAAAACTCTTAAATGGAACAAGTATTTTCGTATATAATAGGCCTGGGCGCAGCTGTCATGATGCCGGTGATTTTCACCATCCTTGGCGTCTGCATCGGCATCCGTTTCAGCGATGCCCTTAAGTCAGGTCTCAAAGTCGGAGTCGGTTTCATCGGACTCTCGATTGTCACCGCACTTCTGACCTCTGCCCTCGGCCCTGCGCTTGACACCGTGGTAAAGATCTACGATCTCCAGCTGAAGGTGTTTGACATGGGCTGGCCTGCTGCTGCCGCGGTTGCTTACAACACGGCTGTCGGCGCGTTCATCATCCCCGTCTGCCTTGGTGTCAATCTGCTTATGCTCCTGACCAAGACAACCCGCACCGTCAACATCGACCTGTGGAACTATTGGCACTTCGCTTTCATCGGCGCAGTGATCTACTTTGCCAGTGAATCGCTTGTATGGGGCTTTTTCGGCGCGATCGTGTGCTATATCATCACCCTGATCATCGCCGACATGACTGCCAAAAAATTCCAGTCGTTCTATAAGGATATGGACGGAATCTCGATTCCTCAGCCTTTCTGCGGCGGTTTCGTTCCTTTCGCATGGCTTATCAACAAAGGCCTTGACAAAATCCCCGGTATCGAGAAACTGGAAATTGATGCCGAAGGCATGAAGAAGAAATTCGGTCTTCTCGGCGAGCCCCTGTTCCTCGGTGTAGTTGTCGGCATTGTGATCGGCTGCCTCACCTGCAAGACCTGGGCTGAGATCGTTGACAAGATTCCCTATATCCTTGGTCTTGGTATAAAGATGGGTGCCGTCATGGAACTCATTCCCCGTGTGACCGTGCTCTTCATTGAAGGCCTCAAGCCTATCAGCGACGCTACCCGCAGCCTGATCGCCCGCAAGTTCAAGGGTGCCGACGGTCTCAACATCGGCATGAGCCCCGCGCTTGTGATCGGCCATCCGACAACTCTCGTGGTTTCGCTCCTGCTCATCCCTGTCACTCTTCTCCTTGCCGTTGTCCTTCCGGGCAACCAGTTCCTGCCGCTTGCATCTCTGGCAGGCATGTTCTATGTCTTCCCCCTGGTGCTTCCGTTCACCAAAGGCAATGTTGTCAAGACCTTCATTATCGGTCTGATCGTGCTCACAATGGGCCTTTATATGGTCACCAACCTGGCGCCGGCCTTCACACTCGCAGCCAAAGACGTGTTTGCCGCTACGGGTGATGCAGCAGTCGCCATTCCTGCCGGATTCGACGGAGGCAGTCTCGATTTCGCATCCAGTCCGCTTGCCTGGGTCATCTATCAGTGCACCGAAAACCTCAAGTGGGTAGGTGCAGGTCTTCTGGTTATCATGACCTCAGGTCTGATGGTATGGAACCGTGTGCTGATTCTCCGCAACCAGCGTGAGATGGCTGCGAAGAACTCCGATAAAATCCAGACAACCGAATAATATCCTCTAATTCAGAAATAAAATCGCATTTTACAAATATGAAAAAACTGTTAACAGCATTTGCCCTTATGAGCGTTTCTCTTACAGGTTTCGCGCAGACCGACTACACTATCCTCCGTGCCTGCCATCCCGACGATGTTAAGCATTATGACACCAAACAGCTTCGTTCGCACTTCATGATGCCCAAGGTGATGGAGGAAGACAAGATCAATCTGACCTACTGTCTCTATGACCGTCTGGTCTATGGCGGTGTTGTGCCCGTTGCAAAAGAGATGGTTCTGGAGACAATCGATCCTCTGAAGGCCGACTACTTCCTCCAGCGTCGTGAACTCGGTGTGATCAACATCGGTGGCGACGGCATCGTGACTGTCGACGGCAAGGAATATGAGCTTCATTTCAAGGATGCTCTCTACGTTGGCCGTGGAAAGCAGAAAATCACCTTCCGAAGCAAGGACGCCTCTAATCCTGCCCGCTTCTACCTGAATTCAACCCCCGCCCACAAGGAATACAAGACCCAGCTCATCACAATTGACGGCCGCAAGGGTTCGCTCAAAGCCAACTCTTTTGCCGCAGGCAAAATGGAAGAGAGCAATGACCGTGTGATCAACCAGCTCATTGTCAACAATGTCCTTGAGGAAGGTCCCTGCCAGCTTCAGATGGGTCTGACCGAGCTCAAGCCCGGCAGCGTGTGGAACACAATGCCCGCCCACACTCACGACCGTCGTGTCGAGGCCTATTTCTACTTTAATGTTCCCGAAGGCAATGCGATCTGCCATTTCATGGGAGAGCCTCAGGAAAACCGCATTGTATGGCTTCAGAACGAGCAGGCAATCATCTCGCCCGAATGGTCGATCCATGCAGCCGCAGGCACCTCGAACTACATGTTCATCTGGGGCATGGGCGGCGAGAATCTTGACTATGGCGACATGGACAAGATCACTTATCTTCAGATGCAGTAAGCTGTTTTTTTGATACTGAACTATGAATAGAATCAGGAAAATAGTCCGACATTCGGAATACACGGCCGAAGTGGTGATAGAGAATCCCTCTATCGCCCGTTCGGCCCGTGCCGGTCATTTTGTTATGGCGCGTTTCACTCCTGATTGCCCCCGCATCCCGTTTACAATCGTCGATGCTTCTCCTGCCGAGGGCACGTTTACGATCATAATCCACAAAGGTGCCCGTCTGGCCGATCTGATCGGCTCGCTCCACGAAGATTATGTTATTGGCGACGTGCTCGGTCCTTTGGGCCAGGCTTTCGAGATAGGAAATTACGGGACTGTGGTCTGCTGTGGCGACGGTGTTGGATTCGTTCCGATCATTCCGGTGATCCGGGCTCTCAAGGAGGCCGGAAACAGAGTCGTGACAATTCTCTCGGAGTTCACTTCCGAGACCTCATGTCTGAAGGCAAATGTCGAGCCATACAGCGATGTGTTGCTCCATTCCTCTGACGAGGCTACGACTCTGGAGATCATCGAACGGGTGCTGACAGAAGAGAACGTAGGCCTGACCGTAATGACCGGACCGACTCCGATGATGAAGGCTATCGCCGAGTGTACGCGTGTCCGTGAAATCCCTACACGCTGTATCCTGAACATGGTGATGCTTGACGGAGTAGGGCTTTGCGGTATATGCCGGGTCATGGTCGACGGCAAACGTATGCTGACCTGTATCGACGGCCCCGTTTTCGATGCCCACCATGTTGATTTTGACCAATTGCAAAACCGTCAGCGCCATTTTGTATGACAATGGAAGAAAACAATCTGATTTCCCGCGATTCACAATGGCGTGAAGAGTTGCGCAAGCGCTTCACGACCAAAGAGCGCACTGCTGTGCCGCGGGTGAAAATGCCGGAAATGGATGCGGCCTACCGTGTTCATTGCGACGACGAAGTCAATCAGGGCCTTTCGATCGAACAGGCTGTGCTTGAAGCGCGCCGTTGTCTCGACTGTCCCGATCCCGGATGCATGAAGGAATGTCCGGTTTCGAATAACATCCCTGCATTCATCAAGAACGTCGAGCGCCGCCGTTTTGGCGAAGCTCTGAAAGTCTTGTCACTGACAACGGTGCTCCCGGCTGTCTGCGGACGTGTCTGTCCGCAGGAAAAGCAGTGTGAGCACGGCTGTATCTACAACAAGATGAAGAAACAGCCCGTTGCCATCGGTCATCTCGAACGTTTCGTGGCTGACTATAACCGTCAGATGGAGGAATCTGTCGCAGAACTCTCACAGACAGCCCCCGCTCAGCAGGCTCCGTCCTATTTCGCTGCGATAAAGATCGCCGTTGTCGGTTCCGGTCCCTCCGGACTGGCTTTTGCCGGCGACATGGCCAAGCGGGGCTATGATGTGACTGTTTTTGAAGCGCTCGACCGTTTTGGCGGGGTGCTCAAATACGGAATCCCTCAGTTCTGCCTGCCGGATCATGTCGTTGACGCGGAGATTGAAAAACTCCGTGCCATCGGTGTCAAATTCGTGAAAGACACCTTTATCGGTACGACTCTTTCCTACGATGAACTCCAGGAGATGGGATTCAAGGGAATCTATGTGGCCACAGGAGCCGGCAAACCGCGCTTCATGGGCATTCCCGGCGAGAATCTTCCGGGAGTCATGACGGCAAATGAATATCTGATCCGTGTGAATTTCAGTCAGCATGAGATCTACGGTCAGAATGTCGCAACTCTCAAGCAGAAGCGAGTGGCTGTCATCGGTGCCGGAAACACCGCTATGGATGCCGTGCGCGCCGCCTTGCGTCTTGGCGCCGAGAAAGCCATGATCATCTACCGCCGCGGCGAGTCTGAGATTCCCGCGCGTCAGGAGGAGGTCCGTCACGCGAAGGAGGAGGGTGCCGAATTCCTCACTCTCCACAATCCGCTGGAATATATCGCTGACGAAAACGGCATTCTCAAAGCCGTCAGATTGCAGCGTATGGAGCTTGGCGAGCCTGATGAGTCGGGCCGTTGCACTCCGGTTCCGGTCGAAGGTGACATCATAGATGTTGAGGTCGATCTGGCCGTGGTCTGCGTCGGCTTCCTTCCCAATCCACCGGTTTCGCTTCCGGATGTCGACCTTTCCCGCAACGGCAATATCCTTGTCGACGCTTCGTCAATGAAGTCTTCGTCTCCCGAAATCTATGCCGGAGGCGACATTGTCAGAGGCGCGGCTACGGTCATTCTTGCAATGGGCGATGGCCGTAAAGCTGCCAGATCAATGTCCGAAGCCTTTGAACAGATCATTCTCAACACACGTCTGGACTGATCAGCCGTAAGGCAACTCGTTGTGACTCGTATAGATTAAGAATAAAATAGAAGATCATCAAATTTTACCTAATTAAATACCATACTTATTAATTATGAAAGTTGTAACTTTAGGCGAGATTATGCTCCGCCTTTCCCCCGAAGGGAACAATCGCTTTGTGCAAGTAGATAACTTTAACGTCATCTGGGGTGGTGGCGAAGCCAATGTGGCTGTCAGCTGCGCCAACTACGGACATGACGCTTACTTCGTGTCAAAACTTCCTAAACATGAGATCGGCCAGGCTGCTGTCAACGCACTCCGTCGTTACGGCGTCCACACTGAGCACATCGCTCGCGGCGGTGACCGTGTAGGCATCTACTATTGCGAGACCGGTGCTTCAATGCGTCCCTCAAAGGTTATCTATGACCGTGCAAATTCTGCTATCTCTGAGGCAGATCCCGAAGATTTCGACTTCGATGCAATCATGGAAGGCGCCGACTGGTTCCACTGGAGCGGTATCACTCCCGCCATCAGCGACAAGGCTGCCGAACTCACCCGTCTTGCCTGCGAGGCTGCAAAGCGTCACGGTGTGACTGTTTCTGTTGACCTCAACTTCCGCAAGAAACTCTGGACCAAAGAAAAGGCTCAGTCTATCATGCGTCCTCTCATGCAGTATGTTGATGTCTGCATCGGCAACGAGGAAGACGCTGAACTCTGCCTCGGCTTCAAACCCGATGCTGACGTTGAAGGCGGCGAAACCAACGCCGAAGGCTACAAGGGCATCTTCAAGGCTATGGCCAAGGAATTCGACTTCAAATATGTCATCTCTACTCTCCGTGAGTCATTCTCTGCTACCCACAACGGCTGGAAGGCTATGATCTACAATGGCGAGGAATTCTATGAAAGCAAGCGCTACGACATCAACCCGATCATTGACCGTGTCGGTGGCGGCGACTCTTTCTCAGGCGGTGTGATCCACGGTCTTCTCACCATGCCTACTCAGGGTGAGGCTCTCGAATTCGCTGTTGCAGCTTCTGCTCTCAAGCACACTATCCCCGGCGACTTCAACCTCGTTTCTGTTGACGAAGTCATGTCTCTTGCCGGCGGTAACGCCAACGGTCGCGTTCAGCGCTAATCCATCTTCTGTCAATATAGGGCGTCCTCGGTCAGTCATGGCCGGGGACGTTTTGTGTTTGCGGGATGTCGGTTTGTGGTGGAGGCGGATGCTCCGTGGAGCGGCGTTCCATACTTGTAGGGCTGTACCGTGGTGCAGCCGTCTCACGCGGGAAAACCGAGTCCGGGGACCACGCGGGAATGGCGGATGCTCCGTGGAGCATCCCTACAAGAGGGTGGAGGCGGGGGCAGGCTGGCCGCGTCAGCGGTCGGGAGATTTCAGGCCACTGCAAGGGCGCCGTAGGTGTCCGCAGCTGTGGTAAAAAATCATCCTCACGAAACAGAGCGCCGTAGGTGCGAAACCGTGGAAAAATTTTTCACCCGCTCCGCATTATCGCACTTATCCTGGCTTTTGAGCTTGTATCTTTGCAGTAAATAATCACCACCATCTCCAAAATTTCACTGCTCTATGAAAAAACATACCCGAAAACCGCTGTGTCCGGTATCAAAAAAATTCTATTCCACGATCACAAGCCGCGTCAGGGAGTCTCTGAGACTCGTAGGCCGCGAGGATGCCGCTGAGGAGACCATGGGCTGTATCGACCGGTATATGGCTGACGGCTCTCTGCCTCCAAACGGCTCTGACACTACTGTTATTTTGGTTTTCAATCTGCTGCGCATGGAGATCGACAAGGCTCTCCAGCGTTCACGCCGTGCGCGTCAGCGTGCCTCAGACAAGGCTGCGAGCATGGATAAGCAGTTCAGTGCGCTCGCTGCTGTTTTAGCCGCCTCGAACGGGGCAGAACAGGAAACAGCCGTGAAGGACAATGCGGACGTTGCGAGCGATGAAGAATCGGAAGATCCGGCGCCGTTCGTCCCCCGCAACCGCCGCGAACGCAGGCTCTACGAGCAGGAGGTACACCGTGCGGCAAACCGTCTGACGCGCCGTCTGGCCCGTCAGTAGGTCAATATGTTTCGCACCTACGGCGCTCTGTCGGGTTGGTGAATGGCGTTTTACCACAGCTGCGGACACCTACGGCGCCCTTGCAGTGGCCTGGATTCTCCCGACCGCTGACGCGGCCAGCCTGCCCCCGCTGGCAGATCTCAAACACCCCCGTTCACTACCAAAGCCAATTGTGGCAGGTTTTGCAACATCCACGGCGGGGAATGTGATTGGATGAGGAAATAGCAACGCCGATGCGGCTGTTAGCTCACATCGGCGTTGCAGACTTATATTGAAAAGTCAGGGGCGCTTTAGGCAGAGAGACTTTTATTTCTTAACCAATCGGATGAAGCAGGCGTCGGATTTTTCATCAGATGTTGCCGCACCATTCTGGAAACCTTCAAAACCCATTGTAAAGAAGTTCATTTCGAAGGCTGAGGAGTGATTGAAGCCATCATTGCCATTTGACCACCATTTGTATGCCCAGTAAACGGCGCCCGGTCTACGGTAGAGGTCATAGAACATCGGTTGATATTTGACATTGTCAACATCACTGAACCCGTCTGTGGTTCTAAAGCCGTAATAGGCGCTTCGGCTACTATATCGCAGAGTTCCGGCATAGTCTCTGTTGGCCGGATTTGGATCCCATTTTCCTTGCCAGTTTGCGGCACCGTCTGGAGTGCCTGATCCTTTCCGTCGTCCGGCGGCTTCAGTTCCCAAGGGGAAGAATATCTGGGCGGCTGTCTGGCTATTATAGACAATCACTCCGATCATTCCTTTTTCTGAGCGGCCTGCTGCATTTTTAAGGTAACCGTAGGCATCTGAACGCTTTGTTTTCACTTCGCGTGCTCCGTCACCATAAACAATTCCGTAAGCCTTGTTTATGTGGAATGACAGATCATTGGTCTTGGACATCAATTGGAAATAATCCTCGATGTTTGCAATCTGGTAATCGGAATTAGTGATATCCCATGTATGTGTGATTACTTCGCCTTCTTTGGTTGGCGAATTAGGCCATGGATTCTTTATCTCATTCCATGGCAGCGTTTTAGCGTTGCCGGCCGCATCAATCACATCGAATTGGCCTGGGATATAGCGGTTGTTGCCTCGCGGACGAGGGTATTTCGCATTATTCGCCGATGTTATCGCGATGTTGCATTTGCGACGGAAGAGCGAGCCTTCGTCGAGAGGTGAATTGGTCAGGATCGCTTTGCCGTTTTCGAAATGGTCTACATTGAAGGAACTCCATTTGGCATAAGGTCTGCCGTCATGGGCCGTGCCGTCAGCAAGCGCTATCGGATCATAGCCCTCGCGGCAGAAGATGTCATGCTCGCAGGTGTAGTTATGGTAGCGCACACGGACAATCGCACATCCGTCAGCCCCGGTAAAGTTGATCTTGAAGTCGATCGGCTTTTCGGTCGCACCCTGTATGCGCTTGACATTAATCTGCGGTGCAGTGTCATCGCCGCTGCCTTCGCGGGTCGATGACAGAGTGATCACTCCGCTGCCGGTGATTACCTCTGCGCTCCAGGCACCCTCCGAGATGAAATCCTTGAATTCCGATGATTCCTTGTCCTCCAACAGGCGGAGCAGGGTGACATGGAAATCTTCGGTGCTTCCGGACTTGCGCCAGACACCTTTCGGATTGATGATTCGGCGCACCTGAACAATGTCGAGGATAAACGTTGTGTCGGCATAGGCGTTGATCTCGTCTTTCCAGATGGAGGCCGTGAAGCGTACCTTCTGCTTGCGCGGATAGGAATAGTAGGGGTTGTTGCCTGTGTAGCCAGTACGGGTGACAAGTTCTTTCGCGCGGGTGTAGAGCGGAATTTTGAAAATGCGTTCGGTCGGCTCACCGCTGAGATTGCGTTTGCTGACAATCACAGTGTGCTGTCCATTGGCACCGTCGTCATTGGATCCGAACTCCTGCAAGGCGTCTGACTGATCATTGCCGATCTCATATTCGCGGTCACCGATGCTGTGTTCTTTGTAATAGTCCTGACTTGCTTTAAGTGCCTCCGTAAATGGTACATTCCATGATGGTTGACCTTCATATTTGGAAGGCGGAGGGATCTGAGTGAGTCTTGTCTGTTGGAGTGAAAGAAAGCCCTGATGGCGTCCGTCGCCATGTACTGACTGTTCATAATAATATGAGATACCGGGCCATTCGTCACTTTTGGTTCCTTTTACTTTCGGAAACGCAGTTGAGCCATCGCCCCAGGGACGCCAGGTCGAAATGCTGTCAGGATCATATTCCTGATCGCTGACATCAATGATGTGGGCTTTCAGTTTGGAGCCGGGCTTCATGCGGCCTACGACCTTGATGGTCGTGACCATCTTTTTGTTGTAGAGATAGGAGATATATTGGGGCGAAGTGGCGTAAAGGCCGCGTTTTTCCTTATATTCGATGTGCCAGTCGGCATCATTGCCGTAGCCTTTGAATGCGAGAGTGAGCTGATAGTGGGTGTTGCGGGTGGCATTGTAGTCGGTTGTGACGTTCTGTCCCAGCATGAAGCGATAGGTGATCGGACCGGAGCTGACATGGCCGTCGGCTGTCGTGCAGCGGTAATAGCCTTTCACTTCCACATAAGTGCCGAAGGGCTTCTCGTCTTTCCATCCGGTTCCCTCAGTGTCGATATCGGGATTGGGGAAGTCGATCTTGTTATCGCTTCCCGGCTCTTTGGTGTCGTTGTTGATTGCGTCCTGCTGCTTTGATTTGCCGGTGCCCTGCATGTTCTCATAGAAGAAGAGCGAGGGTGCGGTGTTGGCATGAGTCGCATCAATGACATCCTCCAGGTCGCTGTTTCCATAGGCACCGAGGAAACTGTGTTCGTCGTTGCAGAGATGCAGACAGTTCTGAGGGATGATCGAGTTGGGATCGTCAGGGAGCTTCTGAACGGTAATTTTGCCTCCGTCCTCATAGACACCGTTGGGGATGTCGTGACGCTTGTCGGCAGAGACATCGCTTCCTTCGCCGGGAGTGTTTGGCTTGCCGAGAAAGCAGGTCTTGGGGATGTCCTTGAGATAGATGTCGGTTACATAGACCTGCACATCGTTGTAAAGTTCGGATCCGTCAAAGGCCACTGTCACTTTGGATGCAAGACGGCGCACCCAGCAGTGGAGGCGCGGAGTGGTCGCCGAAACAACAAGCGGGGAGCTGTCGGAAGCCCCGCGGTCGGGCTGGAGGGAGAAGATGCCGAACATCTCGCTGTTGTTGGCGAGGTTGGCAGTGTCCCAGGAGCGTGAGATGCTTTTCAGACCGTCGCGGGTCAGGATGGCCTCCTGATATTCTTTCTCATGGAGAGTGCCCATGTTGGCAACGGCATAGATGTAGTAATCCTTTGCGGACTGGAGTTGCAGTTTGAACGAGACTTTGCCTGTCCGGCTGTCGGTAAGGTTGTTTTCGTCCGGATCGAGACGGTTGTCCTGGTCGTTGCTGTTCTTGACATCCGAGATGTCGGAATGGACAGGTTCGGAACCATCGCTGACGACCACGTAGCGTCCGTAAAGGTTGTCGCCTTTATAGACAAGCATGACAAGCGAGGAGATGTTCTTGATCTTGTCGCCAGGAGCGCCCCCTTCATAGGCGCGTGAAGTCAGCTGCCGTGAATCCTCGGCCTCGTATGTCAGTTCTACGTCAATGTCTGCGACACCATCGACATACACGTCGCTGCGGCGGTCGAAATCATCGACACAAGATGAAAGTATGCCCGTCAGGAGCAGCAGTAGTATATTGATTGATTTTGAATATATTGCTTTCATGCCTAATTATTGTCGGGATCAGGGATTTCGTTTTTGTCGGCGTCATAACACTTTCCGGTGACCGGATCGCGGAAGTAGCGGAAAGTTCCGTTGTCGTCACGCACAATGTCCCATCCTGTTGCCGGATCTTTGGGATTTCCTTCGATCAGGAATGGATTTTTGATGACAGTGGTGCCGTCGGTGTCGTAATAGTTGCCGTTTTCGGAGTTGAAATAGCAGATCAGCTGGCCGTTGTCGTCGTAGACCGGAACGAGATCTTTCGAGATGCCCAGCCCGAAATTCGGTTTGAGCGGTATCTCGGAGTAGGGGACCACCTGCACTACTACATCTATGTATTCTGCGAGTTTCCTGACCTCGAACTGATACCAGTAGTTGCGAAGCAGATCGAAAAAGTCGCCGACGGAAGCGCCTGAGGGTGCGTCGTTGTAATATTTGAAGTCGATGAAATAGTCTTTGGCATTGTATTCCTTGTAGCGTATCTTAAGGCGGCAGCGGGTGTCGGCGCTTCGGGTAGAATTGGGAAATTCGGGGATATAGACCGTATAATGTCCGTTGGCCGGATTCTTCTGAAGCAGCAGAGGAGTGGAGGTCTCGTTGGGATAAAGACCGTTGCCCGCAGGGAGCGAGGGGTAGAGGACATAGTCCTTGTCGTAGTTGTTTTTGACATACTGGTCCTGATGGGTCACTCCCTTTGGCATCGGGACTGCTTTGGTGATGTGGCGTGTCAGGGAGACCGACTCTATTTCATCGGCGGTGTCGGAATTGTCCCACACCTCGATCTTGGCCAGTGCTCTCAGCAGATGGAGGTCGCCGATAAAGGCGTCCATGCCTGATTGAAAGGTGATGCCGTCGCACTGGCGGACGCCGAACATTGCTATCTTGTCGTCGGCTGAAAGATCCCAGGAGGGGAGACCGGCGGTGTAGTCGATCCAGTAATCGGCGGTGGAGACGAGATCGAAGAGCTGCGGAAGAGTGCCTGCGGTCTCAAGCTGCGGATAACGGTGACGCCAGTTCGCAAGCATCAGCACCTTGAACGAAGATCCGAGAGCATCGCGGAGATCGCGGTTGATCTTGAATTCAAGAAGGTAGGTCTTCGAGCTTGAAGTCTCGGAGAAGGGGACAATGACAGGATTGTCGATGGTGGCGAGCCATTGGTCATTCGTGTTGTAGAGGGCGACAACCAGGTCTTTGCCTGCGATGTCGATGTAGTTTTCATAGCCGGCTCCTTTGTCATAATTGCCGGGTGGGGTGGTGCGGGAGATCAGATCAGAGCCGGTGTGGATATAAAGGCCGATGGTGTGTTCAACCTGGACACTGCTGCCGCTGCCCGTCCCGTCAGGAGCGTCAGCCCCTTCGGAACAGGCAACAAATCCAAATGCTGCGGCGGAAAGCAGCAGGGCAGAGAGTGTCCGGATTGAATTTGCAGTATATTTGTTAAACATTGTGTGTCGAATTGTCTGTGTGAAATTAGAGATCTGAAGTCTGGCGTACCACCATCCAGCTGTTGATATAAATATAAGAGTCCGCCCATCGGTTGCCTTCGTCAATGAAGAACACAAGATCGTATTTGTCCTGACGGTCGAGATATTCCTGCTCTGTCATGGACTGTTCGTAGCGACCCCGCACGAGCAGTGCATATTGGATCAGAGGAATATCGACGATCTTCTCGCCTGCCGGATTGTAGATCCTGACGCGCATGTCGTCTCTGCGGTCGGCCATCAGACGTCCGACTGTCAGATTGGCCACACAGGCGCTCATGCTTGTGATGACCGGGACATCATTGGCTTCGGGATATTCGATTCCGGCCGTACCGGCAAGCACCTGCCAGGGATAATAGTTGATTTCCTCGTCCGGCATTATGGAGTTGTCCCAGTCCATCGAGCCGTTGGCATCGGTCACGGTGAAAGTGAATCCTTCCTTGACGATTTCGCCTGAAAGGTGCTGGAGCAAGATGTTGACGTCGTTGGTGTTCTTGACGAGTTCCACATTATAGATATATGTCCCTTCATCTTCCGGGAATACCTTGACGTCGGTCTTGCCGTGGTAGAGACGCTTGAGGTCTTTGCGTGAGACTGCCGAAGCACCGGCGGCGCGCGATTCGTACTCGCGGTTGAGACGGCAGGTCAGATGAGAGTAGTGGCTCGCATCGGCGGAGACGGTGAAGTGCTCGTCGAGACCTTCGCCACACCATGCAAGCAGCTGATAGCTGCCGGGAGCCACGTCGAGATCCATCAGATAGCCGTCCTGGCGGAGCAGGTCGCCGCGCTCGCTTTTCTGCCAGACGATGTTGCCTGTGGCCGGATCAAGCAGATAGAGGGTGACTGCGTTGACTTCTTTGGAGAAGGCGTTGGCATACGACATGTTCATGTCGAAAATGAACCGAGCCTTGTAGTGGGGATCACAGTCTCCTTCTTCGTCATACATGAGTCCGCTGCAACTGCCGAGCGACAGTGCGGAGAGCAGGATTGCGACGATTCGCAGGTTGGTTTTGTGGAGCTTCGTATTGAGTTTCATCTTACGATCTGTGATAATGATGTATGGGGGTTGTTCTTGGGTAATCTTGATATATGTTGTGGAGGGCCGGGAGACCCTCTCGCTGTTGTCGGGTTAAAGAAAAAAAGGAGGTGAGAGGTGTGATGAGGAGGGGTTGAGGAGCGGAAAGGTGATGGGGTGTGTCTGTCAGCAGCATAGGATCGGTGACAAAGGTCCGGTTTGAGAGAAAAAAAGAAAGGTGCGGGAATCCGCGGGATGGAATTCCCGCACCTTGATTTAAGTGATTGTCTTAAGAGACTGATATGACTTTTTCGATTAGAGATCTACGCTCTGCTTAACAACCTTCCAGGAAAGGATGCTGATGTTGGCTGCCATACCGAAGGTTTCTTTCGAGGGATTGTCGGGAATGAGTTCCTCGGTGCTGCCTTCGCTGGGGTCGAATACGCCCTGGCCGAGACGGAACACTTTGCCTACCTCGATCTGATACCAGTGGTTGCGGACAACACCGTACTGACCGTTTTCGGTAACAGTGTAGTCGTTATTGTTGTTGAAGCCGGCATTTTTGCCAAGGAGGTGTTCAACGGGAACATAGTAAACGCTTGCACCGCCGGTATAGGCAGTCGGGTTTTCATTGAAGAAGTAAGAGTTGAGAGCAGCCTCGAAATCAGCTGTTGCAACAGCAGTGGCTTTATTGTCGCTGAGTGCATAGAGCTGGGTGTTTTCGCCAAGAGCGGAAGCGAGTTTCACTACGCCTGTGCCAAACTTGGTGTCCTTGACGATCTCTACGTTATCAGCGCTAACCTGAGTATAGTTGTCGCGATTGAGAGTGCCGTCTTCGTTGGTCTCGCTTGAGCTGCCGGTCTTGATATAGTAGTTGAGCTGGCTGGTAGCGTTCAGGCGGTTGAGGATGTAGGGAACGAACTGATCTTTCTTGTAGTAGACACCGCTGAAGAGGATGAGATCAAGAGGCTTCTGGCAATCTTTGTCTTCATAGATTGTGGCGGTGAAGACAACGTTGGTCACACGGGCAGGGGTGAGGACGTTGTTGCCGTTGCGGATAACAGTGTAGTCTGCGGTAGTTTCGTTTGAGTAGACAGCACCCTTGAGTTCTCCATCGATGCCGCTGAAAGTCGGATATGAGAGCTTGAAGTTCTTGTCGTCATAGTTGACAGACTTGCCCCAGTAGCTGCGGTGGAGCTGTGCGATGTTCCAGGTATCCCAAAGCCCGGAGAGTTTATCAAGGTTCTTGCCGAGGAATGAAGTGGGCTCGGTGCCGGTCACTCCGAATTTTTCAATCTGTACGTAGACGGGAGTTGAACCGATGTTTGTGCTGCCGTTGTCGTTGTTCTCCGCACCTGCAATGGTCACATCTACCTTGAAGGGATTGCCTTCGGGAAGTGAGATGGTGAACTTGGCTGCGAGACGCTCAACATAGATTTTTACGACGTCTTTAGCCGGTACATTCTTAAGGTCAACAGGTTCTGTCTTGAGATTGCTTTCCTGAAGAAGGTTGGCATAGTAGACACCTGCTTCATACTGGTTGGGGAAAGCTGTCTCTCCGCCGTTGAAGCTTGAGGTTGACATCACGAAAGAAGATCCGTTCTGCCAGTTGGTCTGGAAGTTGCGTACTTCAGCCATTTTGCGCGGAGTCTCGCGGATGTATGACAGAAGTTCGGGAGAAGCATTGAGAACTGTTACAAGATATTTGGGGAGATTTTTCTTAGTGAGGTTCTTGAGAACAAGCACATTGTTGCTCTGGAATTCAACGTTATAGCCTTTGTCGTTTTCCTGTTCTTCGTCTTTGACATCGTCGCCTCCGTTCCATACGCTTGCTTCGGTCACGAACATCTGGTCTTTGTCGAAGAAGAAGAAGTGAGCGGTGTTGACTGCATGCTCGTTAGGCTCGCCGGGAACGAGGTCACCCTCTTCGGCACGGCCCAT
Organism: Duncaniella sp.; assembly: GCF_029054785.1. Taxonomy (GTDB): domain Bacteria; phylum Bacteroidota; class Bacteroidia; order Bacteroidales; family Muribaculaceae; genus Duncaniella. The sequence continues at coordinate 28,124 of NZ_JAIDEN010000021.1, forward strand.
TGCATTTGCATCTGTGATGTTCACAGTCAGATACATTGTGGTGCCTTCTCCCTCCGGAGTATTGCCGTTGTTTCCACCGTTTGACGGTTCGTCGCTTGAACAGGCAGCAAACGCCATTGCTGCGGCTGTTGTCAGAAATAAGCTTTTAAATTTCATCTGTAATTGATTATTGAATTGGTTTTTAATTTGTTACTAATTGAATCTGTGAATGAAATCTGTAATGTGATGTGTTGAGTAAAAAAATGTAAAGTTTAAAAAGTCGGGTTATTATTGTGTGGAGAGTTTATGGACTGCGTTACTTGTCTGTTGAAGCCTGAGGCTGGAGCTTGTCGAGCTGTCGGATTGCATCGGCGGCTTCGGGTATGGATGTCGCATTCTCGAAATACTTGCGGGCTGCGGCATAGTCACCTTTGAGAGCTTCGCGGACACCTCTAATGTATTCGGTCTGTTCGGAAGATCCGGCTTTGTCGAGGAATCGGTTGGCCTGGTCGAGATCACCGCGTTCGAGGGCGCAGACGGCAGCGTTGAGATTGGCTGCGGGATCGTTGGGATACATGCGCACGGCTGTCTCGAACACATCGTTGAATTCGTCGCTGCCCGGTTCGCAGTCCTGAGCCACGAGATAGAATTCGTTGAGGCTGAGTTTCTGCGGGTGTTCCTTCATGATGCGGCGGATCTCGTTGACGTCGCTGTAAGAGCGGATTGTGTATTCGATGCGATAGTCAGTGTGGCGCAGTGCGGGATAGTAGGTCTGCAACATGAAGCGGTAGTCCTCAGGATAGAGCTTCTTGATGCGGGCTTCCTTGGCGTCAGGCTCCATGTCGGAGTCGATGAGCGCGAGGATTTCGGTGCGCGCAGGCAGATTGGATCCGTCAACAAACCTTTTGAGTCCGGCCCAGTCCTCAGGCTCGAAGTCGGTTGCGATGACTCCGGAGTCAAAGCGGTAGAGCTTCTGGATATAGTCCTTGAGGGCCGCTGTTCGGCCTATGGCGAGATCGCGGTTGTGGGAGTAGGGGCTTTCAGGGGATGCGAAGCCTTTGAGCCAGACGCGGGTGATGGTTACGTCGCGGTCACCGCGGACGGAGTCGATCGTGGCCTGGATCTTGGCCAGTTCGGTGGTGTTGCGGCGATATTCGGGATAGATGATGGTCTGGTCGACGGGGAAGTCGATGAAGGCCGATCCGGAAAGTTCGCGGTGCTTCTCGCCGTTGCCCTGCGGACGGACATAGACCCACTGCGGGGTGAAATATCCGTAGTATCCGTAAGGTCCGTCGAATGGAGCGGATGCAAGCAGTTTGCGGCAGCATCCGAAGTCCGAGCGGTTGAGATAGACCGACGATCCGTTCATCCAGTCGGCGTAGGGGAGTATCTGATTGTAGTGAAGGCTGTCGGGTTTCTCTGACGCGCGTATCACTGTCTCGTCAAAGCCTGAGATCATGCCGGGGGTGTTGCGCTGGTACTGGTAGTAGCGGACACGTCCGTAGATGCCGATGGCGGGGAGGCGGAGGGTGTCGCTTCCGTTGATGATGCTCGGAGTCAGGAGCACCGCGCGGTTGCTTTCGACCTGAAGACGGCTGAGATCAAGGGTCATGTCGACGTTCATGTAGTCGCCGTGGCGCTGGAGCGATGCCTGCTCCACGTTTACACCGAGCGGTATTGTGCGGGTTGCCGATGTGTTTTCCGCCGAAGCGCTCAGGGTCAGGCCGATGAATAGAGACGATATGGTAAGGGCTTGGAATTTCATTTCAGTGCGTTTAAATGAGGTGGTTTAAAACAGATACACTAAGTTGATTGCGGCTTTGGTCGGTCCGAAGTAGTTGTGAGGGCGGTCGGATTTGAGTTTCTTTCCGCAGCCCGCACACTTGTACTGGCTGTAACGTGTGTAGGAATAGCCGATACCGATCTCAGCTTCAAGGTTCCAGTGGCGTCCGAGGATCCAGGCATAACCGTAGGCCACGCCGCCTCCGACAAACCAGCCCTGAAAACGATAGTCTTTGAGTTTGGAGAAATCTGTGCCAAGCATGGAGAATCCGGTGTCAAGTCCACCGATGTTGTATTGGCCTCCGTGGAGATGTGCGCCGACAAAATGGCCGGCGAAGCGGTCGCAGAACCAATAGCGGGCCTCCGGCTGCACAAACCAGTGTTTCCAGCGTTTGTTGTCACTGAAAGTCCAGGCGTTGAACTCGCCGGAAACATCCAGTGTCCACTTAGGAGCGAGGCCTACCTCTCCTCCTAAGTTGATGTTCGTGAAAATATCGGACGAAAGGTCGGTCTTGACAGCAAGATCCTGAGCTTTCGAAGTCTCGAACAAGCCTGCAAGCAGAAAGATTACAAGCAATACTCTTTTCATCGACGACATAGAAATCCTATAATTGTTACTATTTTGCTTATGTGTTGTAAAGGAAGGCGTTTTTTAGAACGTAAGAATACCGGTGAATGCCTCCGCGATGGTGGCAACCCCAAGATTGCAAGCGGCAAACACATGACGGTTCAATGCTTGCAGGTATTACTTACATATAACCCAACTGATTACGTGACATAAACGATGTTACTACTATTGTATAATGCTACTATTTGTGATGTGTCTCATAGAAGTCTCTCAGTTAGGGAGGCTACTTTTCAGCGACAAAAGTAGTGCATTATTTTTAATCTTGCAATAAATAAGATAAAATAATTGAATTTTTTTGAAACATGTTTTGAAGTTGATTCTGGATCGCGGTTTTAGAGGTTGTTTAAAAACAAGAGTTAAAATCTGAGCGAAAGTTTTGAGGTGAATATGGCTCTGAATTGAAGGAGCATAGCGAGCTATGTGACTGAAAT
>NZ_JAIDEN010000022.1 GCF_029054785.1 Duncaniella sp.
ATTTTTACCACGGTTGGAAAGGCGGAACAATCCGGGGCGACCGGAGATCGAAAGAATATTTTTAAGCATATTTTTATTGTTAGATAAATTTCTTTAGATGCAGACAAAGTTACGAATTTTGACGTTTGCCTCAAAATTTATCTCAAATTACGTATCAGCCAGGCCTGACGCAGCTAAAATCGTGTCGTTTTCACTTGCCGGAGGCAGGCTTGCCTTGTCCCGACACTCCATTCGGATTCCCGTCCTGGTCTGCGCCTGAAGCAAAGCTGTTTGTCAAAAACACTGTGAAAATAGGGAAAAAGATAAGCCCGACAGCGGAAAGCACAACTCCGAGCACTCTCCCGGTCACCGTCATCGCATGGATCGAACATCCGGCAGTGGTAAGGCTCATGATTGACCATTGCAATGAAGACCAATAGTCCCTCACATCGGGATTGACACCTTTTTCAGCCACAAAAAACGTCAGCGAACAGAAATAGACTCCGACAATAAGCACTATCATATATGTCGCAAGCATGTTTTTTATCCACTTCGATGAAGTCGTAGCCCCCGTTACAATCGTAAACACATAGGCCGCACGGATCATAGGGATAAACTTTAAGACATATTCCGCGTGACGGTCTATCGGGATGTTGAAATGGTGTATGATATTGAGATACGGGATCGAAATCAGCAGGAACAGAACATGAGTCCAGAGATAGCGGAGTTTCTTTCCTGAAAAAAGCATTTCAATAAGGACATCCGCAATGAAAAACAGGCAACACCAGAATTGCACCCTCAGATAGAATGTATCAGCCAGAAATGACACATTCCGCAATGTATCCAGAGTTATAAGTGTGATAAGCAGCAATGACAGAATGACAACGCCGAAGTGCATCGTGGTCATCATGCGCTCCCTCAGTTTCAAATCAATCGCAGAGACATTCATACGTTTAGTAATATCACATTGTTATTTGTAAAAATTAACAATGTTGAAGCCTCTTTTGTTGAATCATCGCAACAACCGTCACAGAGATGCGCGCTCATGCAATCCCTTCTCCGGGATGCACGTCTCTGCTTTCCTGAACTTGGCCAGCTGCCAGACAACCATCACTGTTGTCACCAGCGTAGCGACAAGATCCGACACAGGGAAAGCCGTCCAGACTCCGTCCAGACCCATCCTGGGAGGCAGGACAAGGAGCAAGGGGATCAGGAAAATGACCTGACGCGTGAGCGAAAGAAAGATCGAGGCTTTGGCCTTGCCGATAGACTGGAACAAAGTCGTTGAGACCACCTGAAAACCGACAACCGTAAAAGCCATCAGCGATATATGGAGACAACGGACGGTCTCTCGAATAAGTATCGGATCATTCGAGAAAGCCCTGCCGATATAGTCCGGGAAAAACAATCCGACCGACTGTCCGACCGTTACGATCAACGTTGCAACTCCGACCGCAAGCCAGTAGGTGCGCCGCAGACGCTCCAGTTTGCCTGCGCCATAATTGTATCCCACTATCGGCTGCATTCCCTGGCAGATACCGACCACGACCATTGTCATCAGTGATGTATAGGACGTGAATATTCCGGCAGCGGCCACAGCCATGTCTCCACCATACTGATACAGGCTCTTGTTTATTATTATATTGATGAAGCAAGCCGCCGCATTTACCAGAGACGGAGCTGCGCCGATCGAAAGCACCGGCAATATAATCTTGCTGCGAAGCCGATACATATCGCGGTCTCTTGTGAAATACAGAGTATTTTTCGCCGAAAAGAAATGAGAAAGCACAAAATAGGCCGAGATTGCCATTGAAATGTCAGTAGCGATCGCAGCGCCCTTTATCCCCCACTCCAGATAAAAAATAAACACCGGCGCCAGGAGCAGGTTGCAGCCGGCACCGATCAGCATTGTTATCATGGCCTTTATCGGGTAGCCCGATGCTCTCATGAAATTGTTGAACGTGAAAGCCAGATTGGTCATAAACATACCCGGAAGAATATAGAGCATAAAATCGCGGGCATAAGGCAAGGTTACGGCGCTGGCGCCGAAAGCCATCAGAATATCGTCAATAAAGACAACGAAACTCAATATGTAGCAGCCGACTATTATCAGCAACAAAATCAGAGAACTGCACAAAGTCTTTTGGGCTCCTGCATAATCCTTGGCGCCAAGCAGTATCGAAAGTCTTGCGGATCCGCCTGCACCTATCAGTACACCGAAAGCAGCAGACAGGTTCATGACTGGAAACGTAATAGCCAGGCCTGCTATTGCTTCAGGCCCGACTCCTTGCCCGATAAAGATACGGTCTATTATGTTGTAAAGCGACATGACCAACATTCCTACCACGGCAGGAAGGCTATATCTCCACAACAGTCTGCCGATCGGCGAGTCACTGAGTTCTTTAAGTTTGGATGTGTCGTTACCAGTCATTTTTCACTTGTGTTTCACACATACAAAATTACTCAATTTTCGCAAGAAGCCATTCTTATTATTGAATTTTAATACAAAAACGCACGTCCCTTGCGAATTAATGATTGTAATTTCTCCAACATTCAAGATATGCCTCAAATATATGGGAACCTAATAATATTGAACCAATTTACCTCCGTCTTCTGAATGGAGTCGGCCGGCACCATACCAGGGTGTGCCCCCGGAATCCATTCGTTGTCGAAATAGTAGAATACGGTTTCGATGTCCTGTTCAGTCAGTGGGGGGACTGAATTTCATGTACGGCACTGTCGGTTATACAGCTGTTTTGAGCAAACGCAATACTCGATTGAACGATAAAGAAAGAAACAATTAAAAATAACCAATAGTTAATTACGAGCCGAAAATCATATTGTTCTAAAACAAAGCAAAATCAACCTCTAAATCACATCTTATGTACGGTCTCTTTCAAACTGATACCAAGACCTAAGACCATAAAAACACGAAATCTTGGGGAGGTGTATTAAAATTTAGTATTTTTTAGCGTTTAATTGAGATATAAATACTAATTTTGCTTTGTCGAGTGGTTCTGACGTTGTCAGACACACTTTTTGTATTATCACATTTCCTATGAAATCTGTTAGTTTCGTATTGCTGTTTTTCATTAGTTTTGCCTGTCAGGCCAATGATCTGAAAATGTTTTGTCTGAGCGGTCCGGTTGATTCGATCTGCATTGTCATGAATGATGCAGGACTCGAATGGCAGACGGAATATACCTTTGACACTGATGGCGCTCTGATCGAGATTGACGGCGAAGAGATTGATTGCAAACGGGATGCCGAAGGCAGGATGACAGCGATCACACTCATTGACACAGCCGAGGACGACGAAGAGTCCTATACAACCATCTCAATGAAGCTCTTCTATGACAAAGCCGGACATGTTGTCAAATCAGAAGCCGTTTCAGGAGATGAACAATGGGTGCAGACATACGTCTACGACACCAAAGGGCTGCTAAAACAACACTCCTATAATATGAACGGGGAAGACGAGATCCAGACTTATACCTATCTTAAGTTCGACAAGTTCGGCAACTGGACAGAGCGGCTTGAAAAGTCCAAGTCAATGGATCAGACAATACGTCAGATCCGCAACATCACATATAGTGAATGACAAGCAAAAAGATAAACCAATCAACCCAACCAATATTCTCTATGTCAATGTACAAAATTATTGAGAAAGAACATTTCTCTGAAAATGTAGTCAGATTCGAGGTAGAGGCACCTCTGATAGCCCGCTCCCGCCGTCCGGGCCACTTCGTCATCGTCCGTACCGGTGAAGGCGGAGAACGAATCCCACTCACTATTGCAGGTGCCGATCTGAATAAAGGCACAATTACATTGGTGGTGCAGGCCGTCGGCGAAAGTACCCGAAAAATATGTGCGCTTGAACCAGGAGAGTGTTTCACAGATGTTGTAGGACCTCTCGGCCAGGCAACCCATATAGAGAACGTGGGAACAGTTGTCTGCTGTGGCGGTGGTGTAGGAGTAGCGCCTCTTCTGCCGATCGTGAAAGCCATGAAGGAAGCCGGTAACCGTGTCGTTTCAATTCTGGCGGCAAGAACAGCCGAGCTGATAATCCTTGAAAAAGAAGTGGCTGAATACAGTGACGAGGTGATAATCATGACCGATGACGGCTCAAAAGGAGAAAAAGGCCTGGTTACAGCCGGCTTGGAAGCGGTCATAGCCCGCGAAAAGGTTGATCAGGTAGTGGCTATCGGGCCTGCTGTCATGATGAAATTCGTAGCGCTGACCACCAAGAAATATGAGATCCCGACAATGGTATCGCTCAACACTATCATGGTCGACGGAACAGGCATGTGTGGCGCATGCCGTATCACAGTCGGCGGCAAAACCAAATTCGTCTGCATCGACGGACCTGAGTTTGACGCACATAAGGTTGATTTCGATGAAATGATAACCAGGCTGAAAGCCTATAATTGATCTGCCGGCACCAACAGACCGGTCCCAACCACAATTCAAATTTACAATAACCTTAAATATTCCTATTCAGAAATGGATCAAAATACAAGCCGCGATGCAAAGTGGCGTGAAGAACTGCGCTCGGCATTAAGCGCAAAACAGCGCACATCAATCCCGCGAGCTGTCATGCCGCAATTGAATGCCGCATATCGAATCACATGCAACCATGAAGTAAACCAGGGCCTTGCCACTGGACAGGCCGTAATCGAGGCGACCCGATGCCTTGACTGTCCGGATCCGCAGTGTATGAGCGGCTGTCCGGTATCGATCAATATTCCTTCCTTCATCAAAAATATTGAACGCGGAGAATTCCTTGCCGCAGCAGCTGTTCTCAAGCAGACCAGCGCGCTTCCGGCTGTGTGTGGACGTGTGTGTCCTCAGGAAAAGCAGTGCGAATCACGCTGCATCTACAACAAGATGAAAAAAGAACCGGTTGCGATCGGCTATCTCGAACGCTTTGCCGCAGACTTCGAGCGGATGAACAACAAGGCCAACGGAATCAAACCGACTGCCACAGCGAGCGAGAAAAACGGTTTGCGCATCGCCGTTGTAGGTTCCGGTCCCGCCGGACTGTCATTTGCCGGAGACATGATCAAAAAGGGCTATGAAGTGACCGTCTACGAGGCTTTGCATGAGATCGGCGGAGTGCTGAAATACGGTATTCCCGAATTCCGCCTGCCCAACTCGGTTGTAGAAGCTGAGATTGACGCTCTGAGAGCCGAAGGGGTGGAATTTGTAAAGGATTGCGTTGTCGGCAAGACAATCTCCTATGATCAACTGCATGAACTGGGCTTCGACGGAATTTTTGTAGCCTCAGGAGCCGGACTGCCTCGCTTCATGGGTATTCCCGGAGAGAATCTCATCGGAATCATGTCATCAAACGAATATCTCACCCGAATCAATCTGATGGGTGCCGGTCGGCAAGGCGAGGATACGCCGGTGCTGAAAGGCAACAGAGTGGCAGTGATCGGTGGCGGCAACACAGCAATGGACTCTGTGCGCACAGCCCTTCGCCAAGGCTCGAAGACAGCCATGATCGTCTATCGCCGTAGCATCGAGGAAATGCCTGCGCGAGTAGAGGAAGTGCACCATGCCCAGGAAGAAGGTGTGGAATTCATCACACTCTGCAACCCGGTTGAATATCTGGCTGACGACAAAGGCCGAGTGCGCGCAATGAGAGTGCAGCGCATGGAACTTGGCGAGCCTGACGCATCCGGCCGACGCTCACCTGTTCCGATCGAAGGAGCCATTGACGAAATTGAGGTAGATCTGGTGATTGTCAGCGTCGGAGTCTCCCCCAACCCGCTTATTCCCAACGCGATTCCGGAACTTGAGATCTCACGGAGAGGCACAATCGTTGTCAACGAAGACTCGATGCAATCATCTCTGTCTGACATCTATGCCGGAGGCGATATTGTCCGTGGCGGCGCAACTGTGATCCTCGCAATGGGTGACGGTCGACGCGCTGCGGCTGCAATGGACAAAGCCCTCTCCGCTAAAGCGGAATAAAGCGGAAGTTTGCGTATATGCCCCGAATTTGCTAAATTTGGGCAACCAAACCGAACCCAACACTGATAATATGACCAAACTACTCAGAAATATAGTAGTCCTATCGGCATTCCTTGGAGCGGTTTCTCCGCTCCAAGCTGCCGATCCTACTGAAATCTCGGCAGCTGTTGAAGCGGCAAAGGATGCGCCGAAAAACCAGACTGTAAACCTCAAAGCCGCAGATCTGCTTAAAGATGCCGGACGATTCAAAGAAGCCATCCCCTTCTATCTCAAAAGCGGCAATACCGGGAATTTGGGTATTGCCGAAAGCTATTTCTATCTATACGAGTTTGACAAAGCCGACGAATATCTCGACAAATATCTTGCGAAACGCTCGAAAACAGATGCGGCGAAAGATCTGGGATTCTCTTATGGCGACGGCAGCGAGACCCTGGACTGGACCGACTATCTTCGTTCAAGAATTGATCTTGGACGAAGCATGCTCGACCGTGTGGAGAAAATTCAGATTATCGACAGCATCAATGTCCCGTCTGAGGAATTTTTCAAATTCGTAAAGCTGGCAAAAAGCGCCGGCAGTCTGGCCGATGAGTTCGAAATCGAAAAAATTGTCCCCAAAGACTATCTTGACTCTCAGTCCATCTCAGGCATCTGGGCACCGGCATACATTTCGGAATCCGGCGAAGACATGATCTGGTATGGATCCGCCAATGACGGAGAATCGAAAATGTATGAATCCTACCGTCTGGCTGACGGCAGCTGGGAAACTCCAAATCTGCTGTTCGACTACAAATCAATCTTCGGCAACACCAACGGCACATGGGTCGGTTATCCGTTTCTGATGTCAGACGGTGTGACGCTCTATTTCGCCGCCGACGGTGAAAACTCATTAGGAGATCTCGACATATTCATTTCCCGACGTGACGAAGACGGATTCCTCCAGCCGTCAAACATAGGTATGCCCTATAACTCACCATACAATGACTACATGTATGCCATTGACGAGGTCACCGGCACAGGATGGTGGGCATCTGACCGCAACGGGCTGAAAGACTCAGTCACAATCTACACCTTTATACCTCAGGATCTCCGCATCAATTATCCGATAGACACTCCGGACCTGATTGATTTCGCAAAAGTGTCGTCAATCAAACCCACTCAGGATCCTGACAGAAATTATTCCGCAATAAGAGACAAGATTGCCTCTCTCTCCTCAATGAAAGGCTCCCGAAACAACCGCAAGATACGTTTTGCGCTTCCTGACGGCAGAATCATCACCTCTGTCTCAGATCTTTCATCCGGAATGGCACGTGAAGCAATGCGCCAGTACCTTGACGAAGCAAGAGCTTATGACGAGGCAGTGGCCCGGCTCGCAGAACTCAGGGAAACATACGCCAAAGGCGACCACAGTGTAGAACATGAAATCCTGTCACTTGAAAACGGTCTTGACCACCGGCGCGCGGAACTGAAACGCATTAAAAACAGCATCGTCACAGCCGTGATGGACTGAATAACAAAGAACTCTCTTTAACCACCACAATCATATTTTTGTATGGAAGTAACTCTGATTTTGATACTGATCGCACTGGTGATCATTATCTGCATCTTTTTTTACTATGTGCCGTTCTTCCTGTGGATCTCCGCCCGTGTGAGCGGAGTCAGGATCTCGCTGATGCAGCTTTTCCTCATGCGCATCCGAAAAGTCCCGGCTTCAGTCATTGTCCGGGCTTTGATTGAAGCCCATAAGGCCGGACTCAACGATGTGTCAAGGGACGATCTTGAAGCGCACTATCTTGCAGGCGGCAACGTTGAAAAAGTGGTTCATGCGCTTGTGTCAGCATCGAAAGCAAACATTGATCTTGGCTTCAAAATGGCAACAGCCATTGATCTGGCCGGTCGCGATGTGTTCCAGGCGGTGCAGATGTCAGTCAACCCAAAAGTAATCGAGACACCGCATGTCACAGCCGTCGCCAAAGACGGCATCCAGCTGATAGCGATAGCCCGTGTAACTGTCCGCGCTAATATCCGTCAGCTCGTTGGCGGCGCAGGAGAAGACACTGTTCTCGCACGTGTAGGCGAAGGCATCGTCTCATCTATCGGTTCTTCGGAAAGTCACAAGCAGGTACTCGAAAACCCCGACAACATTTCAAAACTCGTTTTGCGCAAAGGGCTTGATTCCGGCACTGCTTTCGAGATTCTTTCGATTGACATCGCAGACATCGACATAGGCAAAAACATCGGAGCTGCTCTCCAGATCGACCAGGCCCAGGCCGACAAAAGCATCGCACAGGCCAAGGCAGAAGAACGCCGCGCCATGGCGATCGCACTTGAACAGGAAATGCGCGCAAAAGCTCAGGAAGCCCGCGCAAAAGTGATCGAAGCAGAAGCAGAACTTCCGCGAGCCATGGCCCAGGCATTCCTTTCAGGTAATCTCGGCGTTATGGACTATTACCGCATGAAAAATATCGAATCTGACACAACAATGCGTCAGAATATCGCCAATCCTCCCATCTCCAAATAAAGCAAATGAACGTTAAAGAAATAATAACGTCAACCAGAGCATACAATCTACATTCACATACTCAATTCTGCGATGGGCGCGCCGAAATGGCGCGCTTCGCAGATGCGGCTGTAAGTGCCGGACTGAAGCATTATGGATTCACACCTCATTCCCCGATCCCATTCCATTCGCCTTGCAACATGTCTGAATCCCAGGTCGGCGAATATATCAGCGAATTCAATCGGCTGAAAGATATCCATAAAGGCAAAATCAACCTCTATCTTTCCATGGAGATTGACTATCTTGGAGACAACTGGGGCGCAACACACCCCTATTTCTCATCTCTGCCACTTGATTACAGGCTCAGTTCGATCCACTTCATCCCCACGCCTGACGGCAGAGAGATGGTCGACATCGACGGTCGCCCTGAAAGTTTCTGCGAAAAAATGCACAAATATTTTGACGATGACATCCGTTATGTCGTCGACAAATTTTACGCCCGCACTCTTGAGATGATTGCAGCCGGGGGCTTTGACATCATAGGCCATTTTGACAAGATCGGATTCAACGCATCGCATTTCAGCCCCGGAATTGAAGATGAGGACTGGTATCGCAGGCACATCGACAATGTGATTGACGCTATTGCCGGAACTGATATCGCGGCAGAGATAAACACCAAAGCGTGGGAACCGCCTGTCGGAGCAAGTGCCGAACAAACTGCATGTTACAGACCTCGTTTGTTCCCATCGGCCCACACTATCCGGAAACTTAAGCGCGCCGGTATACCTCTGGTTGTCAATAGTGACGCCCATTATCCTGACCGCATCAGCTTCGGACGTGAGGCGGCGTTCAGAATAATTGATGCTGAAGACTGACCTCAATAGACTGACACGTCATGGATATTCTCTGAGCCAATTTCTATTGTGAAGCCATTTATTGTCTAACCGGTTCTTAATAATCCAACAATATCGGGACTTGATGTTCTTCAGCAAAACACACTGCCTGATATAGCATCGAGTAGGCGCATTGTGCAAGATCTTCGGTGCGATATTTCTCTTTGAGCGTTTTATCTGTCCTGCGGATAAATTTGAGAAGAAGGTTCGGCTCTTTTTGTTTTACAGGGACATAGTATTTGTCGTTACGCCAAGAAAGGATAGTGGCTTCATCGGCATTCCATAACTGTTGGTTCAGATTTTCCAGCTCCTGTTTCAGAAGTGAGACCGTGGAAATTGCGCCTTCATTGCCCGTTGGATATGCAGTTATAAAAATAGCCTTATCAGGAATGGGAAGCCAAAGGGCAACATCAGAAAGCAATGAGTTGACTATCTTTTTTGAGACAGCTTCTTGGACTACTGGATCATCAAAGGCATTCCATCTGCTTTCTACATATTCGGGCAATCTGCGATTCAGGGAGGTGTAAGCCTGCAACATCACTAATGCGCCGAAGGCTTCCCAATCGGGTTTGTCGGTATAATAGTCGCAGTCTGCTGTTTCATCCCATAATGGCGCAGGAATTGGGAGGTCGATATTTGCAGCAATATTGTCAGCCCACCGGATAACGATTTCTCGGATTTCAGCTATTCCCGCTTTGTCCTCTATGGGTTTCATTTCATTACCACAACCGTCTGTCATTACGCATTTCTGTCCGTTTTCCTCTGACAGCTGCTGCACGATGGTTTTCCAGTTACGACTGTAATAGCGAGTCAATGTCCCTGAATATATGTCTAATCCCATATCGCGTAAATATTAGTTACAAGGTTGAACATAAAACATTGTGGTCGAATTACGACCAGCAGTCTGCAAATATACGATATTTTGCGGTGCATGTCAATAGCGAAGATCGAATGAGGCAGTTCACCTCGGATGTTCACTTCAGCAGGCTCTATTGTACCGGAAAAAGTATTGAACGGTCCTTTCTGATAGCCGGAGCTGTAAGATCAGAAGGAACAAACCTCCAGTTTGGAGTCACACGAGGTGTTATCGAGCCTCTCTTTTCAATTTCCTTTATCAGATAAAAACGGAGATCCTTATCTGTTGAAGTCAGGATGCGCGATTTCAGTTCGTCATGAGGGATTCCGGCGCCTTTTGTGAGAAGATCACCACCTCCGTTACCACGATAAGAGTTTACGGCAACTTTATATGTTTTATCCTCCTCGAAAGGACTCCCGTCAGGCATGGACTTGATTGTTATTTTCTCCCCTTTCGGCTTCGTCACATCAACGTCATAGATTATGCCGGCTGCCGAATCAAAATTGTAGGCGGGATTCTGCAACTTAGCATAATCTCCCTTTGCCGCCGACAGGCCATCTTTAGCAAAAAGCAAGATATGATCTTCCGGTCCTGACATCCGGTCAGTCCAAAGAGAATAACTCATCTCAAGATAATCCTTAATCTCCTTTCCGGTCAGAGCCATTGTATAAAGCATGTTTTCATATTTATATAATGTGAACATGTCGCTCATCCTGAGATCGCCCTTCCCTATCATTGCATCAAATGACAAGGGAGCAGCAAAGGAAATATCGGCACCGGTAATGTCAAGTTGCAGATCGTGCAGCAATTCCATAAACGCAGAAGGACCGAAATAAGCATCGCGAACAGAAAAATCGCCTGTGGCAATGCCTATTTTTCGGTTTACAAATTCATTGACTGCATTTTGCACAGGCTCAAATTCCCTCATAAAATCCGGATCGGGAGCATATTCCTTAACCGAGACCACCTGTCCGCTGATCTTCCTGACTGATAGCCGTCCATTGTCATCACGGGAGAACACAACTTCTGCTTCGGCAAGATTAAACGCATTGTTGGCCGGATTCAAAACCAAATGGCCTGACTTTGGCTCTCCCGACAATGCAGAATTATAAACCTGATGATCATGCCCCATGAATATAATATCGAATCCGGGGACTTCTTCGGCCACTTTGAGTGACGCGTTTTCAATCCAATCGCCTGTCATCCTCGATGAATCGTGACCTGAGTGAAAAAGTCCTACAATGAGATCCGGATGTTCATTGTTTCTTATAATATCAATCCATTTCCCGGCCGACTCCACCATATCATCAAAACGCAGACCGCTCCAAAGATTCTCAGGCAACCAAGCCGGAATAGCCGGAGTCAGAAGCCCTAAGACGGCAATTTTCACGCCGTCACGCTCTATGATATGGTAAGGTTTAAGATATGGGTCTCCGGTCACGGCATCTACAACATTCGCCCCCAGCAGCGGAATCTCCCCAAGATCTTTCCGATAACGGTCATATACCGCATGCCCGGTTTCCACATCATGATTGCCGATTGTCTCCGCATCATAGCCCATATATTCGAGCATCCGTGCGACCGGATGACGTTCTCCGACAGAGATGAAATTATAGAAATAAGCCGTCGGCTGACCTTGAAGTATATCGCCATTATCCAATAGGACAACATGATCACTGCCAATCGAATCCCGCAATTGTTTCACACGAGAACAGATTCTCGCCATAGAGCCTTCATCAGGCGAACGAGTTATGAAATTATACGGGAAGAAATTTCCGTGGACGTCAGTTGTCGCCACTATTTTTAAAGCAAGCTCCTCTGCCGAAGCAGAAGCCCCGGAGAGGAGTTGTGATGCAACAGCCATTGCCAATAATGTCTTATTCAAAATAAATCTATCTAAGTAGCTCTTAAAAATTAAGCGTAATCTGTTTTTACAAAGTAACCGCGTGAAAGACTTTTACACTTTTGCATCAAGGATTGGGACCGGTGTATAGAGCCCTGACTTTCCCGACAGGCAAAGAACCTTCTACTTTCAGCGGAATGCGCTGGCCATCGGTTGAAATCCAACCGGAAATCGGGGCCGAACTCTCAACGCCTTTGCGCGTGAAAGTGAAGTTTATATAATATGTCGGAAATTTCCCTCCATTCAGCGATATTGTCTGAGTGCCCATATATGTTATCTTCAGTTTCTCCTTTTTCGATCCTGAAAAAATGTTGACAGTCACGCTCTGACCCTTTTTCATATTCGGGAAGTCAAGTGTACGCAGATAGAAAAAAGAACTCAGCATGTCAACTGTCATTCCCTGAGCTTCAAGATGGAGAGTAGAACTCTTCATAGGCTTACCCTTCCCTGAACTCTTATATCGGATAGCATCAGCTGAAAATGTATTGCCTGTATGGGAAAAGCTCAGCACATCCTTTTTATATTTGCCATTTTCGTGGGCTATGTATGTATATGACACAGGGAAATAACCGTCTTTGGTCATTGTGCTGTACAACGTATCACGAAGCATATATATGCTATTGGCCCACGGTGCATTCTCTGCATAGACTGATGCACGATAAAGATTACCGTCATTCCGAAGAGACATCGTAGCGTAACCCGCGACCTTGTTAATAAACCCCCATTTGTAGATGACATCATAAGTCAGAGTCTCATCTACCAATGAAACGGGATTTGCAGACCGGGTAACCGGCACAAGTCCGACAAACGCGAGCAGGAGTGAAATTAATTTAAATTTCATAACAAATAGTTATTCAGTCTTTTGTCAGTTCCCTGAACGGGAGTATCGAGCGATAGGACTGTTCTATCCTCTTGTTTCGCCAACATTTCCGGCAGACTGCGATATAACGGTCGTCACCGCCAATCTCAACCTGCTCGCCTTCCTCGACAAAATCGCCGTTGCTATCGATACGGGCATTTATTATGGTCTTTCGTCCGCAAGTACATGTTGACTTAATTTCGTCTATGGTGTCAGCAATCTCAAACAACCTGCGGGATCCCTCAAAGAGATGGCTCTGAAAATCTGTTCTCAGGCCATAGCAGATGACATTACTGCCAAAGTCATCAACAACCCTTGAGAGCTGATCGACCTGATCGGCTGTCAGGAACTGGGCCTCATCAACCAGAAACCAGTCGATGACAGCCATTGAGTCCTCAAAAAGAGTCTGAGCCAATTCATACAGATCAGTGTCGTGATATATCCACTGACATTCACGCTGAATACCAATGCGAGACTTTATTACATTGGTAAGGTCACGGGTGTCCACTACCGGTTTAAGGCAGACGTATTTCATCTTCCTTTCCTCGAAGTTATAGGCAGTGGTCAGCAGAAGAGCTGTTTTCGCAGACCCCATAGTGCCATAGCGAAAATATAATTTACCTTTCCTGTTCATTCAAAAAGGGAATATTTGAGAGTTTGAATTATCAGGCAAAGATAAGCAAATTTTCTTATTGAGCAGCATCCTGACGGGTAAAGACGTAATCGGTGTGACCGATTTCAAACTTCATCAAAGGACCTTTGATTTTAACATCGTCCAATTTGCGAATAGAAGAATAGCGGTTCACAAGCGCCATTTTCAGGCTTTGAGCAATTGAGACGGCTACTGAAGGCTTGATCGAGTCTATACGAGGCCCGTTCATCCCTGTCACAACGCCATTAACAACAACTGCGTCCGGATCCACACTTACAGCAAGAGTAGACGGGTCAAGACTGATTGCGACTTCATCGTCATCAATGACAGTCCATGTGCCATTGATGGTCGATCGTCCGCTGACAGTCAGACCTAACGGCTCAACCAGTCCTACCTCTCCTACTATTTGAGTATTTGCGGACAGCATTCCGACAACAATCAATGCTCCACCACGGCTCCCTTTTGCAACAAGTTCAGGATTGTTCGAAAAATCCATAGTCTCGATAGTAGTGGCGGTCACATAAGAATTGTCCGTGAAGTTTTCCGGCGTCCCGGTCCAACTTCCCGGCAGATCCTTTGCCAGACGTGCGGTTTCGTCACATGAGACCAAAGAAAGAGTGCCCAATAGGGTCAAGCCATAAATCAAACCTTTCATATTCGATATTATTTTAATTCCAGTTTTACATAATAAACGTATAGAGGTTAAAATTAGTTTCATTTCCGCTAAAAAATGAGTAATTTTGTCATGACCGAACAAAAAACTGTCAACTCCGACTTATAAAACCGAGAAGAAACTGTGAGCGTAAACAAAGTTATATTGATTGGAAATGTGGGAACTGACCCCGAAATACGCTATGTGGAGACAAGACCCATAGCCTCGTTCCGAATGGCAACAAATGAAAGGGAACGCACACTGCCTGACGGATCAAAAATACCGGAGCGCACCGAATGGCATAGTATTATTATGTGGGACGGAGCGGCTGAGTTTGCAGAAAAATATATCAGAAAAGGATCACGTCTTTATGTAGAGGGCAAAATACGCTACCGCATCTGGGAAGACCGTAATGCTATCAAGCGCAATGTTACGGAAATCTATGTGGATAGCTTTGAACTGTTAGGATTCAAATAGCATTTGGTCAAATAAAGATGGATATGAGCATGGCTCCACCGAACGCCTTTGTTCTTTCTGAGCCGTTGACTGATGGCTGATCACCATTGTGTGCTGCTGAGTCCATCCCTGAGTGCTGTTTCGTAAATAAAGTGTAATCACCCCTTTTTGTCCTTGTGCATTTTCCAATACATGACGGTAGATCTCATTAAGAGTGCTTACTCCGCTCACACTTAATGAAGCCAATGTCCTACGCCCTATCATTACGGTAAGATAGAGTCTGTCAGTGCTGTTTATTGAATTTGATGTTTTCATAGGCGTCATTTTTTATAATGCAAAGATATGACCGCACATGGGCAATACTACTGCACACCGTCACAAAATAATATTAAAAGCACCACAACCTCTTAATTCAAATGAGCTATCACACAGTACAAAGTTCAGCATCCGGCGGCATCCGCAATTGCGACAAACCTGCGATCATGGGAAAACGACAAGTCGGGCACATGATACTGACAAGCCCGATTCCGCAAACAAAATTTAGCCCGCTTTTTTCGTTAACATTATTTAATTATTTTCCATTGCTGAAATAAATAGCGTATCTTTGTGGTTGAAAATGTATATCTAAAGCTACCAATGGCGTCGAAAACCCGCGAAAGACTCCTTGAGGTTGCCCATCAGCTATTCACCAGCAATGGCGTGGAACGGACAACAATGAACGATATTGCAACTGCTTCTGACAAGGGGCGGCGCACCATCTACACCTATTTTAAAAATAAAAGGGAGATTTATGAGGCCGTGATCGAACGCGAGAGTGACGCCATTGTGATGAAACTACGCGGCATCGTCAATTCTGATCTGGAACCGGAGGAAAAGCTACGCAGCTTTTTGAATGCGCGTTTCGACATTGTGGAGGAAACACTCAAAACCTCTGCGACAAGTCAGCTGCTATCCTACATCACTCTTGACTACAAACGCCTTGAACGAATCCGGGTGCTCGCAGTGGCCAAAGAACAGGAACTCATCAAGGAGATGATCGACGAAGGCGTGGCCAAAGGTGTTTTCAACCCACAGCAGGCATCTCTGCTGCCGGAAGTCTACCAGATGATATTCCAGGGCATTGACTATTGCCACCTGCGAAGCAGTTTCAGCCAACTTGGCATAACGCCTGCCGGCATCAGGGAATCTGTCATCAAATTCGTAATCAACACGCTATTACTTAAATCAACTATATAGTAACCTAAAACGACTATTCAGAAAAATGAAATTACTTGAAGGAAAAGTAGCTCTGATCACCGGTGCCGCCCGTGGTATCGGCAAGAGCATCGCTGTAAAATTCGCACAGGAAGGTGCAGACATCGCCTTCACCGACCTCAATCGTGACGAAAACATGGAAGCTACCGAAAAAGAGCTTCAGGCTCTTGGTGTACGCGCCATTGGTTATGCTTCAAACGCAGCTGATTTCGCCCAGACTGAAGAAGTTGTCGGAAAGATCAAAGAAGATTTCGGACATATCGATATTCTCGTAAACAACGCCGGCATCACCAAGGACGGCCTCATGATGCGCATGAGCGAAGCTCAGTGGGATGCTGTAATCGCAGTGAACCTCAAGAGCGCATTCAACTTCATCCATGCCGTTCTCCCGATCATGATGCGTCAGCGCCAGGGCTCGATCATCAACATGGCCTCTGTTGTCGGTGTTCATGGCAACGCCGGCCAGTCAAACTATGCGGCTTCTAAGGCCGGTCTTATCGCACTTGCCAAGAGCATCGCTCAGGAAGTCGGCTCACGCGGCATCCGTGCCAACGCAATTGCTCCCGGCTTCATCGAGACAGCCATGACCGCTGCACTTCCTGAAGACGTGCGCAAAGAATGGGCACTCAAAATTCCTCTGCGCCGCGCCGGTCAGGTCGAGGACATCGCCAACGTCGCAACATTCCTCGCTTCCGACATGTCAAGCTACATCTCAGGCCAGGTTATCCAGGTCGACGGTGGCATGAACATGTAATGACAGTCCAACGTTAAACACATAAGGATATTTCCTGAATGGAACAAGTTTGCCTGTGAGGGAATATCCTTATGTTTACTTTTAAATCCGCTCCTAATCCCAGTAATTGTACATGCTGACATATAATACTCAATTAAAGCATCTGAAACTGCCTGAATACGGGCGCAATATCCATCAGATGGTGGAACACTGTCTGACGATCGAAGATCGGGATGAACGCACCCGCTGCGCACACTCGATAATCAACTGTATGAGCAAACTGTTTCCGAAACTGCGTGAGGAAGAAAATTATCAGCAGAAACTATGGGACCATCTTGCAATTATGAGCGATTTCAAACTTGACATCGACTTCCCTACCGAGGTGGTCAATGCCGAGAACCTCAATACTTTGCCTGAAAAAATACCTTATACATCAGAACACATCCGCTATCGTCATTACGGCAAAGATGTCGAGCGCCTGATCTCGGAAGCCATAAAGATGGAAAATGGGCCTGAGCGCGACGAGCTTACGCTCCTTATCGCCAACCACATGAAAAAATTGCTTCTGGCCGTGAATGCCGACGGGGTTGACGATACTAAAATTTTCAAGGATCTGGCGGAATATTCCCACGGACAGATTCTGCTTTCGCCAGAGACCACCAAACTCCACGAATTCAAGATCGTGGCTCCGCCAAGCGGTAAAAAGAAAAAGAAACGATAAGCAAGCGCTTGTCAGAAAAATAATCGTCTAATTCATTAGTTGCCTCCACGTGATCAAATTATCGGAAATAGCAGAAGTCGGCCGCTTCAACAAACCGCACGGTATCAAAGGAGAGATTTCGGTTTCAATCGAAGAAGACATTGATCTGAACGATGTAAAATGTATCATAATTCAGATCGACGGAATTTTCGTGCCATTCTTTCTCAATTCCATAAGGCCCAAAACGACTGACACATTTCTTGTTACTATCGACGGAATAGATTCGGAAGAGAAAGCACAGGAACTGACAAACCGCAGTTTTTATATTCTCCGTTCCGATCTGCCGGAATATGAGGAGGACGAGGAGGAAGACGGATTCTACGCATCGGATCTCATCGGATTTGAGATCGACGACATCAACAGCGGCAACGTAGGGGTGATCACAGACATCAACGATCAGACCCAGAACATACTCTTCGTTGTAAAAACATCTGGCGAAAAAGAGATTCTGATACCTGTTGCCGATGAGTTCATTCTCTCGATTGACCAGGAAAATCAAGTCATAAAAACTGATATCCCTTCTGAAATACTTACTCTCAACATGTGACTCCATGAAAGAATTTGACGAAAAACAAGCTATAAAATCAATGCGTGAGGTCTTGTCGGCTGAGTCCTCGAAGCTCTATGACGATGACGAAATTCTGAACATCATCGACATAATCTGGGACTGGTACGATGACAATGGCCTTCTGGATATCGACACAGAGGCTGACGATGAGGAGGTGAACACAGACGCTCTGATCAAACACGTCAGAAAGATGCTGTCGAAAGACACTGACTCCCCTGTAAAGCCGGAAGATGTCGAGCCTCTGGTGATGGCCGAACTCCGCTACGAGCAGTCATTGGACTGTTTTGAAGATTAAATCTCCTCCACAATTTCAATATTCTCAGCCAATATGAAAAATCTTATTTTTATACTCGTTTCGGCACTGACGGCCATCATACCGGCATCAGTCTCGGCCAAGGACAACAACTCCGACCCGTATAAGGATTACGATGAGACCCGATTCATGGACATGAGTCTGGATGAGAATATTCTGACCCCGGCTGTCGGAAAAAACGGACATGCGGCGATCAAGACCTACATGAACCGCCTTGCACAGGAACTGGCAAAGAAAAACTATATCGTCGACATGACCCGGAATGATGAGGTCATTGTTGTCACCATACCGTCCGACGATATCTTTCTGCCGAATGACACCCTTCTTTCACCTTCAGCACCAGCCAGGCTCTCCCCGATTCTGAAAGTATTTTCTGATCCATTCATGATGAAAATGGTATATGCCGTCCACACGGACAACACCGGTTCGGCTCCGTACAACATGCGTCTGTCACATGAACGCAACAACTCCATCTATGACTGGATGCTTGACAACATAAATGAAGATCTGATCGTGATCCCCTATGAAATGGGCGATACCGATCCCTTGGTCGCCAATGATACCCGTGACGGACGTCGGGAAAACCGCCGTCTTGAAATATTCATTATTCCGGGACCAAAAATGATCACTATGGCAAGAAAAGGCCAACTTTTGAAATAACAAAATCACATTATATAACAGCAATATTATCACTGAAACATATCAACAATGGCAAAAGAACTTAAGGACCTGACCAAGCGTAGCGACAACTACTCACAGTGGTACAACGAGCTCGTGGTCAAAGCCGATCTTGCAGAGCAGTCGGCGGTTAGAGGCTGTATGGTGATCAAGCCCTACGGTTATGCAATTTGGGAAAAAATGCAGCGCGAACTTGACCGCATGTTTAAGGAAACCGGTGTGCAGAATGCCTATTTCCCTCTGCTTATCCCAAAATCATTCCTCTGCCGGGAAGCCGAACACGTTGAAGGATTTGCCAAAGAATGTGCAGTCGTCACTCACTACCGACTCAAAAACGATCCGAACGGCAATGGTGTCGTAGTCGATCCCGATGCCCGTCTGGAAGAAGAGCTGATCGTACGTCCGACTTCTGAAACAATCATCTGGGGCACATACAAGAACTGGATTCACAGCTACCGAGATCTGCCCGTATTGTGCAACCAGTGGGCAAATGTGATGCGCTGGGAAATGCGTACCCGCATGTTCCTCCGCACCGCCGAATTCCTGTGGCAGG
This sequence comes from Duncaniella sp., assembly GCF_029054785.1. Lineage (GTDB taxonomy): Bacteria > Bacteroidota > Bacteroidia > Bacteroidales > Muribaculaceae > Duncaniella. Next base: position 19,586 of record NZ_JAIDEN010000022.1, read on the forward strand.
AAGGCCATTGCGCCCATGCTACCGCCGAAGAATCGGAAAACCGCACAGTACAGATGATCAACATCTATGCCAAGTTTGCCCGTGACTATATGGCTATGCCAGTTATCATCGGCGTGAAGACCGCCAACGAACGCTTTGCCGGTGCGCTCAACACATATACCATCGAAGCCATGATGCAGGACGGCAAGGCCCTTCAGGCAGGCACAAGCCATAACCTCGGCCAGAACTTTGCCAAAGCATTCGATGTGACCTTCGTCAATAAAGACAATAAGCCGGAATACGTATGGGCTAATTCATGGGGCGTATCAACCCGCCTTATGGGCGCGCTCATCATGACACATTCCGATGACAACGGCCTTGTACTTCCGCCCCATCTCGCCCCAATCCAGGTTGTGATCGTTCCGATCTATAAAAACAGCGATCAGCTCGCCGAAATTTCGGCCAAAGTCGATCCGATTGTCAATGAACTCCGCGCAATGGGCATCAGCGTCAAGTATGATGATTCCGAAAACAAGCGCCCCGGATTCAAATTTGCCGACTACGAGCTCAAAGGTGTGCCCGTCCGTCTTGCAATCGGCGCCCGCGACATCGAAAACGGCACTGTCGAGGTGATGCGTCGTGACACGCTTGAGAAGCATGTTGCTCCGCTCGAAGGCATTGCCGGATACATTAAAGCACTCCTTGAAGAAATCCAGGCAAACATCTATCAGAAAGCAATCAACCACAGAGAGTCTATGACTCGTACAGTCGAGACTTACGAGGAGTTCAAGGAAGAGATCGAAAAGGGTGGTTTCATTCTTGCTCACTGGGACGGAACAACAGAAACCGAAGAACGCATCAAAGAAGAGACAAAAGCAACCATCCGCTGCATACCCTTGGACGGCGACCAGACTCCGGGTGTCTGCATGGTGACCGGCAAACCCTCGGCACGCCGTGTCCTCTTTGCCCGTAACTATTGATCATTCCGTTCAATCCACGACATCATTACTCGTCTCCTCTCTCCTTCATCTTATCAGATAATTTTCCATGGCAGACCCAAAAACTATCGCTATCGTAGTGCCCTGTTTCAACGAGGAAGCAGTATTGCCTATCACAATCCCGAAACTGATCTCTGTTTTGGATCGTATGGAGGGACTGGCAATGGTCTCGCCTGAAAGCTACATCCTGTGTTGCGATGATGGCAGCAAGGATGCCACCTGGGAAATAATCCGGAAGTTCCACCTTGGCGACAAACGTGTAAAAGGCATCTCTTTGGCTCATAACCGTGGCCATCAGTATGCGCTTTTAGCCGGACTCATGACTGCCAAAGACCGATGTGATGCTGCTGTTTCGATTGATGCGGATCTTCAGGATGATCCGGAAGCGATCATCGAGATGGTCCGTCGTTTCATCTCAGGAAAAGAAATCGTCTATGGAGTCCGGACAGACAGGGATTCAGACTCATGGTTCAAGCGCTCTACGGCCCACGCCTTCTATTCCCTTCAACGCAAAATGGGTATCGAGGCAATATATGATCATGCAGACTTTCGACTCATGAGCAGACAGGCCCTTGACCTTCTTAGCGAATATGGAGAATCCAACCTGTTTCTTCGTGGCATCATCCCACAGCTGGGATTGGAAAGCGACATCGTCACTTACTCCCGTGCTTCCAGGATTGCCGGCGAATCAAAATATCCCATCGCCAAGATGCTGTCATTCTCAATTGACGGCATAACATCCTTTTCTGCCAAGCCAATGAGATGGGTTTTCTATATCGGTCTGGCATTTCTGGCTATTGATGTCCTGATCGGGATCTATGTCGGATTCTCAATTCTGTATTCCGACCGTCTTGAAGCCGGCTGGGCCTCAATCCTGCTCTCGGTGTGGTTTCTTGGGAGCTTGATCCTGATGGCGATAGGACTGACAGGAGAATATATCGGAAAAATATTTATTGAAGTTAAACAGCGTCCGCGATATGCAATTCGCGACGTATTATTTGATTGACACGTGGATAACAAACAATTTATTTCGCGCCTTGGAAAGCGGCTCAACAGAGAGTCATCCGAAGTGGCGACTCTTGTCGAAGGCTTGTGCAAAGTATTCAAGGAATGTGGAACTGACCTCGATTCAATTGCCATTCCGGGGTTCGGCACATTCAAATCTGTAAAAACAGATGAGATAATCGTATTCGATGAGACTACGGGCAAGCGCACACTTGTCCCGCCGGCAATCAGAATGGAATTTGCCCCAAGCATTGTCTTACGTAAAAAAATGACTAAGCAATGAATCAGAAAATACCATTTCATCAACTGTCATCCCGCATAGCAGCAGCTACCGGGATCAGCGAGGAAAGTGCCGAAAATTTCGTCAAAAACTTCTTTGAAATTCTCTCTGAGGAGTTGATCAAAGGAGAGACCGTCAAAATCAAAGGCCTTGGAGAGTTTTCACTTTACGACGAAAACGAAAGCGGAGAGAAAAACATCAGGTTTACATCTGACAAAGATCTTGCTGAAACACTCAACGCACCGTTTGCAATGTTTGAGCCGGTGACTCTGAACGATGAAGTCACAGAATCCATGCTTTCAGTTGAAGAAGCAGAAGAAACTCCCGCGAAATCTGATAAAACAGACGATGACAATTCTTCCGGGCAGTCTGCCGAGACCGAAGTTGTCACAGAATGCCACGAACCTGTCATCGCAATTGAAAAGAAGGAAGAGACGACTGAGAAACTGGAGAGCAGAGACGACAGTCCAACGGAAGCGGGATCAATCGAGTCTGAGCCTGAGACCGATGCAGCCCACGATACTGAGCAAAAAGCAGAACAGACTCAACCGCAGCCGGAAATCGCACAACAACCCGAAGCTGCCCCGAAGCCAGAACCTGTTATCGTTAAACCGACTGTAAAACAGCCAGTCACCAGACCAGTCGCTCCTAAAATCGCGCCACTGGAAGAGGAACCGGAAGTGTTTGTCACGACAGACAAGTCACACTCCTCGGAAGGAAATTTCTGGTGGGGTCTTATCATCGGTCTGATTATCGGTCTCGCAGTGGGTGCATGCGGAGTATACCTCGCTATCGACCATCTTTTCCCCGGCGGTCGCCCTCACGGAGAATCTCCAAAGGCAGAAATACTTGCAGATACACCTTCGGAAGAAACTGTGGCTGAAACTACACAGTTCACGGACACAGTGACTTCTGAAAAGGGCGACGCAGAAGCAGCTCCCGCCCCTGCCCCGGAGCCTGCCGCTGAACCGGCTGTCGCTGAAAGTTCCAGCCCCAAAATGCGCAAAGACACAGTCAGACGTGGCTATCTTATCCACGACATGGCAAAGAAATTCTTTGGCAGCAAAGACTATTGGGTCTACATCTACGAAGAAAACAAGTCCAAAATCGGCAACCCCAACAACATGCAACCCGGCGTTGTTCTGGACATCCCGGATGCTGAAAAATACGGCATAGTTCCCGGAAATGCCGAAAGCCTGAAAAAGGCAAGGCAGAAAGCCGGCGAAATCCTCGCCAAATATCCCCGCTGAAACAACGCGCAGCTCAGATTCAAATGACAACGTCACCAATGCTAATATTGGTGACGTTGTCATTGTTAAAGGAAAAATATATAAAATTAACACACTTTTCTCACCTAATAATTGTTGTTATTTATAATTTTGTAAACCGTTTGTCAAACTTAGCGGATTAAAATCTATTACATACACAACTTAGAACTCTCACTACTCAGACTATGAGCGAATCGGTTAATATTCGAGAACTTAACGATCTTGTTGCCGGCAAGAAAGATTTTATCAACCTTGTGACACGAGGAATGGATCAGACCATCGTGGGGCAAAAGCATCTCATTGATTCACTTCTGATCGCACTCCTTTCCAACGGACATGTACTGCTGGAAGGTGTTCCCGGTCTGGCCAAGACCCTTGCAATCAAAACTCTCGCACAGATTATTGATGCAAAATACAGCCGTATACAGTTTACTCCGGACCTTCTCCCTGCCGACGTAATCGGAACAATGATTTACAGCGTACAGAAAGAGCAGTTCCAGATTAAACGCGGCCCGATTTTCGCCAATTTCGTTCTTGCTGACGAAATCAACCGTGCGCCGGCAAAAGTCCAGAGCGCACTCCTCGAAGCCATGCAGGAACGTCAGGTGACCATCGGCGAACGGACCTTCAAACTTGATGAACCATTCCTGGTCATGGCCACTCAGAACCCCATTGAGCAGGAAGGCACCTATCCGCTCCCCGAAGCCCAGGTGGACCGTTTCCTTCTCAAGGTCATAATCGGCTATCCTTCCAAAGAGGAAGAAAAACTGATCATCCGTCAGAACATCAGCGGCGTGAAAACAGAAGTGCGTCCGCTTCTTCGTCCGGAAGAAATCCTCGAAGTGCAGAAGATCGTCGAGAAGATCTATCTTGATGAAAAGATCGAACGTTACATTGTCGACATCGTATTCGCCACCCGTAACCCCGGCGACTACGATCTCAAGGATCTCGCCGGAATGATCAGCTTCGGTGCATCTCCGCGAGCTTCAATCGGCCTGGCAAAAGCAGCGAGAGCCTATGCATTCCTTCGCGGTCGCGGCTATGTGATTCCTGAAGATGTCCGCGCCGTCTGTCATGACGTGCTCCGCCATCGTATCGGACTCACCTATGAGGCAGAAGCAAACAACATTACAACCGATCAGGTCATCTCTGAAATCCTCGACAAGGTCGAAGTGCCCTGATAAGATCCAATAATCCTCTTCTTTTCTAATGTTTTCTACATGGAAGCAAACGAACTACTCAGAAAAGTCAGAAAAATCGACATAAAAACCCGCGGTCTCTCCCAAAACATTTTTGCGGGAGAATACCACACGGCTTTTAAAGGAAGAGGCATGACCTTTTCTGAAGTGAGGGAATATCAATATGGCGATGATGTCCGTGACATTGACTGGAATGTCACGGCACGTCATAACCATCCTTATGTCAAGGTTTATGAAGAGGAACGCGAGCTGACCGTGATGCTCCTTGTCGACGTGTCGCGCAGCCGCCTGTTTGGTGCTGTCGGAGAGGAAAAGAGAGAGATGATCGCTGAAATTGCCGCTACTCTCGCCTACTCGGCCATTACCAACAATGACAAGATCGGAGTGATCTTCTTCTCTGACAAAATAGAGAAATTCATTCCTCCGAAAAAAGGCAAAAAACACATCCTTCTCATAATCCGCGAACTCTTGGACTTTACGCCTGAGAATCAGGGTACGGACATCTCAGTGGCATTACGTTACTTTACTGATGCGTTAAAAAAGCGGTGCACCACCTTTCTCATATCTGACTTTATCGATTCCCATGACTTTACCCGCCAGTTGCAGATAGCCTGCAACCGTCATGACGTAATCGCGATACAAGTCTATGACAAACGAGACACGACACTGCCCGATGTCGGCCTTATGCGGGTGACGGATCTTGAGACCGGAGACTCACGCTGGATCAACACATCCTCAAAACGCACGCGTCAGGCTTACGGTAAATGGTGGTATGAACGTCAGCAGTCCATGAGCGAGACATTCAGCAAATGTCGTGTCGATCATGCGTCCATCGCTACTGACGAAGATTTTGCCCACTCATTGATGGCTTTATTCAAAAACAGGGGTGTCCGTTGAGGAAACACACCCTCTTTCTCTTTTAATTGACCGCTGAACATGAATATCTTTCGACATATCCGTTCCGTCTTGCTGACTTTCGTGCTGCTCACATCATCAATGTCAGCGTTTGCAGGAGTTCCAAGTCTCAAAGTCAGCCTTGACTCGGCTTTTCTCCTGATGGGACGCACAACGCCCCTCCATATCGAGCTAATCACGGACGACAACACCGACGGGCAATTGATTATCCCGAAAGACTCCCTTTGCGACAAGGTTGAAATCCTCAAATATCTCAATGCCGACACCACCGGGCACGGAAGCGGACGTCGGGAAATCCGGCAGGACATCGTCTTGCAGTCTTTTGACTCCGGAGTTTATCGGCTGAAACCGATTCTTTATGTCGCGAACGGAGAAACAATCGCATCAAACAGACTTGTGCTTAAGGTTTTCCCGGTTGATGTCGATTCACTGGAGACAATCCATGACTATGCTGACGTAGCGGATGTTGACCGCAGTTTCATTGACTATCTGCCGGACTTTATAGTCGATTACGGTCTGTGGATCCTCGCAGTCATCATTGTCCTTGCCATAGGAGGTTTTGTCTTCTACATGATGAAAAAGAAGAAAAATCCCTTTGCCGCACCTGCGCCCAAGCCCGTCCCGCCTTATGAAAAGGCCATTGACGAGCTTTCACGCCTGCGCGCTGAAAAGCTCTGCGAACAAGGCAAAGAGAAAGAATTCTATACCCGTCTTACTGACATTCTCCGTATTTATCTCAACGGACGTTTCGGCATCAATGCAATGGAGATGACATCAACTCAGATCCGCCGTGTGCTGGAGGCTAACGAAGAAACACGCCTGTCGAAAGAGAATATGGAACGTGTGCTTGAGACTGCAGACTTTGTGAAGTTCGCCAAGGTCCGTCCTCTGCCTGACGACAATGTCAGGGCATTCAATTCCGCCATGCAGTTCGTAGAGGACACCAAACCTCGCCCTGTAATCCCTGAGACAGACGAAAAACAGGAAACGCCCAAAGAAGAATCTACTAAAAATTAGACTTTAATATATGTTATTGGCTCATCCCGAATATCTATGGCTGTTTTTGCTCTTCATACCGTTGATTATATGGTATGTGTTCAAACAGCGTGGTCTCCATGCCTCAATGGAGGTCTCGACCGTCTCGTCATTCGGCCGCGTAGGTAGATCAAAACTCGCCGCCATGCGCCACCTGCTGTTCGCACTTCAACTCGGCGCCATCGGTTGTGTCATAGTTGTCCTTTCCAGGCCTCAGACCCGCGATTCCTGGAATACGTCAAGTGTGGAAGGTACGGACATCGTTCTCGCAATGGACATATCCACCAGTATGCTCGCGCGTGACTTCAAGCCCGACCGCTTCGAGGCCGCCAAAGATGTCGCTGCCAAATTCGTAGCCGGCAGAGAGGGCGACAATATCGGCGTGGTCATCTTTGCCGCTGAAAGTTTTACCGCGATCCCGATGACAACAGACCGCTCAATGATCGCCAACTATATCGGAGACATCAAAATGGGTATGCTTCAGGACGGCACAGCTATCGGTGACGGTCTGGCGACATCAATCAACCGAATCAAAGAAGGCAAAGCAAAGTCAAAAAGCATCATACTTCTGACTGACGGTTCTAACAACACCGGCAATGTCGCACCTCTGACCGCCGCCGAGATCGCCAAACAGTTAGGCATCAAAGTCTACACTATCGGCATCGGAACCAACGGCACAGCCCCATATCCGCAGGAAAACATGTTCGGCCGTATCGAGTATGTAAACCTCCCGGTGGTTATTGACGAAGCTACCCTTCGAAGCATAGCCGAAACAACCGGCGGAAAATACTTCCGTGCCACAGGCAACAACGTACTGAAAGAGATATTCGCTGAAATTGATCAGCTGGAAAAAACAAAGATGGATTTGAGGAACTTTACAAGCACCGAAGACGACTATCTGCCCTGGGCAATCGCAGCCCTAAGCCTTTTCGGTCTTGCAGTGTTATTAAGATACACCGTGTTCCGGACCATTCCATAAGAAATACAACTTGGAAATATGATTTCGTTCGCCTATCCACATCTGCTATACCTACTACTGCTGCTTCCCTTAGTGGCAGGTCTGTTCTTATGGAGCCGCATGAGCCGCAGGCGCAAGATGAACCGTTATGGCAAGCCCGAAGTGATAGCCCATCTGATGCCTGAGGTGTCAAAATATATGCCTTGGGTGAAAATGAGTCTCTCACTTCTGATTATCGCCGTGCTGGTGATAATGATTTCCCGTCCCCGCGCCATCGGAGGCCGTGATGATGATGCGTCAGAGACGACATCGTCCCGCGGAATCGAGGTGATGGTCTGTCTTGACGTCTCAAACTCGATGCTTGCATCCATAACGGACAGCGACAACGGACTCAGCCGTCTGCAAAGAGCAAAACATATTCTTGAGAAACTTATCGACAAGATGTCAAACGACAAAGTCGGTCTGATTGTCTTTGCAGGCGATGCCTATACACAGCTTCCGATCACGTCAGACTACATTTCTGCCAAGATGTTTCTCAACGGCATCACTCCTGACATTGTCCCGACCCAGGGAACAGCTATCGGCACCGCGCTTGAAATGGCAATGAACTCTTTCACCCCTACCGATGACATGGGCAAAGCAATCATCGTCATCACCGACGGTGAAAACTTCGAAGACAATGCTGTCGATGCGGCAAAGCGTGCAGCCGATGCAGGAATTCAGGTTGATGTCATTGGTCTCGGAACAGCCAAGGGTGCAAGAATTCCGCTTGGCAACGGCCACTACATGATCAATCCCATGACCGGAGAAGAGGTTGTGACACGCCATGACGAAGCCACAGCCTCCCAGATAGCTTCCGCAGGTAAAGGTATCTACGTCAACGGCGCCTCAAACTCAGCCATTTCAGCCATTGACGACAAGATGAACGAGTTGACTCAGGGCGAATTCGAACGCAAGTCTTTTTCACCCCAAAGCGAGCAATTCCCCATTGTTGCGGCAATCGCCCTCATTTTGCTCCTGATTGACTCTGTCACAGTCACCCGCAAAATATCATGGCTCAAGAAGTACCGATTCTTCACAAAAGAGGAAGGAGGAAACAAATGAAACGATTCTTATTATTTACATTACTCATATCGGCGCTCTCATCCGCTAATGCCCAGTCCGGCACCACACGCAGCGAGAGAAACTACATCGTAGATGGCAACAAACTCTACCATGAAGAGCGTTATGCCGAAGCTGAAGTAGCATATCGCAAGGCATTGCAGGAAAACGCCATGAACGAGATTGCCCAGTTCAACCTTGCGGCCTCTTTGCTGCGTCAAGGCTCGGCTTCCGGTGAGACTCAGAAAGAAGCGACAACCATCCTTCAAAATCTCACCCGTGACGCCGAAAACATCTCGATCGCAGAGAAAGCCTTTTACAATCTTGGAAATATCGCCTTCAATGCTCAGGACTATGCCAAAAGCATAGAGTTGTACAAGAACACTCTTCGTAAAAATCCTGACAATGATCAGGCTCGTGAAAATCTGCGCATCGCACAAAAACGCTTGCAGGAACAGCAACAGAACCAGGATCAGAACAAAGATCAGAATAAGGATCAGGACAAAAAAGATCAGAACAAGGATCAGCAGCAGAATCAAAACAATCAAAATCAGGACCAGAATAAGGACCAGAATAAGGATCAGGATCAACAGCAGCAACAGCAAAACCAGGATCAGCAGAAGCAGAATCAGCAACAGCAGCAACAAAGCGGCATCAGCCAGCAGAATGCTGAAAAGATTCTGAAAGCGATGGAGAACGAAGAAAACGCCACCCGCGCCCGCATCAATGCTGAGAAAAAGAAAACCGGCGCTCCATCACGCCGCCCTGTCACTAATCCATGGTAATTTATAAATTCAGATCTTAAGGAATGAAACGCTTTTCACTATTTATACTGTTAGGGACCTTTCTTATCTGCCAGAATTTGTTCGCGCAGGTGAGCTTTTCGGTCCAGCCCCCGACACGGGTCTATGAAGGAGACCGTTTCCCAATCACGTTCAAGCTCAACAACGCTGATGGCTCGGATCTGAACGTCTCTCAGATCAATGGCTGTACCCTACTCTACGGACCGTCTACCTCACAGCGCCAGAGCTATCAGGTTGTCGGCGGTCGGGCCACATCTTCGTCATCCATAGAATACACCTACTATTATAAAGCCGGAAAAGCTGGCCAATATACCATTCCAGCAGCTTCTGTGATGGCTGACGGCAAGCGCTACACGACCAAGGCTGTCACTTTCACAGTTCACGAGAGCGCCGACCGAAACACTCCGGCATCACAGCGTCCGGTCGATGTGGATGATGTCGATACTCAGGCGGCAGGCCGTCGTGTCAACAGCGATGATGTCTTTGTACGGATCATCCTTTCAAAATCATCCGCTTATGAGCAGGAAGCCATCGCATGTACGATAAAGCTCTATACAAAGTACAGTATTTCATCATTCATGCCGACCAAGCAGCCATCTTTTGACGGGTGTCTTATTCAGGAACTTGATGTGCAGCCCTCTCTCAACGAGATGGAGACCTACAAAGGCCAGAATTACATGACAGCAGTCCTGAAACGCTGTATAATCTTCCCTCAGAAAAGCGGCAAACTGACAATCAATTCCGGCAACTACGATATTTCCGTTGTGCAGTATGACAATGTCAACATGGGAATGTTCCAGGTCCGCCAGCCGCGGGAAGCGAAAATAAAAGTCAGCTCCAACACCGGCACACTCAATATTCTGCCTCTGCCGCAACCACAGCCGGAAGGATTCACCGGTGCGGTTGGCACATTCAGCATTGACAGCCGTCTGGTAGGAAACTCATTCCGCACAAACGATCCGGCTACTCTCATCTACACTATAACCGGTACCGGAAACATCAAATATGTCAAAGAGCCTGTCATTGATTTCCCGTCAGAGTTTGAGCAGTACACCCCCAAAAGCGACATTCAGGCCGAGGCTAATGGCAATGATGTCACAGGTACGATGACTATCGAATACACATTTGTCCCGCAAAGCGTCGGAGACTTCTCGATCGGCAGCGACAAATTCGTTTATTTCAATCCGCAGACTAAGCAATACGTGACCCTGACCACTCCGACCTACTCAATCAAGGTAGCGAAAGGCGTGTCTGCGCCCGTGTCGTCAGAGCAGAAAGATGTCGAAAATAAAAATTCAGACATACGTCATATCTACCTTGGTGATAAAAAACCGCAGTCTGTCCACAAACCGGTTGTAACAGAAAGCTGGTATTGGCTGATGTATGCCGGATTTTTGGCTCTGACCGTAGGTCTTGTAGCTGTCAACCGCCGTCAGGCCCGACTTTCAGCCGATGTCATCGGTCGCCGTACCGCCAAGGCAAGCAAGGTTGCCAAGAAGAGACTCAAGGCTGCGGAGGCATTCATGAGAGCCGGAAACAGCGAAAAGTTCTACGAAGAAATGCTTCGGGCTATCTGGGGCTATCTGTCCGACAAACTTTCAATGCCAGTCTCTCAGCTCTCACGCGAGAACATCTCCTCTACCCTTGCATCAAAAGGATACTCCGAGGAGAGCACCAACGGGCTTGTTGAAGTCCTTGACGACTGCGAAATGGCTCGTTACACACCGGACAGCTCAAGCCGCATGGACAATGTATATGAGAGAGGCGTAAACGTCATTAATAACCTTGAAAATTGCAAACGATGAGAAAAATAATATCCCTGCTGACAGCGATCTGCTTTTGCTCTGTTATTTCAGCTCAGACTACCGAGATTTTACAGCAAGCGGATTCAGCCTACACGGCTGACAATTTTCAAGAAGCCGCAGCCGCCTATCAGCATGTCATCAACACAGAAGGCACTTCAGCTGAAATCCTGTACAATCTGGGCAATAGCTACTACCGTATGGGAGAATTAGGCAAATCAATCCTCGCATACGAACGCGCCTTACGGCTTGATCCGACATTCGAAGACGCCCGCAACAATCTGGAATTCGTCAATAGCAAAATAGCGGACCGTCCGGGCGAACGCGGATCGTTTGTCGGCAATGCTCTTGATGCCGTTGCCAACTCAGCTAAATCCAACACCTGGGCTTGGCTCGCATTTGCCTGCTTCATTCTCACCCTGAGCGGAGTCGCTGCTTATATCTTCTCAAATCTTGTGGCAGTAAGAAAAGCAGGATTCTTCGGCGGCATTGTCACACTGATCGCCTGTGGCGCCTTCATTTATCTGGCCTTCCGATCGGCATCCATCGCCCTGGCCGATGATGTAGCAATTGTAACCGCCCCATCGACAATTCTGAGCACATCGCCACGCATCCCGAAAGACAGAAACCAGGAAGCCATGCTGCTTCATGAGGGAACCAGAGTCCAGATTCTGGATTCAGTCCGGTCGACCACAGACTCGGTTAATGCCCTTTGGTATGACGTACAGGTCGACAATGCTCACAGAGCATGGATCAACGCCTCTGCGGTCGAAAAAATATAGTTCAGGTCCAAGAACGGATTGACTTATTTCTTGAAATACATTAAGTTAAAATTGCACATAAAAGTTCACTCGAAAAAGGTGTTTTTAAACATAGAAAATTTTTAGCAATTTTATTTGTCCGATTAGAAATTAAAACTTAATTTAGTGACGTGGAACTCCAAATACCACTGAATAACTAAAATTAAATTAAGTACTAACCCCCAAACACCCATAAGTATCATGACTAAGACTATCTCGTTCAACGACCTTCGCCGCATCAAAGACAGTTTGCCTGATGGTTCAATCCGTCAGATCGCTGACAAGCTTAATGTCACTCCGCAGACAGTAAGAAATTATTTTGGCGGCACCAATTACGAGTTCGGTAAAAATTGTGGCGTTCATATTGAACCTGGTCCCAATGGCGGCATAGTAGTCCTCGACGATACCACCATATATGATATGGCCGTGGAAATAATCCAATGCCAGAATAAAGAAGACTAAGTAATCTATAAATTGCATAAAAACATTCTCAGAAGGGTAAAAAGTCTGTTATCCCAAAGGCTTTTTGCCCTTTTATTTGTTTTTATGACTGAAAGAGAGCAAAATCTCATGTCAATCTCCCCGTTTTAAAAACTAACAAATAATGCTTATGCCGGAGGATCGTCTGATAACAATTGCCATACACACTTATGAAAAGGCACATGAACTTAAAAATATTCTCGAAGGTGAAGGAGTGAAAGTCACATTGCAGAATGTCAATCTCACGACACCTGTCGTTTCATCAGGGATCAGAGTGCGGATCAATGAAAGTGATCTCCCTCTGGCTCTCCGGGTGATTGAAAACATTGAGATCTTCGCGCCGTCGGCACTTAAAGAATGTCCTGACGGCTGCGCGGAGATACTTGTCCCGATCGACTTTTCCAACTCTTCACGTCAGGCCTGTTTCATGGCATTCAAAATAGCTGCGGCCCATAAAGCACGGATCAGACTGCTTCACACATATATTGATCCGATGCTTGTCAACAGCGCGTCACTTCAGCTTTCCGACTCGATGACTTTCGACTCGTCAGCCGAAGCTGCCATGGATATTCAGGAAGAAATGGAACTGAACAAGATCGGGAACCGACAGATGAAGGAATTCGAGACCTTGTTGCGGGAAAAGATGAAAGACGGGGTGCTACCGCCTGTCGTATTCACCTCTGAGGTCAACGAAGGTTTACCGGAAGAGGTAATCACAGATTATGCCTCGACCCATCATCCTATGCTGATCGTCATGGGGACACGCGGCGCCAACAAACAGTCCAGAGATATGCTCGGAAGTGTGACAGCGGAAGTTCTCGATTCCTGTCGGTCCAGCATCTTCACCGTCCCTGAAATTCTGCGGTTCAAATCTGCATCCGATATTCATGAAGTGGTTTACTTTGCCTCTTCGCGTCAGCAGGACATCCTGGCTCTTGATGCGCTTTACCGGCTCTTCCCCGAACAGTCGCTCTCGGTAACACTGGCTTCCATCCCGTCAAAGAAAAAACCAGCCGGTGATTCCGATGCCTTGAACAATCTCAAGGAATACTGCCTGAAAAACTATCCGGCATACACCTTCAAAGCGCTTCAGATGTCGCATTCCAACGAAATTGAGGAATTCAGAGTCCTTGACAGCGAGAACAAAATAGAGCTTATAGTGGTCCCTACTCCTCACAAAAACATCTTTGCAAGGCTGTTCAGCCCGACCCTGGCCCACAAATTGCTCTTCCATTCCGACATCCCCATGCTGTCGATCCCTGTCTGACTCTATAATTGCCTAAATCAAGTCTTTGCAGTATGCTGAAAAGGCTGATTGTGCATAGAAATACAAAAAGGCTCGGTGTTTAGATAAAAATTTTGTAATTTTGTAAAAATATTAGCCAAACAAGTTTTACCTCACGTTTGTTAAACTACCATCTACGAGAAATTATGAGTGATCAGCGCTATAATCTCCGCGGTGTATCCGCCTCAAAGGAGGATGTGCACAACGCAATCAAGAATGTCGACAAAGGCATATTCCCTCACGCATTTTGTAAGATCATCCCTGATATTTTAGGAGGCGATCCGGAATGGTGCAACATCATGCACGCCGATGGAGCTGGAACCAAATCGTCATTGGCCTATGCCTACTGGCGCGAAACCGGAGATCTTTCCGTCTGGAAAGGCATTGCTCAGGACGCACTTGTAATGAATATCGACGACCTTCTCTGTGTCGGCGCAACTGACAATATCCTCGTATCCTCAACCATCGGCAGAAACAAAAATCTCATTCCCGGCGATGTCATTTCAGCCATTATCAACGGCACTGAAGAACTTCTGGCCACACTCAGGGAAATGGGTGTTGGAATCCATTCCACCGGAGGAGAGACTGCCGATGTCGGCGACCTTGTGAGAACCATAATTGTAGACTCGACTGTCACTTGCCGTATGCGCCGTGCAGATGTCATTGACAATGCCAATATCAAGGCTGGTGACGTTATTGTCGGACTCGCATCATTCGGACAGGCCAAATACGAAACCCGCTACAACGGAGGCATGGGCAGCAACGGTCTGACTTCCGCCCGTCATGATGTTTTCGCGAAATATCTTGCCGAGAAATATCCTGAGACATTTGACGCCGATGTTCCTGAGGATCTGGTATATTCAGGATCAAAGAAACTTACAGACCCCGTTGCCGGAACTCCGCTTACCGCCGGAGAGCTGGTTCTGTCACCCACCCGCACCTATGCACCTGTCATCAAGAAACTTCTCAGCGACATGCGTCCTGAGATCGACGGCATGGTCCACTGCACAGGTGGCGCTCAGACCAAGGTGCTGCATTTTGTCGAAAACAAGCATGTCATCAAAGACAACATGTTCCCGATACCCCCACTCTTCGATCTTATCCAGAAGGAGAGCGGAACACCCTGGAGCGAGATGTACAAAGTATTCAATATGGGACACCGTATGGAAATCTATGTGCGTCCGGAAGCCGCAGACAAAGTCATGGCTATCGCAGAAGAATTCGGCATCGAGTCCCGAATTATCGGCCATGTGGAAGACGCTCCGGCCAACAAGCTGACAATAAAGACTTCTGCCGGCATATTTGAGTATTGATCCGATTCGGATCTTCCGGCCTGCCATCTCTTTCATTGAGAACTATGCGCAAATATAATAACTGATCCTACCTCCTTTTAACTGACGCATATCTTATGAAGAATGGTTTGAAATTATTATCTATCACAGCATTTACGCTCTGTTTCGCCATGTTTTACAGCTGTGGGCGAAACAGAGCGTCAAATGGGAATGACATGCCGGACGGCTCTCACAAGTTCCCCGACACGTTAAGAGTGGTCACCTTATACAGTCCTGAAGCGTATTTCATCTACAAAGGGCAGGAAATGGGTTATGACTATGAGCTTGTCACATCAATGGCCGTTGACAAGGAGATCGCTCTGAAAATGGAGATAGCCCCCTCTCTTTCTCGTGCTGTCGAGATGCTTGATTCAGGGCTGGTGGATCTGATAGCTTATGAAGTCCCGGTCACAGCGGAATACAAAAACAAAGTGGTTGCCTGCGGACCGGAAACTGTAACCACGCAGGTTCTTGTACAACCGAAAAAGGATGAAGTCGAAATCATCAGCGACGTAACCGATCTTGTCGGAAAAGATGTCTATGTCGAAGCCGACTCGAAATACGAAGCCCGCATCCGCAACCTGAATGACGAACTCGGAGGAGGAATAAACATCCACACAGTCAACCGCGACACCATGATCACCGAAGATCTGATCGCAATGGTCAGCGAAGGCTCCATCCCATTGACTGTCGTTGACAGCGACATAGCCAGGATCAATAAGACATATTACAATGATCTTGACATTACTCTGCCGCTGAGTTTCGAACAGCGTTCAGCCTGGGCTGTCGCACCGGATAAAGCCTGGTTGGGCGACAGCATAAACGCATGGCTCAACAGCGACAAACCGCGTCAGGAACAGGCAATGCTGCTCAAACGATATTTCGAGATGAGCAAAAACGATCCGGGCGGACGTTATGCGTTCAACGGCAGCAATGTCTCCCCGTTTGACCATTTGTTCAAGCAATACGCGGCAGACTATGGCTGGGACTGGAAGTTACTGGCATCTCAGGCCTATGTGGAAAGCAAATTTGACTCGACCGCCGTTTCCTGGGCCGGAGCAAGAGGACTGATGCAAATCATGCCGCGCACGGCAAAAGGATATGGAGAGACAGCCAAAAGCGTAATGCAGAATGATGTTGCCATCGAAACCGCACTGAAGCTATTGCGGGATCTTGACAAGCAGCTGGCATCCAAAGTGCCTGATGAAAAAGAGCGCAAGAAATTCGTCATTGCCGCTTATAACTCCGGAATCGCGCATGTCTATGACGCTATAAATCTTGCAAAAAAATACGGTCTCAATTCTCAGAAGTGGGACAACAATGTTGCAAAAGCAATCCTTTGGAAATCAAATCCGAAATATTACAAGGATCCGGTTGTAAAATATGGATATTCCCGTGGACGTGAAACATTTGACTATGTCAATCGCGTCTACAAATTCTACAACAAGGCCCGGATAAAAGCTTAGACATCGCACTCAGGGCTAAAAAATCAGTAAATTAAGCCCTCTAAAAAGAATTAACATTCACCTTCAACTATAATTTTTACTTCTGATGAAAAAACGCTATTTACCTGTTGCAATCGCAATTGCTCTCACCGGCTCGATGCTCTCAACTTCATGTATCGGCAGTTTTGCACTGACAAACAAACTCCTGTCATGGAATAAGCAGGTCGGCAACAAATTCGTAAATGAACTTGTGTTTTTCGCATTTTGGGTTATCCCTGTTTACGAAGTATCCTGCCTGGCTGACGTTCTCGTCCTCAACTCCATTGAATTCTGGAGCGGTGACAATCCTGTGGCTGCCGGCAAAAAAGTGATCGACGGAAAAGACGGCCGCTACATAGTGGAATGTGATGGCAAAGGCTATACAATCACATCGGAGAATGACAAATCTGTCGTGCGCCTCGATTTCGACAAAGATGATCAGACATGGAGCGTCGCAGTACCCGGTGGTGAAAGCTATGAACTCATGACATTCATTGACGAATCACACGTGGCAATGCCTGCGCCGGATGGAAGCCGCAGCATCGTCGAACTGTCGGACAACGGTCTGATGGCCTATCGTGAGATGGTCAATGCCGGACTGATGGCTGCACGATAAACCGGTTTCAACAGATGAAGATACCTCGTTTTATCCCATCCTATCAGCTGACTTCAGCTGTGGCGGTAATAATATTGTATCTCACCCTCCTTCCCAAGCCTTTTGGGGAGGAGGAACTTCCTTTATTTCCGGGTGCCGACAAACTCGCACACTGCTGTATGTTCGGAGGTCTGGCTCTCACCTATATTTTCGAGCGTAATCTCATGAAGAAAAAGCTCAACGTCAGGCAGGCGTTGGGCGCATGTCTTGTTGTCACACTCTTTGGAATCGCGGTTGAATTTGTCCAAAGCGCAATGGCTGTCGGCCGCAGCGGTGATATGGCCGACGGGCTTGCCGATGCAATCGGTGCATTCGGGGCCTTCCCTCTTTGCTATGCCTTACATTGGATCGACGTCGTAGTAAAGAAGCGCTCCTGACAGCATACGGTTGTTGGTCATCTCAATCCTTATATCATTCAAAAGACTTTTCACTTTCGAGATTGAGGCCTGAGTCTCGATCTTAAGCATTATCCTCCGGATATACAAAGTCTGGATCCGGGATACATAAGGCTCGTCAGGACCACTGACACGATTGCCGAGCAGAGTCCTCAGACGCGAGGCAAACTCAAATGCGATTGTAGAAACGGCAGTGGGATCCTTGTGCTTTATGTAGACATAGATTATCCTGACAAAGGGCGGATAGTTATACTGTTCCCTTTCGCTGATTTCCCTCTTGTAATGGCCTTCGTAATCATGGCGGACAAGATAGTCAAACAGCGGATGTGACGGATTATAGGTCTGAATAGCCACTACTCCATTATCACTTTTGCGACCGGCTCGTCCGGCTACCTGCTCGATCATGTTGAACGCGCGTTCCGACGACCGGAAATCCGGGAAATTGACAATGCTGTCGGCATTGATCACACCGACAACGCTCACACGCCCGAAATCCAGCCCCTTTGTCACCATCTGTGTCCCGACCAATATCTGGGACTTCCCTTTCGAGAAATTGTCAATTATATTTTCATAGCCATCCTTGCTGCGGGTTGTGTCAAGATCCATGCGCGCGATGGACGCTGTCGGAAACAGCGAGTCAATCTCTTCCTCGACACGCTCGCTTCCATAGCCGAGCACTTCGATTCCAGGCTCCTTGCATGCCGGACAAACATCCGGAACACTGTATGGGGTACCGCAATAATGACATATCAGCTTATCGGAATGGCGATGGTAAGTAAGCGAGACATCACACTTCTCGCATTTCGGCACATAGCCGCAGAGTTTACAACGGGCAATCGGCGCATAGCCTCTGCGGTTTATAAACAGAATTGACTGTTCGCCCCTTTGCAGCGACTCATTGACCAAACGGCGTGTAAGCATCGAAAATGCGCCATCGACCTCTCCCCTTTTCCTGGCGGCGGCCATATCGACTATCTGCATCTGCGGAAGTTTCAGCCCTTCGTAGCGTTCTTTAAGCTCAACCAGGCCAAAGCGCCCGTTCAAAGCCTTGTAATATGTATCAATTGCAGGTGTGGCACTACCCAAAAGCGTCTTGGCGCCGTGCATTGACGCCAAGACAATCGCAGCATCGCGCCCGTTGTATCTCGGAGCCGGATCCTGCTGCTTGTAGGCACTCTCATGCTCCTCGTCAACAATGACAAGTCCGAGCGAAGCAAAAGGCAGAAAAACCGCCGAACGGGCACCGATCACCACACATGGCTCGGATGTCGCAAGCAGCTTTTTCCAGATGTCAACACGGTCATTGTCCGAGAACTTGGAATGATAGATCACCACCTTTTCACCGAACACCTTCTGAAGTCGGCGTGTCAGCTGGGTTGTCAACGCGATCTCAGGCACAAGATACAACGCCTGACGTCCGTTTTTCAACACATAATCTATGAGATGAATATAGATCTCGGTCTTACCGCTTGAGGTGACTCCATGAAGGAGAGTTATATCTTTTTCAAACCAGGACTTATGAATCCGGTCAAGAGCTGCCGACTGTGGATCACTCAGCACAGGCAACTCTCCTGAGACAAGCCCGGAATAAGAAAAACGGCTGATCTCTTTCTTATAGACCTCCACAATCCCCTTTTTCGCCATTGCGGCAATCACAGCAGTAGTGACACCGGACCGCTCCAGCAATTCCGCACGCGTCACCTCGATCAATTCTGTCGTATCCTTGCGCATGAATGCCGAAAGCTCCAGCAGAGCCAGCAGAGCCTTTTCCTGCATACCGCCGGAACGCACGGAATCAAATGCCGCATGCAAAGCCGCATTATCACCCTTTTCAGCCGTGAGCCTGACATAAGTCTCTTTTTTTGAACGGTAACGTTCAACCAGATTTTCGGAAATCTGCACAGCCCCTTTTTCGAGCAGAGAGTTTATGATCGGGCCTATGTTCGCAAACCCGGTTTTCTTCCCGATCAGATCAAGCGGCTGCTTTTTGTCACACCCAAGAATATAGTTCATCACAACGACTTCACGGGTGTTAAGCCTTTGGTCAGGCCGCTCCTCATAGTCCGGATCCGGAGATATGAAAGTCTCGCTTTCAATCTTAAGTCCTGCCGGCATAGCAGCTCTCATCACCTCTCCGGGAGTGCAGAGATAATAATCAGCCATCCAGGTCCACAATTTCAACTGAGGATGGCGCACCACCGGTTGCCGGTCCACGACAAGAGCGATATCCTTCACTTCATATCCCTGTGGAGCGATCGGCGTCAAGGCCACAACAATTCCGGTATAGAATTTCTTCCGGCCGAAAGAAACGATGACCCGACACCCGATTTTTACATCGGCCACCAGATCCTCAGGGACACTGTAAGTAAAGGTCCCGACAATCGGGACAGGAAGAAGAACCTCAGCAAAAGTCATGGCAATAATCGGTTTTATCTGTAAAAATACTATAAATTACCGGCACAGACAAAGATTTCATGAAATTTATTCGTAACTTTGTCGCGGTAGCAGGACGCTTGTGTCGCTTGCCGATGGAGTTGATCTCCGGAGCGGCAAGAGGAAAGTCCGGGCAACACAGAGCACCATACTCTCTAACAGTGAGCTGTCGGTGACGGCAGAGTAGCGTGACAGAAAATAACAGCCGACACGAATTCCGCTCTTTGTGAACGGATTGTATCGGCAATGGTGAAAAGGTGGAGTAAGAGCCCACCGGGTGTCATGGCGACATGGCACGCCGCACGTCTTATGGGTTGCAAGGCCATGTATACCGGCGTGTGACAGAATGCTCCCTCAAGGGAGTGGTCACAATGGGCTGCTCGTCCATATGCCGGGGGGTAGGCTGCTGGAGTGCCGAAGCGATGCGAGGCACCGATTAGATAAATGACACGGGCGCCGCGGCAACCTTCCGGATCTTCGGATCCAAAGTGTAGAAGTCCCGCGGTGACATAACCCGGCTTATAGTCCTGCTACCTTTTTTATTTGACCCAATTATGTAAGCCGTATAGAAAACTTGCCGGCAAGATCGCATTGGATCTTGCCGGCAAGTCTGTTATTTTGGATAGCGGATCCTCTATTTGTTCCCGACATCCAGCATTGAGTTTACCACACGTGCAACCTCCTCGGCATTGAGCCGCGCACCGGATAAAGAAAAATGCGAATGATCGTTCTTGAAATAGCTATTGACTGATTTCAGCCCGTCATAATCAGCAATGTGCTGCAATTTCTGTCCGACGATTGAATTCAGATCAATGAACGTGACTCCGGTCTGCTCTGAAACCTGCGCGGTCCATAAACCGAAGGATTTCTTATTGCTTTCGATCAGACCATTGTCAAACTTGTTGCGCGGTGTATGGCTTATGACAACAGGCACAGCACCCTTTTCCCTGGCATCCATTATGAATTTCCTGAGATACCAGCCATAGGTATAGACCACTTTGTATTGTCCGGTGCTCTTCATTTTGAAAACCTTGCTTTCGCCTCCGGTTCCGGGAAGTTCCGCTCTTTCCTTACCTGTGTTGACTGGCCCGGCATCATTATGACCGAACTGGATCAAAACGATGTCACCCGGCTGAAGCGCGTTGTAAATACGGTCCCAATGTCCCTCATCCAAAAAGAGACGGGCACTACGCCCCGGCACTGCATAATTTTCAACAGAAGCACGAGCCGGATCAATATACTCCTGAAGCACACTGCCCCAACCCCACATTGAATTTTCATCAGAATCTTCATTTTTGACAGTACTGTCTCCAATGGTGAATACGACCGGGCGGCGAGGTTTGCGGGTATGACCGGTGACAGTGTCATAGGCAAGCGGTTTAAGGAAGGATGACAAACGACATTTTTTCAGCGATCTCAATCCTTCGGCGGCAGACTCGGCATTGACTTTTGCGCCAAACTCGCTTGTATGTATCCGGTCAAGATAAAACATCGTTTTCACTTTGTCCTTGCCGAAACGTTCGAATTTCGCAGCCGAGATCTCGTTGATATCAATAAACGGCACCTCCATTTCTTTGGCAATCCTGCGCGCCCAAAGCCCGAAGGTCTCCGACACTCGTTCAATGACAGTGCTGTCAGCATCAGCCCATGCGTTTCTGGGTGTCAGAGAAAGCAGAACCGGGTTGGCACCTTTAGCCTTTGCATCACGGATAAAGCGGCGCATGTACTCACCATAGGTATATACAACACGATGTTCTCCGGTTTCTTTGATCACGACATGGAGTGTATCCTTGCCGGTTCCGGGGATTGAGGCTCTTGCACGTCCGCTGTCGTAAGGGCCATTGTCATTATGACCAAGTTCGATCATGACCCAATCTCCCTTGCGGATACCGGCAAGGACATCGGGCCAAAGGCGTTCATAAAATGTACGGCTGCTTGTGCCTCCAAGAGCATGGTTTTCAACCGTGATCCTGTCTTCATCGAAATAATCCGGGAAGAAGCGGCCCCATCCCCATTGTCCGTTATTGCCGTTACCAAGTGTACCGGTGCGCATGGTCGAGTTGCCAACGAGAAACAAGACCGGATTGTCACCTTTACGTGACGATCCGGGCGCAGGACGTGAAAAACGCACCTTGTTGAGACTGTCGAGCGTATTGTCAACAACAAGATTCCTGTCTTCCATCGGTGCTGCAACGGCTTTGCTTTGAGCTGATGCTCCGAGCGCCGACAAGCCCGCCAATGTAATC
>NZ_JAIDEN010000023.1 GCF_029054785.1 Duncaniella sp.
GGTTGCGCGGGCAGCGGGTCTGGCAGGGGGTGGTCGGCGGCTCGTTGGCGATTATGGTCTCAGGAACTACCTTCGGGCGTGCGCCGGGATGGACTCCTTCGGGGGCGGTGAAGAAGTCGAGGATCTGTTTCATCAGGGCATCGCGCTCGTAGCTTCCGGTGATGGTCTCGAAGGGGAAGCCGAGGGTTACGGCACGGTGGGTGCCTGGATCGAAGGCTACGCCGGCTATGTAGTCGTTTTCGGTGTAGCGCAGTATGGCAGTGCCGTTCGATTTGTCGATCGGGCTGAATGATTCCGGCGATTCTACGGCATAGCAGTCGGCGTTGAGCTGCTGACGGAAGGTGAACGAGAGGCCGGGGCTGAATTCATTGTATTTCGACTTGACCTCGCGGACCTTGCCTGTGACGGTAGCCTTGGCCTGGCGCCACTGGAGGCCTAAGACAGAGTGGCCGAACCGGCTGTCGGAAACCCGCCGGTCGCCTGACGACAGTGGATTGTCGAAGAGATCGGAGCCGATATAGCTGCCTGAAACGAAGAGAGAGCCTCCGCCGTCGCAGAACTCGCTCAGACGTTGTTTGAGCTGTTCGGTAAAGGGTTTGAACTTGCGTTCCTGCGAGGTGCCTACGGTGATTTCCTTCTGCTTGCCGAGGATGAGGTCTATGATCCCGACCTCAGGCATGTTGTCGACAAAGGCATCAACTCCGGCTGAGATGAAAGAATAGCCTGCGGCGCGTATCGAGGTGCCGTGGACATAGACGAAATCAAAGGTGTTGCCCGCAAAGACTTCGGTCTCGTGAGTGGCGTGGCTCGCGCCATGTCCGGGGGAATCGTTGGAGGTCCACTCGATTCCGGGGCGGAATTCGGTCTGACAGCCGGTGAAATGGATGTCCTGAATGTAGGGCACACCGTGGTCTTCCTCATAGTCGAAGCCGACGCGCCCTGAGGCGTAGATTTCGGCAGGGCCTGAGATGCGGGTGAATCCGTTGACAATGAGCACCTGCGGCTTGTCAGTCGCGGTGTTGCACAGCGAGAGGATTTCAGAGGGGAAACTGATGCCGCCGTCGTTGCCTGCCACGATCTTGTAGCTGTATATGTGGTCATCGTTGACACGCACTGTCAGCCAGGGATCGTCTGTCACGGCCAGTTCGGTGAATGCCCCGTCGTCGACACGCTCGTAGACAATATAATATGTGGGCTTGGCCGACGGTTCAAGCGGGTCGTCGACTCCCTGCCAGGTCAGCAGATACTCCCCGCCGCTTCCGGAAATGCGGAACCGGCTCACGGGCAGAGGCTCGACCACGTAAGGCACTCCGTCTTTTTCGTGGAGGTATTTCAGTATGCCCTTATAGATCGCGCGGCTGACGGTGAAGCGGAAGGTCGGGTCAAGGCCGTAGCGCATGTCGGCGAAATTCTGGTGGCTGAGGAGTTCGATGAGCATTGCAGGGACCTGAGTGTCCGTCACTTCGCGGTAAGGCTTGTTGCGGAGTTTGCGCCGGGTCCATGTCGGCTCGTAGAGAGTCTGAATGTCGCTGACAATCTGGTCGGTCACAATGTCGGCATAGCGTTTTGAGGTAGTGCGCGCCTCTCCGCTGCCAAGCCGGCTTCCTTTGGTGTAGACGATAGGCATTGTGCCTACGGTCTCGTCCGGGCCGGAGGTTGTGCCTGCGTCGGTGTGGAATGCAAACGAGAGGTCAATCGGAATACCGAGGCCTTTCTGGCCCGGAAGCTGCGAGGAGCCTCCGGCGAGGTAGTTGACCCACAGAGCGCGGCTCTTGTAGTCATCCTCATAGTCATTCTCTCCGTCGGTGATGCTGTAAACCGAAGAGGGGATACCGGCCCACTGCATCCAGTAGCGGGCGCCCTCCGTGAAGCGCGGATAGGTGCTGACTGTGGGTTCTCCGCCGGGAGCCGAGCGGCTGACGTTGCCCATGCCGCCGCCGATCTTGACGGCGTCGGCGGTGACGATCCTGCCGCTTTCCGACGAAAGATTGGAGAGTTCGACCACCGGACGGTCGCTTTTTCCGGCAGCGAAGGGGAAGGTGCCGAGATAGACCCATGTACCGCCGCCGATGTGCTGGTTGACCTCAAATTCCTCGCTTCCGGCGAGGGAGTTGACGGTGTAGCGGGCATTGCGGGCGCTGTTGGGCAGAGAGGCATAGCTGACGTAGAGGGCGTAGTTGCCACCTTCGGGAAAGTCGGCATACCATGAGGCGGTCGACACCTTGGCCGGGTCGGTCACAGTGGCCACCTCGCGGACTGTCCCCATGCGGAAGGGGTTGTCGCCGTTGCCCAATACATCTTTTTTGTAGCCGAAGCCTTTGACTCCGCTTGCAGAGGCCCATTTCTGCTGGCCGTTTTTCTCGTTGTAGTCTTTCTGTGCGTATCCGCCGTCCATGTCAATGATTATTTCCTGGGTCGATGTGTCGCGTTCGCGGGGAGAGAGCACGTAGGCCCCGGCATTCTCAAGCATCGGGACGAGGTAGGGGAGGACATAGGCCTGAGGATAGAGGTCCTCGACAGTACCCATCAGACGGGCGCGCTGCCACATCCACCGCTCCTCGTTCTGGTCGAAATAGCGCCCGTGGCTTTGCCAGAGAGCGATGTTTTTTCCGGCAAGACCCTTTTTCACCGAAGGAGCGTCGACACGGGTGACAAATGGCTCGCGAGCCGGACGCGGAACTGCCGGCGCAGAGGCCTTCTGGGTGGTTTTAGCGGTTTTGGCTTTGCTTCTTCTCGGCGTTTTGGTGGCTGCACCTGCAACGAGAGTGCAGAATATCATCAATATGGAAATAATCTGTTTCATAAGTGTTGACCTCTTGGAGTATGTTTGTTTTGGCTTATATTAAAAGCAAACAGACTCTTATGGAGTTATAACATCCCGGCGGCTGATTGCACTGATGCCGGAGGACGTTTTTTTGATCCAAATTCAGAAAGTTTCTTGAAATTTAAGAGACTTCCGCTGGGGCGAGGTTCCGTGCGGATGGAGTGGGGATCCGGCGGAATCTCAGCAATGTGGTTCGGGGCGAAGATTGTAGTTGTTGCGGAGTGATTCGAACTCCTTGCCGACTGAGGCCTCAGGCGACGGGAGGCACCGCAGGATGTGGTCGGCGTCGATGTGATAGGCAAGCATCTCCTCGGTGACGGTTTCCGGGACGGGGCACACTCCGGGGAGTCCGGCGCTTAGTTTTTCGGCAGTGACCGCAAGTCCGAAGTGCTTTTGCAGATGGAGGGCAAGTGCGTCAAGCACCATTGCGGTCGCCCGGATCTTGCCTTCGGCTGAATATCCGGCTATGTGGGGAGTGGCCACGATCGCCTTTGACAGCAGTTCCTGATCTATATCAGGCTCGTTTTCCCAGCAGTCGATCGCCACAGCCGAGATGATTCTGCGTTTCAGAGCATCTTTAAGCGCCGCGGTATCGGCCACGGCGCCGCGGGCGGCGTTGATGATCAGCGGGCGGCGGCGCGTCGATGTGAGAAAGTCTTCATTGATGAGATGGAAGGTCGGCCAGGGACCGGAGGTGGTGAAGGGCGTATGGACTGAAATGAAATCAGCCTCTCCGGCAAGCTCCCGCAGGGAGCGGTAGTCAAAGTTGCCGTCGCCGCTCTGCTGTTTCGGCGGATCGTTGAGGATTGTCTTCATCCCAAGGCCGATAGCCCAGCGGTTGAGGATTGTGCCGACGTTGCCCACTCCGATGATGCCGAGAGTCTTTCCGGCGAGCGGTTCTCCAGGGCCAAGAAAGAATCTGATTGCCGAAAGGACATATTGGGCCACGGCAGGTGCGTTGCATCCCGGCGCGTTGGCCACGGTGATTCCGCGTGAGCGGCAGTAGTCCAGGTCAATGTGGTCTGTCCCGATTGTCGCCGTGCCGATGAAGGAGCATTTTGAGTTTTCAAGCAGAGAGGCGTCACAGCGTGTACGTGTACGGGTCAGGAGTATATCGGCATCGCGGACTGTGTCGGCTGTTATGGCGTCGCCCGGAAGGAGTGTCAGTTCTCCGAGATCTCTGACGGCGTCAGCTATATATGGAATGTTGCGGTCGGCTACGATTTTCATGTGTCGGTTTTGGTGTCGTGGTGCTTTGCTCACCACCTTATTTATAGTATTATGTCTCAGCTCAGCATATCCCAGATGTATATTCCCAGATAGGCCGCCATCAGGGTGACCACAGCGATGTAGCCTCGCCTCATGACCGTGAAGCGGAAGAAATGGCCCACCTGAAAAGCCACACAGGCGTTCAGCAGGGTGATGTAGAGCGGAAGGTTCGTGAAGTTGACAATGGCGAAAATGCCTGTTGCGATCGAGAGGAGTGTCAGCACACCGTTATAGGCGCGGGCCTGTGCGTTGAAACCGATGATCTTTATGAGGTTTATGTTGCCGAAAAGAAAGCCGGTCAGCAGTGTCAGTGCCGCAGCCGAAAGCAGAGGCCAGTCGGCCTGTCCGTCGAAGAGCATCGAGGGTGGAGTGAAGCAGAACTGCGGGATTTCCGGCTCAGGCACCAGACCGAGCCCCCATGTGATCCAGGCCGGAGTGATGTTGCCTAAGATCGCAGCGAGGATTTTCTTGAGGGTGAATATCCTCATCTGGCCCAAGGCGGCGATGAACACCGGAATATAGAGCGCGAACGAATATTCCGTCAGTTGTCCCAATCCGATGAGGAAAAATGTCAGGAAGACGCGCCGTGAGCTTATACGCTGGTTATAGATGCTGAATATCAGCCAGACGGCCCCCATCATTATGAGCGCTAAAAGGGAGGAGGCGCCGAGCTGCCCCATCACCACCGGCGTGCAGGCCGTTATGAAAACGAAATAGGCCGCGAAGAAGGCCGATGTGGTCCTAAGCAGGTTGAAATGGCGGTTGATAACTATCATCACCGCGCCCGTGGCGAGCACAATCAGAAGATTGAGCCACATTGAGAGGCTTCCTGCGCCGAGCCATGACGAGGGTGTCGGGAAAGCCACTGTGCGGAAATCGCCCAGGTGGGGGATCTTGCCTGCAAGCTCTGCCTGCAAGGTCATAAAAACCGCCGCGAGGCCTATGAGCACGCCCATGCCTCGCGAACGGATTATTCGGGTAAAAGTGAGTTCTTTACGGGTCATCCGCGGTTTTCACTCAGTTTTTTAAGGTCCTGGCCGATGTCGCGGCGCATATATTTTCCGTTGAATTCGACAGTCTTTGCTGCGGCATAGCTGTTGGCCAGTGCTGAGTCGATCGAATCGCCGTAGGCGCTGCAAGCGATCACGCGTCCGCCTGAAGTCAGGAGCTTGCCGTCGGCAGTGCGCTTGGTTCCGGCATGGAAGAGGATTGCATTGGCCATCGGAGAGTCGGCTCCGGTGATCTCCTCGCCCTTGGCATAGCTGCCGGGGTAGCCGCCTGACACGACCATTACTGTGGTTGCGTGGCGCGGATCCTCGGCCAGAGGCATGGTGCCGAGATTGCCTTTGGCTGCGGCTTCGAGCAGCGGGAGCAGGTCAGATGCGATGCGCAGCATCACCACTTCAGTTTCCGGGTCGCCCATGCGGACGTTGTATTCGATCACCATCGGCTCGCCCTCAACCTCGATCAGACCGAGGAAGATGAAACCGCGGTAGGTGATGCCTTCAGCAATCAGGCCGTTGACGGTCGGAAGGATGATGCGTTCTTCGACTTTGCGCATGAATTCGCTGTCGGCGAACACGACGGGGCTGACAGCGCCCATGCCGCCGGTGTTGGGGCCGGTGTCACCTTCGCCGATACGCTTGTAGTCCTTGGCCACGGGGAGGATGCGGTAGCCGCCGTTGCCGTCGGTCAGCACGAACACCGAGCATTCGATTCCTTTGAGGAACTCCTCGATCACGACAGTGGCCGATGACTTGCCGAACATTCCGCCGAGCATTTCGCGCAGCGATGCCTTGGCTTCGTCAAGGGAGTCGATGATCAGCACACCCTTGCCTGCGGCGAGGCCGTCGGCTTTGAGCACGTATGGAGCCTTGAGTGATTCGAGGAATTTGCATCCCTCCTCGACGGTCTCGGCTGTGAAGCTGTGGTAGGCAGCCGTGGGTATTGAGTGGCGCACCATGAACTGCTTTGCAAAGTCCTTGCTGCCTTCGAGTGCGGCGCCGGCCTTGGAGGGTCCGACGATCAGCGGCGCGCCTTCAACGTTCTGGAAGTAGTCGAAGATTCCGGCAACGAGAGGATCTTCGTTGCCGACAACGATCATGTCGATCGCGTTTGCCTTGCAGAACTCGGCGATGGCAGCGAAGTCAAGCGGGGAGAGATCTACGTTCTCGCCGTAAGCGTCGGTGCCGCCGTTGCCGGGTGCGATGAAGAGTTTTTCCAGGCGGGGAGAGAGTGATATTTTCCATGCGAGGGCACATTCGCGGCCTCCCGATCCGAGGAGCAGCACTCTGAGCTTCTCGCCCTGGACGGCAAGAGTCTCGTCGGCGTTGAAGGGGCTGTTTTCAGGCGTGTTGCTGACAGGTTGGCACAGAGTGTTGAGATTCTGTTGGAGTGACATGGCTGTTGGGGGGGTATTAACGTGATGAAAATTCTGAATGATAAAAATTGGGGGTGGTTTTCCCGGAGTTGTCC
Organism: Duncaniella sp.; assembly: GCF_029054785.1. GTDB lineage: Bacteria > Bacteroidota > Bacteroidia > Bacteroidales > Muribaculaceae > Duncaniella. The sequence continues at coordinate 6,569 of NZ_JAIDEN010000023.1, forward strand.
GACGCTTACTCGGCAGATGAGTTGGTGTTGTCGGTGTCAGGGCGCTTCCAGCGGCGGCGGGTTCTCATGAAAGGACCGTCAGGAGCGGGGATCGACGGGCGTTTGGGCGCTTCGCCGAGCGATTTGAGCGCATGGGGATTGCGGTGGCGCGACAGCAGCTGTTCGGCCTCGCTCTGTGCGGCAGTCTCTTCCTTGAATTTGCGGCGGCGTTCTTCGCTGCGGGCATAGCCTCCCTTCTGCGGACGGTATTTGTCTTCAAGTCTGTTGGGCTTGCGGCGTGCAGGTCCGGCATCCTTGCCGCCCATGCCTTTTTCGCGGGCGTCACGGCGCCATTCGCTGTCGCTCTTGCGGGTCGGCTGTCGGCGTTCCTTGCGGTCAGGGGTTTCTTCCTTGATGACTCCTCCCTCACGGCGGAAATCGCTCTTGGTGCCTTCGAAGATCACATATTCGCGCAGTTCGCAGTCAAGACCGCCGTTCTGCATCGACTCTTTGACCGAGGGGGTCAGGCCGATGGCTGTCAGATAGTCGATGTTGGAGGAGATGACCCATGCGTGATAGCCGAGGAACACGCGCTTGAACTTGGTGCCGAGCATCTTGTAGAGCTGCTCCATGTCCTGGACGTTGATACGCTCGCCATAAGGGGGATTGGTGATGAGCACACCGGGGGCACCTCCGGCGGGAGCCTCGTCCCAGAGCTGGAGAGGTTTGATGCGGAGGTTGATATATTCGTCGACTCCGGCAGCGAGGATGTTGCGTTCGGCAATCGCCACTGCTTTGGGCGAGATGTCTGATCCGTAGATCTTGAAAGGAACTTCGCGGCGTTCGGAATTCTCGGCCATCACCTTTTCGAACAGTTCGGAGTCATAGTCGCGCCAGTTCTCGAAGGCGAAGTTCTTCCGGTAGCTTCCGGGCTTGATGCCTGCGGCAATCATGGCAGCTTCGATGAGGAAGGTGCCTGAACCGCACATCGGATCGACGAAAGGACTGTCGCCGCGCCATCCGCTTTTGAGAATGATGCCTGCGGCGAGAACCTCGTTGATCGGCGCCTCGGTCTGGGCCACACGCCATCCGCGTTTGTGGAGCGACTCGCCCGATGAGTTGAGCGAGAGGGTGACACGGTCGCCGTCGATGTGGACGTTGATCATCACGTCTGCGTCGTTCAGACGCACTCCGGGGCGCTTGTCCTGGCCGAAACGGTCTTTGAAATAGTCGACAATCGCATCTTTGACGCGGTAGGTGACGAAACGTGAGTGGGTGAACTCTGACGAGTGGGAGGTGGTGTCGATCGAGAAGGTCTTTTCGATGGACATCACATCGCTCCAGTTGTACTCTTTCACCATCTCATAGAGAGAGTCGGTGTCCTTGGCGATGAATTTGTAGATCGGCTTCAGGATCGAGAGTGCAGTGCGGCAGCAGATGTTGGCGCGATAGAGCATGGCGAGATCTCCTTCGAAAGAGACCATGCGGCGACCGGGCTCCACATTTACCGCTCCGAGCTGGCGGAGTTCTTCAGCAAGAATTTCCTCAAGACCTTTGAAGGTCTTTGCTACCATTTCAAAACGATGTTCCATGTGACAATTTATATAGTTCCTTGTTGATTTGATCAGTTGTGATAATATATAATAGGTGTGGGGGCGAGTGAGTGCGCTCATCGGGCCGAACGGAAGTTGTCGGCGCGGGCCTGTATCAGTTTTTCGCCTGCTTCGACATCGCGGGTGACCCAGAGGTTGCCGCCGATGACAGCGCCGTCGCCAATGGTCACGCGCCCCAGTATTGTGGAGTTGGAGTAGACCACCACTCCGTCGCCCAGGATCGGATGACGCGGGATTCCTTTCACCGGATTGTTCGAGTCGTCAGTGACAAAACTTTTGGCGCCGAGCGTCACACCCTGATAGAGCTTTACATTGCGCCCGATTATGGCTGTGGCGCCGATGACGACTCCTGTGCCGTGGTCGATGACGAAGCCTTCACCGATGCGGGCGCCGGGATGGATGTCGATCCCGGTGTCGGAATGGGCCTGTTCGGTGATCATGCGCGGAACCACGGGCACTTCAAGCTCAAGCAGACGGTGGGCTATGCGGTAGCTCATCGTTGCCCGGAAGCCGGGATAGCAGACAATCACTTCGTGAGTCGACGTCGCGGCCGGATCGCCGAGATAAGTGGCGTCTATGTCTGTGTCGAGGATATGGCGGATGTCGGGAAGACCGGCGATGAAAGCATCAGCCATCCGGGCGGCGATCAGGCGCAGGCCGGAAAGAGATGTACCGGAATGGTCATTGCTGAAACACAGGGCTGCGGTGATCTGCTCGGTCAGGAGGCGTTGCAGTTCGTGACATTCGATAGTCATGACCGAGCGCATCACAGAAGTGTCATGGTCTGAATCGGTCAGAAATCCGGGGAACATCAGGCGCGAGGCCAGGTCCACGATACGGCGCACCGCGGAGTTGGAAAGCAGTGGCTCCCCTTCGCCTGTGCGGGCTGGACACACGTGGCGCATGTCGTCGATACTGCAAAGGTGACCTATCACCTCGTCGATCTGAAACCGTTTGTCCGGATTCTGTTCCATAATTTCACTTATCCCTGTGCGATGACTGCAAAGTTACGATTTTTGGATAGGCTATAAAAATAATTGCCTAACTTTTTTGCGTCGCTGCGGTCTGATCGCTGCGGTGAGAACGGGTGTATTGTCTTATGAGTGAGGTTATAAATACTGTGAACAGAGGAAACATCACTATCCCGCCGACCGAGAGGATGCAGCCAAGCACTTTTCCGGCCACGGTGACCGGATAGATGTCACATCCGAGGGTTGTCGCGTTCATGCAGGCCCACCACAGGGCTGTCCCGAAGTTGTTGACATCGGGGTTGAGGCCTTCCTCGAAGTAGAAAAAGATCAGACTGCCCAGATAGATGAAGGAGGCAAGGATGACTATGTAGGATGACAGGAATGATGTCAGTCGGTTGCGGAAAAATGCGCTGACCACGATCACCATCGCCATGACTCCGCGGGCCAGGGGGATGAAGCGCACGAAAAACAGCTGTTCCTGGTTCAGCGGGATGTGCAGCAGGCTGATGAGGTTGAGATAGGGGATCGAGAGGAGCAGATAGAGGATTCGGGTGCGCACATAGTGCCATCGGTCAGTGGAGACTGCGAGTTCGATGAAAAAATCGGCTATGAACACCATGCACACCCAGAACTGGAAGTGCATGTAGAATCTGTCATCAAGGAAGTTGATCCCCTTGAACGTGTCAGCTGAGATGAAGACGATCAGCAGCACCGAGAGCACGATGATCACCCAGTGCAGGAGGTCAATCAGATAGTGATGTCTGTGTTTGCTTTGAGCAGGCGTTTTTCCCTCGTTCATTTGAAAAAGTCAGTTGAGTTGAGCTGTATATATTAAAGGAGCTGTATATTAAAACTGTATATTAAATATGTGTCTGACTTTTTAACATTGCTCCGGAGCAGTAAGTTTTCCGAGGGGTGGACGAATTTCCGTAAACTGCAAAAAAATCGGCCCCGCGAGACTGAAATGAATTCAGCGTCGCGGGGCCTGAAAATGTCTGTTGCTTTACTCTTTCAGTTTCTTAGAGAACGCTTGAAAGGTTGAAGCGTGAGAATTCGAGATCGTTGGCAGCCTGCTTGGCGATCGACTTGTCGAGCTTGATTGCCTGACGGAGGTTTGAAGTCACCATCTGGTCATTGTTGGTGCGGGCACCGAGGATGGCCATCAGATAGTAGGTGGTGGCGTCGGGAGCCTGGATGGCTGCGAGGGTTGATTTGGCCTTGCTGTAATCCTTGGAGAGGATCTGGGCGAGAGCGGCGTTGTTGCTCTTGTCGTTGCCGAAAGCCTTGACAGCTGCGTTGACGTCACCCTGCTGGAGGTAATATACACCGAGAGCTGATCCGAGTTCGGGAACACCGCCGGCTTTGCCGAACGACTGGTTGGCGGCGCGCAGGTCATTGTTGACGAGAGCGACAAGACCCTGGTTCATCTGTGCTTCGGGAGCCGAAGAGTTGACGCGGGCTGCTTTCTTGAAGCTTGCCATAGCTGCGTCGTAGTCACCCTGCTGATAGAGCACCTTGCCGAGGTTGTTGAAGCCGCGGTAGTCGTTGGGGTAGAGGTTGGTTGCAGCGGTGTAGATAGCTTTCTTGCGGTTGAGGTCGTCGGTGAGGGTTGCGCCGTAGAGGAGTTCGTCAACGCTGAGAGTAGAGGGATCAGTGTCGAAAGCCTTGTTGATTTCTTCGTCGCTCTTGCCGATCACGTTGACGCTTGCAGTGATGCGTGAATAGCGGAGCTGCGGGAGGATCTCGTCAGCGAGCTGGTCGAATACGCTTGAGAGGTTGCGGATCTCGCGTTCGCGCTGTTCGGGATCTTTGTACATTGAGAGGACGCTGATGATGAGGTCCTTGTCCTGGATGTTGCTTGCAGCGACGAGCTTCTGGAAGCCTTCCCAGTCTTCGGGAGTGAAGTTGGCGGTCAGTTCGCCGAATTCAGTCACCTTGTCCTTCTGGAGCTGCTTGGTCAGATAGCCCTGGGTGTTGGTCTCGCGGTTCTGGGCGAGGCGGGTGTTGAAGTCGAGCGAGCCGTCAGGCGAAGCGTATGACTGGATGTTGATTTCCTCGATCTTGCGGTTTTCATCACCTGCGGCAGCCTTGATGTCGCGGTTGAGGCGGAGAACTTCGTCGCTCTTCAGCTCGCTTTCGCGGAGGTTGGCCTGGTTGATGAGGAAGTGGATGTCAGCCGAGTATTTTTCGTTGATGATGCGCTGGAACTTGTCGGCAGCGGTTGCGGGATCGACGGTGCCTGCGTCAGCGAGAGCTGCGGTTGCGATGATGCCGTCGGCAACTTTCACGCGCGGAAGCACGTACTGCTTGCCTTTCTGATCAACTGTGAAGCCGAGATACAGCTCCGAACGCTGCATTTCGGGCTTGTAGGCATAGTTGACGGGAATGGTGACGGTGCCGCCGTTGTCATAGGAGATGACACGGTTGTTGCCACGTACTTTCTCACCCTGGAATGCCTGGGCGGTGCCGGCTATTTCAGTGCCGTTGAATGTGAGGTAGGGGGTCACTGTCACAGTGGCGTTTTTGACGAAGAATTTCGGGGGAATGTTGCCGGTTACGGTGGCGGGTACATTCTGTCCAACTACTTCGAGCGGATTGGGATTGGTGCTGAAGTAATCAGCTGCAAACTGATTCATCTTCTTGCTACATCCGGTCAGCACGAGTGCCGAGCCGAAAAGGAGTGAGAAAGCAGATTTCTTATCCATACTAAGTTTTATAAAATGTGATAGGAGTTATTGTTGTGATTTTATGAAGCAAAGTTACAATCTTTATCGCTAATATCCCAAAATAATGAAAATAATTGTTATAAAAATGGGCCGATTTGGTGAATTAGTTGTACTTTTGCCGGATAAAAAATAACCTCTAAGTTTATAAATTACAGAAACAATTCAGAAAAACGAAAATAGCCGATGAGAAGATGGCGTATTGAAGACAGCTCGGAGCTGTACAATATTCAGGGTTGGGGACGACAGTATTTCTCCATTAACGAAAAAGGAAATGTGGCGGTTACGCCACGCGAAGGTTTTGCTTCAGTCGATCTGCGTGAAGTCATGGACGAACTCCAGGTCAGGGACATCACTTCGCCTGTCCTGCTGCGCTTCCCCGATATTCTCGACAATCGCATCGAGAAGATTTCAAACTGTTTTGCTCAGGCTTCGAAACAGTATGACTACCAGGCCCAGAACTATATCATCTATCCCATCAAAGTCAATCAGATGAGGCCGGTGGTCGAGGAGATCGTCACTCACGGCGAGAAGTTCAACATCGGTCTTGAGGCCGGTTCAAAACCCGAACTTCATGCCGTGCTTGCCACCAACATCAAGGAAAACGCTCTGATCATCTGCAACGGCTACAAGGACCAGACCTACATCGAACTGGCCCTGCTCGCCCAGAAGATGGGCCGCCGCATCTATCTTGTGGTCGAAAAGCTCAATGAACTCCGCATCATCTCCGAGGTCGCGAAGCGCATCGGTATCGACCCCAATGTCGGCATCCGCATCAAACTTGCCTCTTCCGGTTCCGGAAAGTGGGAGACAAGCGGGGGCGATCAGTCGAAATTCGGACTTAACTCCTCGGAACTTCTTGAAGCGCTTGATTTCATGGAGCGCAACAAGATGAAACACTGCCTGAAACTTATCCATTTCCATATCGGCAGCCAGATCACCAAGATCCGCCGCATCAAGAACGCCATCCGCGAGGCCACTCAGTTCTATGTCCAGCTCACAAACATGGGCTTCGACATCGACTTCATGGACATCGGCGGCGGTCTGGGCGTGGACTACGACGGAACACGCAACTCCGCTTCCGGCAGCTCCATGAACTATTCCATCCAGGAATATGCCAATGATGCCGTGTCGGCCATCGTGGACGCCTGCGAGAAGAACGGTCTGAAGCAGCCCAACATCATCAACGAGAGCGGACGCTCGCTGACGGCCCACCATTCGGTCCTCGTCTTCGAAGTGCTGGAAACCACCCAGCTCCCTCTCTGGAAGGATTCGAAAGATATTCAGGAAGATGACCATGAACTTGCAAAGGAACTCTATGAGATCTGGGACAAGCTCAACCAGCAGCGTCTTCTTGAAAGCTGGCACGATGCGTTGCAGATCCGCGAGGAGGCGCTCGACATGTTCAGCCTCGGTATGCTCGACCTGCGCACCCGTGCCCAGATTGAGGAACTTTTCTGGAGCATAGCCCGCGAGGTCGGTGAGATCGCCGACAATATGAAGCATGCCCCAGAAGAGATGCGCAAGGTTGCCAAAATGGTGCCCGACAAGTATTTCTGCAACTTCTCGCTCTTCCAGTCGCTGACCGACTCCTGGGCCATCGACCAGGTGTTCCCGATCATCCCGCTTTCGCGCCTTGACGAAAAGCCTTCGCGCACATGTACGCTTCAGGACATCACCTGCGACAGCGACGGCAAGATCTCGAACTTCATCTCTTCGCAGGGCGGTACGGCAAGTTCTCTCCCTGTCCACCCTGTCAAACCCGGCGAGCCTTACTATCTCGGAGTCTTCCTCGTCGGTGCCTATCAGGAGATCCTCGGCGACATGCACAATCTCTTCGGCGACACCAACGCGGTCCATATCTCCGTCTACAAGGACCGCTATGAGATCGACCGTATAATCGACGGCGAGACTGTGGCCGATGTGCTTGACTACGTGCAGTTCAATCCCAAGAAACTTGTGCGCAACGTCGAAGCCTGGGTGACCGCCTCGATGAAAGCCGGACGCATCACTCCTGAGGAGGGTCGCGAGTTCCTGAGCAACTACCGCTCAGGCCTCTATGGCTACACTTACATTGAAAAAGACTGATCTTACCGACTGATTCCGCTGGTTTGGCAATGAGATATTTCATGCAGCTTTCATATCGCGGCGCGCCTTTCCACGGCTGGCAGTGTCAGCCGGGAGAAGTCACGGTGCAGTCCGTGCTTGAGGATGCCTTGTCGATGATTCTGCGCCGGGCGATGAAAATCACCGGCGCCGGGCGTACTGATGCCGGTGTCAATGCCCGCATGATGGTGGCCCATTTCGATCTTGAGACTCCGCTGGACGATCCTGACGGACTTGTCAGGAAACTCAATGCGGTTGTCGGCAAGGATATAGCCGTGCAGCGGATCTATGAGGTTGCCCCTGACAAGCATGCCCGTTTCGATGCCGTCAGCCGCACCTACCATTATTATGCCGTCACGGAGAAGACCCCCTTTTTCTACCCTCTGAGCTGGAAGGCCCCGGTGTCGCTCGATTTCGATGCGATGAACCGTGCGGCCGAGATCCTGCTTGAGACTTCTGACTTTACCTCTTTCTCAAAACTCCACACGGATGTCAAGACCAACATCTGTCGCGTGAGCTATGCGCGCTGGGAGCGTCTCGGTGACCACGAATGGGTGTTCATCATCACCGCCGACCGTTTTCTGCGCAACATGGTGCGCGCCGTCGTCGGGACTCTCGTCGAAGTAGGCCGTGGCAAGATGTCGATCGCGCAGTTCCGTGAGGTGATCGAGCGTCGCGACCGCTGTGCGGCAGGCACCTCCATGCCCGGTGAGGCTCTCTTCCTGTGGGATGTCAAGTATTGAGAGGTAGGTCCGGAAACAGCTATTGTTTTTAAACAACCTCTAAAACAACCTCTTGAACACCCTCTGAATACTGACCCCCTGAATCAATGAAACATAAATTCCTGTCTCTCTTTCTGTCAGCCGCTCTGTCCGCAGGCTTTCTCTGCGGCTGCAAAGGCTCGTCGGCTTCAGACACCGGCATTGTCGGTGACACCCTCACATCCGAGGCCCGCCTGCTGACCCTCGTCGACTGCGGCGGCTACCTTGTGGCCGATGTCAAAAATCCCTGGGACAGTACGAAACTGCTTCAGCGCTACGTCCTGCTTCCTGATTCTGCCGGACTCCCCGAAAATCTGCCCGACGGAGTCTTGGTGCGTGTCCCGCTGAAACGTTCGTTGGTCTACTCCGGGGTCCACGCGGGTGCTGTCAAAGAGCTCGGTGCCATCGCTGCTGTCAGCGGAGTGGCCGAAGGCGCCTATTTCACCATGCCGGAAATCCGCGAGGGGCTCGACCGCGGCTCGATCGTGGATGTCGGCTCCTCGATGTCGCCTGACGTCGAGAAAGTGACCGAGCTGAATCCCGACGCCATCCTTGCCTCGCCCTATCAGAATTCATCCTACGGAGTTGTCGAGAGCCTCGGACTCCCGATCATCGAGTGTGCCGACTACATGGAGGCCACTCCTCTCGCGCGGGCCGAATGGATCAGGCTTCTCGGCGCGCTCTACGGTCATGAGGCCGAGGCCGACAGCATCTGGCGCAAAGTCTCCGACGACTACCGCGCTCTTGCCTCACGTGCCTCTGAGGCCGCGTCTCACCCGAAAGTCATAACCGAGAGGGTGATGAACGGCGTCTGGTTTGTGCCCGGAGGGCGCAGCTACATGTCACGCCTGATCACTGATGCCGGCGGTGTCAATCCCTGGGCCGGAACCCAGGACTCAGGCTCTGTCCAGCTTGATTTCTCGTCGGTTTTTGACAAGGCCTGCGATGCTGACATCTGGCTCATCCGCAACTACGGTCCCGGACTGACTCTCTCTGAACTCAAAAGCTCCTATGAGCTTAACTCACGTATGGATGCTTTCAAGAGCGGTGAGGTCTATGTCGCCGACACCTCGACCTCCACTCTGTTCGAGGATTTTCCCTTCCATCCTGAAAAACTCCTGCGGGAATACATCCTGCTTTTCCTTGGTCCGGACTATGCCGGGACCGATACCACGCGGTATTATAAGCGGATAGAGCCATGAGCGGACTTCCTTCATTGTCTACCCGCCGGGAGAGCCTGTCGCTCTGGGGACTTCTGTGTGCAACGCTGATTCTCTTCGTGTTGTGTCTGTTCATCGGGTCGGTCGACATTCCGGCCCGCGAGGTGCTGACGATCCTGACCGGCGGAGATGCCTCGCGTCCCTCCTGGCCTGTGATCGTCATCGGTTCCCGTCTGATCACCGCCATTGTGGCCCTCATTTCCGGTGCATCGCTTGCCATTGCAGGCCTGATGCTCCAGACCACTTTCGCCAATCCGCTTGCTGGACCCTCGATCCTTGGTGTCTCGACCGGATCGAGCCTCGGAGTGGCCGTGGTCATGCTTGCGTTCGGCGGTTCGCTGGGTTTCATCGGCGAGTCGGTAGGCATAATTGTCGCCGCCGTTGCGGGCGCAATGCTCGTTCTGGGACTGCTGCTTGGCTTTTCGCGGATCCTCAACTCATCGACCATGCTGCTGATCGTCGGCATCCTTGTCGGCTATCTCAGTTCCTCGGCAGTCTCGCTGCTCAACTTCTTCGCGACTCAGGAGGGGGTTCATTCCTTTGTCATCTGGGGTCTCGGATCCTTTTCGGGAGTCTCGCTGCCGCGCCTGCTGGTCTTTGCCCCGGTCGCAGTCATCTTTATAGCGCTCTCGATGCTGATGGTCAAGCCTCTTGACGCCATGCTCCTTGGCGATTCCTATGCGGCAAACCTCGGAGTCGATGTGCGTCGCTCGCGCAACAGGCTTCTGCTCCTTTCGGGCATCCTGACAGCCGTCGTGACAGCCTTTTGCGGTCCGATCGCTTTTGTCGGCATGGTCGTGCCTCACGTGGCGCGTCTGCTCACACGCAGCACCCGCCATCTGATACTCATGCCCGCCACGGCCCTCGCCGGAGCTTCACTCGGCCTGCTATGTGTGCTTCTGAGCGTCCTGCCCGGATCGCGCGGCATCATCCCGATCAACGCCATCACCCCGGTCATAGGCGTTCCGGTCATCCTCTATGTCATTCTCAACCGCCATCGGCTGAACCTTTTCGGCTGACCGCTGCGAAAACAGTCCCCGGCTCCCGCATCCTCGCCGCATCCCCTTCCGCCGCCCGCTGTTTTCGCGGGTGGAAAATTATGCTTACCTTTGTATCCGGAAAATTCAAAAAGACAACGAAATATTAACCAAGCGACTGAATAAAACAATTATGATTACTCAGGAACAATTAAAAGAGACTTTTGAGCGCAAGCTGGCGCTGAGGAGGTATCTTTGACATCGACAGCAAGAAAATCCAAGTAGAGGAGGAAGAACTCCGCACCCATGTGCCTGATTTCTGGGAACATCCTAAAGAAGCTCAGGCCCAGATGAAGAAAATCAAGGATCTCCAGGCCTGGATCGAAGGCTACGAGGAGATCGACAAGATTGTCAACGAACTCCAGATCGCATGGGACTTCCTGAAAGAAGGCCTCGTCGAAGAGTCGGAGATCGACGCGCTTTATGCCGACGCCATCACCAAGATCGAGAACCTCGAACTGCGCAACATGCTTCGCCGCGAGGAGGACAAGCTCGGAGTCGTGCTCAAGATCAATTCCGGTGCCGGCGGTACCGAAAGCCAGGACTGGGCCTCGATGCTCATGCGCATGTATCTGCGCTGGTGTGAGGACCACGGCTACAAGACCTCGATCGCCAACCTTCTTGAAGGCGACGAAGCCGGTATCAAGTCCTGCACGATCAACGTCGAGGGCGATTTCGCCTATGGCTACCTCAAGAGCGAAAACGGCGTCCACCGTCTTGTCCGCGTCTCGCCTTACAATGCCCAGGGCAAGCGCATGACCTCATTCGCCTCTGTATTCGTCACCCCGCTTGTCGACGACACGATTGAGGTCAAGGTTGATCCGGCCCTGCTCTCGTGGGACACCTTCCGTTCGGGCGGCGCAGGCGGTCAGAACGTCAACAAGGTCGAATCCGGTGTGCGTCTGCGCTACCAGTTCACCGACCCCTACACCGGCGAGCAGGAAGAGATTCTCATCGAGAACACCGAGACCCGTGACCAGCCCAAGAACAAGGAAAACGCCATGCGTCAGCTGCGCTCCATTCTCTATGACAAGGAGCTTCAGCACCGTCTCCAGGAGCAGGCCAAGATCGAAGCCGGAAAGATGAAGATCGAATGGGGATCGCAGATCCGCAGCTACGTCTTCGACGACCGCCGAGTCAAAGACCACCGCACCAACTATCAGACCAGCGACGTAGGCGGAGTGATGGACGGCGACCTCGACGCCTTCATCAAAGCCTACCTGATGGAATTCGCCGGAACCGAGGAATAACCGCCCGGTTGCCCGTGGCGCTTTTCAAAGCGTCCGGAATAATCGGCTCGCGCGTCCGTAGGATGCAGGATTACGCATCCCCCGTGCGTCCGTCAGGACGCCGATTTACATATAGCCCGTGACACCCGCGCGCAGCGCAGGGTGTCACGGGTTAATGATTTATACAATAAATAAAGGTGTCCGTCAGGACACCGATTTACCATCTTACTCCCAACACTCCGTCTCGTCGGCGATTTCCGGAATGGTCGACGAATGGTAGACCGGATCCTTCCCGGCACGTTTCTGTGCCTGATAATCCCTGAGCAGACGGATCGCATATTTACCGAGCAAAATGATAGCCGCAAGATTGCAGAGAGTCATCAGAGCCATAGTGATATCAGCGAAACCCCACACAAGATCAAGCGAAACCACCGCCCCGGCATAGACAATAGCCCCGACAAGAAGACGATAGACCTTGATCGCCAGGTCACTGTTGCGGATAAAACGGATATTGGTCTCACCGTAGTAATAATTGGCGATGATGCTTGTGAACGCGAAAAAGAAAATTGCGATGCTCACGAAAATCGACCCGTAGCGATGGCCCCCGCCAAGTCCGGCATCAATTGCATGCTGCGTCAGGACGATACCGTCATGACCCTCCTCGAAAATACCGCTGCAAAGGATGATAAAAGCCGTCGCGGTGCAGACCAGCAGAGTATCCGTGTAGACACCGAGCGTCTGGATCAGCCCCTGCTTCACCGGATGGCTCACCGAAGCCGTAGCCGCAGCGTTGGGAGTTGAACCTTCGCCCGCCTCATTGCTGAAGAGACCGCGTTTGATCCCCATGACCATTGCCGCACCCACCGTTCCGCCTAAAACCTCATTGGCGCCGAAGGCATTGCTGACAATCAGCATCAGGATTTCAGGGAAGCGGCCGATGTTGATCGCAATGATCACCACGGCAAGCACAATGTAAGCTATGGCCATAACCGGAACCACAACCTCGCTTACGCGCGAGATGCGCTGCACGCCGCCCCAGATGATGGCGAGAGTCAGCAGGCAGAGTCCCCAGGCCGTTGCCTCGCGCGGGATGGCAAACGATGAGGCCAGGGCATCGGAAATCGTGTTGGACTGCACCGAATTGAAGGCAAAACCGAATGTAAGGGTGATCAGCACGGCAAACGTAACGGCCCACCAGCGCTTGTGAAGCCCCTTCTGAATGTAATATGCAGGGCCTCCCATGAACGATTTGTCGCCCTTGACCTTGAACAGCTGTGCGAGGGTCGACTCCACGAATGCGCTTGCCGCTCCAAGAATTGCTATCACCCACATCCAGAACACAGCGCCGGGACCTCCTAAAGCTATCGCCGAGGCCACTCCGGCGAGATTCCCGGTGCCTACGCGCGAGGCGATTGACAGGGCAAAGGCCTGAAAAGAGCTGATATTGCCGTGGGCCGGGGCATCGTTCTTGCGCCGGTCGTTGTCTTTCTTGCCTGAGCGGACGAGCAGCCTGAGCATCTCGCCGATCATACGGAACTGGACTCCGCGCGTCATGACGGTGAAAAAGATCGCGGCGGCCAGTAGGACAAATACCAGCACATAGTCCGTCAGCACACCGCTGACGGCATTGACAATATTCTGGAGCACAGAGCTGAAACCTGAGGTCGTGGTCATGGACAAACAGAAAGGTAATTTGGTGGGGGATTGGGCAGGAGCTTAATAGGGTGGTTAGAGATTGTTTTAAACAACCTCTTGAATAAAGAAAGAGGGGCACCCGATGCATTGATAACGGAAATGAACTATGGATGGTTTGGTTCCGTTGCCGTTTTGCATCAGATGCCCTCTGTATCACCTGCATTGCAGGTTGAGGATTGCATTATTCATTCATCATGCGATGCCGAGATCCTTCTTCAGGGCCTCGATCTTTTCTTCGGCGAGTTTGCCGCACTTGTCGTAGTCCTCGACCTTCTCCATCGGAACCTTGACTTCCATGTAGAACTTGATCTTGGGTTCTGTTCCGGAAGGACGTACAGAAACCTTCGAGCCGTCTTCAGTGAAATACTGGAGCACGTTTGAAGTGCAGGGGAAGTCGAGTTTCTCGGTAGTGTTGGTGTCGACGTTGATGAGGTTGAGTGAGCCGTAGTCCTTGATGGTCTTGACGGGGCTGCCTGCAAGAGTCTTGGGCGGATTCTCGCGGAAGCTCTTCATCATGGCCTGGATCTCTTCGGCACCGGTCTTGCCCGGACGGACGACAGACACGCCTACTTCGTGGCTGAAACCATATTTCAGATAGATGTCGGCAAGCATGGCCTGGAAGTCCATGCCCTTGTCCTTGGCCCATGCGCAGGCTTCGGCCATCAGTGAGATAGCTGAGACAGCGTCCTTGTCGCGGCAGAAAGTCTCGGCCAGGAAGCCGTAGCTCTCTTCGCCGCCGCCGAGGTAGCGGAGCACGTCCTCATTGTCGCGCATAACGGCAGCGATCCATTTGAAGCCGGTGTAGCAGTCGAACAGACGGACATTCATCGCCTCGCAGATTGCCTTGATGGTCTCGGTGGTCACGATTGTCTTCACGGCAAATTCGTTGCCCTTGAGCAGACCGAGTTCCTTGTTGCGGGTGATGATGTAGTTCAGGAGGATCATCACGATCTGGTTGCCGTTGAGCAGCACATATTCGCCGCTGTTGTCGCGGATCACACAGCCGATACGGTCAGCGTCAGGGTCGGAAGCCATGACGATGTCGGCGTTGACCTCCTTGGCCTTCTCGATGGCCATAGCCATTGCCGAAGGAACTTCGGGGTTGGGCGATTCGACGGTGGGGAAGTCGCCGCTCGGAACGTCCTGTTCCGGAACGTGGATGATGTTGGTGAAGCCGTAGTTGCGGAGTGAATCCGGAATCAGCTCTACGCCTGTGCCGTGGATCGGAGTGTAGACGATCTTCAGATCCTTATGGCGTTCGATCACGTCGGGGCTGAGTGACAGTTCCTTGATCTTGTCGAGATACACCTTGTCCACATCGGCGCCGATGATCTGGATCTTCGACTTGTCGCCGTCAAACTTGATCTCCTTGACGCTCTTGATGCGGTTGACATGGTCGATGATGTTGACGTCGTGGGGAGCGATGATCTGCGCGCCGTCTTCCCAGTAAGCCTTGTAGCCGTTGTAGATCTTCGGGTTGTGTGAGGCAGTGATGTTCACACCGCTCTGGCAACCGAAGTGGCGGATGGCGAACGAAAGTTCCGGGGTGGGGCGGAAGCTGTCAAAAAGATATACCTTGATACCGTTTGCAGAGAAAATATCGGCAACGATCTCGGCGAACTTGCGCGAGTTGTTGCGCACGTCATGGCCGACAGCCACGCTGATTTCGGGCAGATCCTTGAAAGCCTCTTTCAGATAGTTGGCCAGGCCCTGGGTCGCAGCGCCGACAGTATAGATGTTCATTCGGTTAGAGCCTGCACCCATGATGCCGCGCAGACCGCCTGTGCCGAATTCAAGATCCTTGTAGAAAGATTCGATTAGTTCTGTCTTATCCTCAGCGTCAAGCATTCGCTGAACCTCCTGACGTGTTTCTTCGTCATAACCGTCACCCAGCCATACTTGAGCTTTGGCTGTGACTTCTTTAAGCAGTTGTTCGTTTTCCATATTAATTATAGGGGAAAGTATAAATGATTTTTCATGTTGGCGGCACTGCGGAAAGGCCGCATTTGCCGGACAGATAGTTTTTCTATGGTGATAAGGCAAATTTACGGCCTTTTACGGAAATAACAAAGAAAACGCGTCAAAAATGTTAAAACCTGCTATAAAATAGGTTAATAGTCCTTTATCCCCACCCGCACACCCGCAGTCATCCCGCTTGTTCCGCACCTACGTGTTTTTTTTGCTGCGATGATTTGAGATGAGCGATAAGTTCCGCACCTACGTGTTTTTTTGCTGCGATGATTTGAGATGGACGATGAGTTTCGCACCTACGGCGCTCTTGGTGGTGGAGATGGCTTTAGGGATACCACAGCTGCGGACTCCTCTGGAGCCCTTGCAGTGGCCTGAACTCTCCTGACCGCTACGCGGCCAGCCTGACCCTACCATCTCGGAACGGGACTTTCCAGGCAAGCCGCGTGGGGGTTGGAGGAGCTCAGGACCTCAAAGCCCTCCCGAAACGGGACTTTCCAGGCGAGCCGCGTAGCGGCGGGGCGAATCCAGGCCACTGCAAGGGCTCCAGAGGAGTCCGCAGCTGTGGTATCATAGCATCCCCACAATAACAAGAGCGCCGTAGGTGCGAAACATTCACCATCCCGCCATATTGCTTTAATTATCCACCTTGTCAATCCCGCTGAAAATCAGAAATATTTTCTCCGCCCTATTGCCGAAATGAAAAATACTCCATATCTTTGCCAACGCATATCGTCCGCAGAAGCCCGATATGGGTCACGTGGGCGGGAATGCAAAAGACATAATTGAAAAGCGTTTATCCGCGCTGATTCTTGACGTTCAGAAATTCTCGCAAAATTTCATAATAAAGTCAAGGATTGAGCAACGGTAGATGCCCGTGGATGTGTAATATCCTGCATCCGGCATCGTATTCCGAGAGGAATATGGCCGGGGCATTTATTGCATATACAAGCGTGGGCTTCTGCGTTGCCGTCCGACTTTATTAGGGCAATGCGAGAAGCCTCTGAACGTAGGACGGTAACAGATACAGACTCCTACGCTTTTTTTGTATGAACCAATCAGCCCGAATACGGGGAGCTTATAGGGCTTGATTAAAAATCATGAAACAAAACAAAAACGAAGAACTTCAGTCAAGACGCCAGTTCTTCAAGAATGCCGCCAAGGGTGCGTTGCCTATCCTCGGCGCTATCGCATTGGCTAATATGCCTATTATTGCTAAAGCAATGCCAAAAGGATATAATAAGAATTGCAATGATTGTAGTGGAGGCTGCGTAGGTGGTTGTGGCGGATACTGTTCTAATGATTGTACTGCTGGATGTACAGGTCAATGCTTGGGCTGTACAGGAGGGTGTACTGGATATTGTACAGGCTGTGTGAATTATTGTTCAGATTCATGTCTTAACTTCTGCCATAATGGCTGCAAGGGAACTGCTAAAAATCCTTGGGATTAATAAATCCTTTTAGCAATTAAATATGTTATGGCCAAAATTCATAATCGAGCGGTACAGTGGAAAGACGGAAGTGCAAAGAATATAACATTCATTGTGACAAAAGATTGTCAACTTGCCTGCAAATATTGTTACCTTGTAGGAAAGAATGAAAAAGAGCGGATGCCATTTGATGTTGCCAAACAAGCGATTGACTATATTTTGGCTCATGAGGATGATGTTTTGTTCTCTACTCATTCGGTGATCTTTGATTTTATAGGTGGCGAACCATTCCTTGAGATCGAATTGATAGATCGAATTTGTGATTATATAAAATTCGAATTGTTTAGGCTTAATCATCATTGGTTTGACTCTTATCGTTTTTCATTTTCAACGAATGGCATAAACTATGATTCCGAAGCAGTCCAGAAATTTATTGCTAAGAATTATGATCATCTCTCCATTGGCATTACAATTGACGGAACAAAGAAAAAACATGATCTTAACCGAATTTGGAAGAGCGATGGCCCGGAAAGAGGAAGTTATGATTCTGTTGTAAAGAATATTCCCTTGTGGCTTTCCCAGTTCCCTGTCGGAGGAACAAAGGTTACAATCAGTTCTGCCGATATTTCATATATCAAAGAATCGGTTCTTCACCTTTATTCACTTGGAATACATGAGGTGAACATAAATGTTGTCTTTGAGAATGTTTGGAAAGAGGGTGACGATATTCTCTTTGAAAATCAGCTGATAGAATTGGCTGACGCAATTATAGATAGCGATTTGTATGAAGATTATGCTTGCTCATTTTTTGCAGAACATATAGGCAAGCCGTTGGATAAAGTTCTTGAAAATCAGAATTGGTGTGGCGCAGGACGTATGTTATCTATTGATGCCGCAGGTAATTTTTATCCGTGCACTCGTTTTGCTGCCTATTCTCTTCGCGAAAAGAAGCCTATTATAATTGGAAACGTCAATGATGGCATTGATAAAAATAAATTGCGTCCGTTTTTGACCCTTGACCGACTCATTCAGTCTCCGCAAGAATGTATTGACTGTGATGTGGCGAGCGGATGTGCATGGTGTCAGGGAGAAAACTACGATGCCGCTGACACTCCAACAGTTTTCCAGCGTTCGACTGCTATATGCAAGATGCACAAAGCGCGTGTCAGAGCCAATAATTATTATTGGAATAAACTCTATCGAAAACTGGAAAAAGAAAATTGCGTGGATGAATTTCGAGAAAATAAAAGGCCTGATATTAATCAGCCATGCTGAATCCGGTATAAGCTGAAACTTTGTTGGAAGTCGTTTTTTTGAACGAATTTATTTGTCTATTTTTGAGAGTCGCTTATGATTAAATATCTCATTATACAGCTTGATGACACATCTGTCTCTTATTGCCATTACTCCAATCCCTCGTCAAAGTCTCGGCTTATCCCGCTTGAGACACTGAAAAGTGGAATTGAATGGGGCATGAAAGAGAATGTCACATTTCAGTTCTTATTCCCGGACTATGAGCTGCCACAGGAGTACAAGGATATAATCGAAACGGTCTATCATGCCTCTATAATGCCGTATGGACGTCGTGATGAAGTTGAAAAATCTGATTCCGACGTAATTGTCATTTCAGATTTGAAAAAGTTGGAACTTATTGCTGATAAGACTGATACCGCTTATGTGGTCAGAGGAAAACTGTCAGATCTGATTGACGCAGTTGAGAAGATCAAAGGTCTGATCGAAAAAGTTAATCGTGTAACAGTAATTCCGACAGATGTAGAAAAATATAATGATTCGCTTAATGAGGTATATGGTAGATTTCTTGATGACTTGGCGGGATGTGTAAAGGAAGAATATACGAAAAATCATTATGTACAGTTCAATCTGTTGACTGATCGGATTATTCTTGATAAAATGAACAACTGCAATGCCGGTTATGAATCCATATCGCTTTGTCCTGATGGCAAATTTTATCTATGTCCGGCTTTTTATTTTGACGGAGATGGCTTTTCAGTCGGAGATATTGAAATCGGATTGGATATAAAGAACCGACATCTTTATAAACTTGAATATGCCCCTATTTGTCGGACATGTGATAGCTGGCAGTGCAAACGTTGTGTTTGGCTTAACCGCAAGATGACTCTTGAGGTCAATACGCCGAGTCACGAACAGTGTGTCATGGCTCATATTGAACGTAATGCTTCGCGCTTACTTCTTGCTAATATTCGGGAAATAGGACAGTTCCTACCCGGAAAAGAAATTCCCGAACTTACTTATCTTGATCCATTTGACAAATTTGCAAACAATTAAAACGAATAAAACGATGAAAAAAGCAGTAGGTCGTGTGACGGAAGCCGAACGCGATGAAATCCAATCACTTTTTGAGCGCCGCAACGGTCTTAATGAACTCGCCAAAATTTTAACAGCCGATAATACCGAACTATATGAACATCTTGTCCTGGATCTTGGTGTGACAAGTAACCGATTTCAGAATTGGTGGGCCTCAACTTCCGCCAAATACAATTGGGAGAGCGCAGAAAATGGAAATTGGGAAATTAATTTTGACGATTGTACAATCTATTTGATAACTCCGGAATAAAATTATATATGGTAATATGTATGATCGGCACGACTGAGATTATTCTGATCAGCGCCGTTATTCTCCTGATTTTTGGAGGAAAGAAGTTGCCTGAGCTCATGAAAGGAATGGGCAAAGGCGTGAAAAGCTTTAAGGAAGGCATGAATGAGCCGACCGAGGAGGAGATGAACCGTCGTGTCGAAGAAGAGATTCAGCGACGTGCCGATGCTCAACAGAATCAGCATCCGGCTGAAAACTTGGAGCCTGAAAAGTGAGCCAGTCGGAAATTGCCAATGGACTTCTGACATTCGGAGGTCATCTTGACATTCTGCGCAAGATGCTTTTCCGGATTCTATGTGTGGTTATAATCCTGGCATGTGTCATCTTTTGCTTCAAAACGGAGACATTCGCCATCCTCCTTGCACCGCACAACTGTGACTTCTGCACATTCCGCACAATCGAATCGCTTTTACAGCATTTGGGGTGGGACTTTCACTTTGCGGAATATCACATTCCACTCATAAGCACCGAACTGTCGGCTCAGTTTATGACCCATATAACGGTGTCGTGCCTCCTTGCCGCTTTGCTTGCCTCTCCGTATATCTTGTTCGAACTTTTCCGGTTCGTCTCTCCCGCTCTGTATGAAAGTGAAAAGCGGTATTCCTATCTCGTGGCAGGAGTCATCTACCTCTTCTTCATCCTTGGCCTACTGATGAGCTATTTCGTGCTGTTCCCGATCTCATTCCAGTTTTTGGCCACCTATCAGGTCGATGAAGAAATCGTAAGCACCATCACCCTCGATTCCTATATCTCCACGTTTACGACGTTGACATTCCTTATGGGGATCGTATTCCAGTTGCCCGTCTTCGCTTTTGTCCTTGGCAAGATGGGTTTTATCGGAGCTGTGACTTTGCGACAATATCGCTCATATGCGTTTGTCCTGATCATGATAATCGCGGCGATCATCACTCCTCCTGACCTTTTTACCCTCATTTTGGTCACAATTCCGATCTATGCCCTCTATGAACTGAGCATTATCGTCCTTGCAAAGTGGGGGCCTGTATTTGATGGAGATGAAGCTGCCGGGGACGAAGACATGGCAACAGATGAAGAGGACGGAAACATTGAAGAACCTGAAACGTGGGCATAACACTTCCCCTCCTGCAATTTTTTTTGATTTTCTATGCGATTCTTTGTAATTTTGCACCTTTGAAGCTGAGGGCTTGCGTCTTGGGCAATGTCTGATGCAGATTTTTAACCGGATTAAATCAAAAACCATATCAGGTTCTTATGTATAGAACGAAAACATGCGGAGAACTCCGCCTCAGTGATGCCGGACAGGAAGTTACCCTCGCCGGCTGGGTGCAGCGCGCCCGAAAAATGGGTGGCATGACCTTTGTGGACGTGCGTGACCGCTACGGTATTACCCAGGTGGTGTTTAATGTCGAGAACGACGCAGCTCTCTGCGAGGCCGCCAATCATCTCGGTCGTGAATTCGTGGTGCAGATCACCGGCAATGTAGCCGAACGCACCAGCAAGAATCCCAACCTCCCGACCGGCGACATCGAGATCATCGCCTCTGAGCTCAAGGTGCTCAACCGAAGCGAAGTGCCCCCGTTCACCATCGAGGACGAAACCGACGGCGGCGACGATCTGCGCATGAAATACCGCTATCTTGACCTGCGCCGCAACTGCGTCCGCGCCAATCTCGAACTGCGCCACCGCATGGCTTTCGAAATCCGCCGCTATCTCGACTCGAAGGGCTTCCTCGAAGTGGAGACTCCGGTGCTGATCAAGTCGACTCCGGAAGGCGCACGTGACTTCGTGGTCCCCTCGCGCATGAATCCCGGCGAGTTCTATGCTCTGCCCCAGTCTCCCCAGACCTTCAAGCAGCTCCTGATGGTCAGCGGATTCGACCGCTACTTCCAGATCGTAAAATGTTTCCGTGACGAAGACCTCCGTGCCGACCGTCAGCCTGAATTCACCCAGATCGACTGTGAAATGTCGTTTGTCAATCAGGAAGACGTTCTCCAGATGTTCGAAGGCCTCGTCAAACACATATTTAAATATGTAAAGGACATCGACTTCACCGAACCCTTCCCCCGCATGACATGGGCCGACGCAATGCGTCTCTACGGTTCCGACAAGCCCGACACCCGTTTCGGCATGGAATTTGTCGAGATCAAGGACCTGACCGGAGGCAAAGGCTTCGCCGTGCTCGACGATGCCGAATATGTCGGCGCCATCGTGGCTCCCGGCTGCGCGGACTACACCCGCAAGCAGCTTGACCAGCTGACCGACTTCGTGAAGCGTCCGCAGATCGGCGCCAAGGGGCTGATGTGGGTCAAGCTCGAAGCTGACGGCTCGATCAAATCCTCAGTATCCAAATTCTACACCGAAGACGATCTCCGCGCCTGGGCCGACCGTGCAGGCGCCAAGGCAGGCGACCTCATGCTCATTCTCGCCGGCCAGACAATGAAGACCCGCAAGCAGCTCTGCGAACTGCGTCTTGAGATGGGCTCGCGTTTGGGCCTGCGCGATCCGCAGAACTTCTCCTGTCTCTGGGTTGTCGACTTCCCCCTCTTCGAATGGGACGAAGAGACCCAGCGCTACTATGCGATGCACCATCCCTTCACATCGCCCAACCCCGAAGACATCCATCTGCTCGACAGCGACACCGGCGCAGTCCGTGCAACTGCCTATGACATGGTTGTCAACGGCAACGAACTCGGCGGCGGCTCGATCCGTATCCACGAAGCCGAACTTCAGGACAAGATGTTCCGTCTGCTCGGTCTCACCGAAGAGGACGCCCAGTATAAATTCGGCTTCCTGATGAACGCCTTCAAGTACGGCGCACCCCCTCACGGAGGTCTCGCATTCGGTTTCGACCGCTTTGTCAGCATCCTCGCCGGTCTCGACTCGATCCGCGACGTCATCGCCTTCCCCAAGAACAACTCAGGTCGCGACATGATGATCGACGCCCCCGCTGCCATCGACGATTCGCAGCTCGACGAACTCAGCATCCGTCTCGATCTCAAAGAAAAGGAATAAGGCCCATGACAGAGCCGAAAATCTGTGAAATAACAGAGTGCATCGAAGCCTTTGCCCCGCGCTCGCTTCAGGAAAAGTGGGACAACACCGGCTGGCAGTTGCGCCCTGCATCCGAGTTGAACAGCTGCACGGGAGTCATGTTCTGTCTTGACGTGACCCCGGCGGTTGTCGACGAAGCCGTCAGGGAAGGCTGCAACCTCATTGTCTCCCACCATCCTCTGCTGTTCCACGGACTGAAACAGATTTCGCCAGACAGGCCCAACCAGCTTGCCCTGCTCAAGGCCATCCGCCACGGGATCTACATCTACTCCTCCCACACGGCCCTCGACAACGCCCCGGCAGGAGTCTCCCACCGCCTCGGAGAGATGTTGGGCCTGATGGATATTCAGGTCCTCTCGCCGCGTCAGGCCGATCCCTCGACCGGACTCGGAGTGATCGGCGACTTCCACTGCGCGCTTCCGGAAGACGACTTCCTCAGGCGCGTCAAGGAGGTCTACCGGGCCGAATCGATCCGAGTGTCAGACCCTGACAGAGCCTCGCGGGGGGTGCAGAATGTGGCTCTTTGCAGCGGATCGGGCGGAGAATTCATCCCCGACGCCATTGCCGCGGGAGCCGACGCCTACATCACCTCCGATGTCCGTTATCACGACTTTGTCGATTTCGGACACGACATACTGATAGTTGATGTCGGCCATTTCGAGAGCGAAATCTGCACTAAGTCAATTTTTTCGGCCATTGTTTCAGAAAAATTTCCTAACTTTGCAGTCCGGCAGTCATGTGCCGAGCACAACCCTGTGCGCTACGTCTGAAAAATAAAAAATCCACATATACCAATATGGCGATAGAGCAAAATAAAACCGACCAGACCCTTTCTGTTGAGCAGCGTCTTCGCGCTCTTTATGAACTTCAGACCATCCTTTCGGAGATCGACCGCATCAAGACCATCCGCGGCGAGCTTCCTGAGGAAGTCCGCGACCTGGAGGACAACATCGAGGGCCTTCACACCCGTGTCGATAAATTCAAAGCCGAGATCGAGGAACTCCGCCTCAAATCGGCCAAGGAGAAAAACAACATCGAGCAGGCTCAGGCACAGATTGCCACCTACAAGCAGCAGCTCGACAATGTCCGCAACAATCGCGAGTTTGATCTGTTATCTAAAGAGATTGAATATCAGACCCTCGAAATTCAGCTCTCCGAGAAGCGCATCAACCAGTTTGCCCGCGAGATCGACAACAAGAATGCCGATATTGCCGCCGCAGAGGAAACCCTCGCCGACCGCAATCACATCCTTGCCGACAAGCGTCAGCAGCTTGAGGAGATCGTCTCTGAAACCAAGAAGGACGAAGAGCGTCTGCGTCTCCAGGCCAAGGAACTCGAACCCAAGATCGACGCCCGCACACTCACAGCCTTCAAGCGTATCCGCAAGAACGCCCGCAACGGTCTTGGAGTGGTCTACATCCAGCGCAACGCCTGTGGCGGCTGCTTCAACCGCATCCCGCCCCAGAAGCAGATGGAGATCAAGATGCACAAGAAAATCATCGTCTGCGAATACTGCGGACGTATCATGATCGACCCCGATCTCGCCGGTGTCACTGAAGGAGAAGCCTGAATCTCTCAGGAGCTGATCTGAAGTTGAACCGACTAAACAAAACTGAAAATTATGGAAAAGATTCTCCCCGGCAAATATGTCGAAATAAGCTACGATCTCTTTGAGGTCGCTCCCGACGGCACTGAAACACTCGTTCATAATGTCACCGAAGATGAGCCCGAACGCTTCATTTTCGGTGTGACCAAAGGCATGATCCTTCCTTTGGAACGCGCTCTCGATGGTCTCGAACAAGGCCGTGAATTCGACGTTCCCGTCAATGCCGGCGAGGGTTTCCCCTATAACCCCGACGACGTGGCCGAGCTCAGCAAGAGCATCTTCATGGTCGACGGAAAATTCGACGCCGAGACAATCTGCGAAGGCGCCTATATCCCGATGATGACAGCCGACGGCTTTCGCATCACCGGAAAAGTCAAGAAAGTCACCGCCGAACATGTCATCATGGACTTCAACCATCCCCTCGTAGGCAAAGACCTCCGTTTCAAGGGCAAGGTGGTCACTGTCCGTGACGCGACTCCCGAAGAGCTGCACCCCAGCTGCGGAGGCGGCTGCTGCGGCGGTTGCGGCGACAACGGCTGCGGAGGCGACGATGCCTGCGGCTGTGACGGCTGTGGCAAGTAAGCGACTCACCTGAGAGCCGCCTGCCCCGCAAGCCACTGACAGACTCTCTTCTCCACTTACATTCTGATTAATAATCTCAACACCATTACCACAATTCATGGCAACAACTGCTGACTTTAAAAACGGTATGTGCCTCGACATCGACGGCAACTACTTTTTCATCGTTGAATTCCTTCATGTAAAGCCCGGCAAAGGCCCCGCTTTCGTCCGCACAAAACTTAAGAACGTAAAGACCGGCCGAGTTCTCGACAAGACCTGGAACTCAGGTGTGAAGGTCAACGAAGTGCGCATCGAGCGTCGCCCCTACCAGTATCTCTACAAGGATGACATGGGCTACAACTTCATGCACACCGAAACTTTCGAGCAGGTAGCCCTCCCCGGCGAAAGCATCGACGGAGTGCAGTTCCTCAAGGAAGGTGACATCTGCGAAGCTATGGTTCACGCAGCTTCCGAGACCATCCTCACTTGCGAGATGCCCACCAGCGTAGTGCTCGAAATCACCTACACCGAACCCGGCATCAAGGGTGACACCGCAACCAACACCCTCAAGCCTGCAACTCTCGAAACAGGCGCTGAGATCCGTGTGCCCCTCTTCTGCAACATCGGTGACAAGGTGCGTGTCGACACCCGCGACGGTTCATACGTTGAACGTATCAAGGAATAATATTCCGGTCAGTCAGATACGGCTGACACCCCATAACACATAACAATGGCGAGCCGTGGGAAACGAATTCCTTCGGCTCGTCATGCTTTTTGAAGGTACATTTTGAAACACACCTCTGAGGTAAAAGAAAGCAAGACATGAACATCAAACATATTTGCGACGGAATCCATTATGTCGGCGTCAATGACCGCACAACCCATCGCTTCGAGGCTCTCTGGCCTCTGCCCGACGGCGTAAGTTATAATTCATATATTGTCAGGGGCAGCGAGAAGACAGCCTTGATCGACGGCGTCGAGATCAGCGCCTGTGACCGTCTGCGCGAAAACATCAACGCGGCCATCGGAGTAGATGCTCCTGACTATCTGGTCATCAACCACATGGAGCCTGACCACTCAGGATCCGTCAAAGTGCTGCGCAGCATGTTTCCCGATATGGTGATCGTCGGAAATGCCAAGACTCTTGAAATGGTGAAGGGCTTCTATGGCATCGAGGACAATCTGCTGAAGATCGCCGACGGCGACAGTCTTGACCTCGGCGGCCTGACATTGAAATTTGTGATGACCCCGATGGTCCACTGGCCGGAGACCATGATGACGTATGTCCCTGAACGTGCGGTCCTTTTCGCCGGTGACGCGTTCGGATGTTTCGGCGCGCTCAACGGCGCTGTGACCGACAGCGATATGAACATCGAGCCTTACATCCCGGAAATGTACCGCTACTACTCGAACATTGTCGGGAAATACGGCATGTTCGTCCAGAAAGCCCTTGCGAAAACGTCGGCGCTGGAGATCAGCTATATCTGCCCGACCCACGGTCCTGTCTGGCACGAACACATTGACCGGATTGTTTCGATCTATGACCGCCTGAGCCGCTACGAGGGGGAAGAGGGCGTGACGATCGTCTACGGCTCGATGTATGGCAACACTGCCGAAATGGCTGAGGCGATTGCCTCACGTCTGGCGGAGAGAGGCATCAGGAATATCCGTGTGCACAACGCCTCTGTCTCGCATCTCTCTTATATCCTGAGCGACATTTTCCGTTTCAAAGGCCTTGTGATCGGCGCGCCGACATATTCCATGACACTCTTTCCGCCGGTTGAGGCCGTGATGACAGCCATAAAGACCCGTGAGCTGAAAAACCGTGTGATAGGGACTTTCGGCTCTTTCACCTGGGCCTCACAGTCGGTAAAGCGCATCAACCAACTTTTTGACGAAAGTAAACTTTATAACGACGCTGTTGTTTCAGTTGAAGCAAAGCATGCTCCCGGAGCCGAGGCCCTGGCCGAATGTGTCCGCCTTGCCGATGCGGTAGCCGACGGAGTTCTCGCGTAATCATTCACTACTCTTTCGACAACAATGGATACGAATGACAGGAAAATAGAGCGCCATCCTTTTCCTCCCTTTATTCCGGCCCAGGCCAAGGTCCTGATCATGGGGACCTTTCCGCCTAAACCGCTGCGCTGGTCGATGGAGTTCTATTACCCCAACAAGACCAACGACTTCTGGCGCGTCATGGGGATCATTTTCCATGACGATGTCAACCATTTCCGCCTCTCCGACGGCAGTTTCGACGAGGTGCGGATAAGAGCCTTTCTTGAGGAAAAGGGGATTGCTCTCCACGACACCGCCGCCGCGGTTGTGCGCCTCAAGGACAACGCCTCCGACAAGTTTCTTGAAATCGTCGAGCCGGTCTGCCTCGGAGCCTTGCTTGAACGTATGCCGGACTGCCGCTGCCTTGCCACCACCGGCGAGAAAGCCGCCGGAGTGCTTGCGTCGATAACCGGAACCCGTGTGCCGGCCATCGGCGAGTGGGTCACGGTGACATGGCCCGCCGACGGGCGCACTCTGGAGATGACCCGTATGCCATCCACTTCGCGGGCCTATCCGCTTGCTGTCGAGAAAAAGGCCGAAGCCTACCGGAAACTGTTTCTTAAGGCCGGACTCCTCTGAGCCGCGCCATTCCCCGCGCCGGTCTCGCGAAAGAATCGCATCTTAAAAATTCATAAACGTTTAAAACACCCTCTAAAAACAATTAAGCATGTTGGATCTCATTCCGCTTCTGGCACTGTTTGACCCGGCCGGTATCATGGCCGACTTTTTCCGTGCCGACCCGATGACAGTCTATCTACTTGTCCTTGGATTCATGGTCATAGAAAGCTCGTTCATTCCCTTCCCCTCGGAAGTGATTGTTCCTCCCGCAGCATATCTGGCCTGCACCAAAGGAGAC
Source organism: Duncaniella sp. (assembly GCF_029054785.1). Classification (GTDB taxonomy): domain Bacteria; phylum Bacteroidota; class Bacteroidia; order Bacteroidales; family Muribaculaceae; genus Duncaniella. Next base: position 34,044 of record NZ_JAIDEN010000023.1, read on the forward strand.
GTTAACATAATCGCCGTGGTCGGTCTGGCCACTGCCGGAGCCATCATCGGCGCTCTGATCAACTATTATCTTTCGGTGTGGATAGGCCGTCCGATCGTCTATCGCTTTGCCAACAGCCGCATCGGCCACGCCTGTCTGATCGACGAAGCCAAGGTGCGTCATGCCGAGGAATATTTCGACCGCCACGGTGCGGCCTCGACCTTCATTGGCCGTCTGATTCCTGCCGTCCGTCAGCTCATTTCCATCCCCGCCGGTCTGGCGCGCATGAATGTCGGCAAGTTTGTGGTTTTCACCGGACTCGGTGCCCTGACCTGGAACATCGTGCTCGGCGCTCTGGGCTACTGGCTCGGAAAAATGGTGCCTCAGGACCAGCTCTATGCCAAGGTAGAGGAATATAACGACTATCTGACCTATGTCGGTCTGGCCATCGGTGTGGTCTGCGTCGGAATAATCCTGTGGAACGCCTTCAAACCGCGTCCCAAGGCCGACAACGCCTGAAAATCAGCTTGCCATAATGCGGATGCGTTAAAAAGCGTCCCAACCTCTAATTATGACATTGCTTATTGGAAAATAAATGTGTACTTTTGCAACCGAACAGTACCCCCAAACACCCAAAAGGAATGATTCAAGTCGCCCCCTCGCTGCTCTCAGCTGATTTCACCCGCATAGGTGAGGCTGTGGATATGGTCAATAAAAGCCGTTCGTCGCTCATCCACCTTGATGTGATGGACGGAATGTTTGTCCCTAACATCACCATCGGTTTTCCGGTGATCGAGTCGATCAGACGCATTGCCGAAAAGCCTCTGGACGTCCACATGATGGTCTGCGATCCGGGACGCTACATAGAAAACCTGCGCGCTGCCGGTGCCGACATCGTGAGTGTCCACTGGGAAGCCTGCACACATCTCGACCGTGTCATCGGCTCCATCCGTGAGGCCGGTATGAAACCCGCCGTCGCGCTCAATCCGGCAACCCCGGTGATGCTGCTGCGCGATGTCATCCGCGATCTTGACATGGTGCTGCTCATGAGCGTCAATCCGGGCTTCGGCGGCCAGAGCTTCATCCCCAACACCGTGCGCAAGGTCCGTGAGCTGCGTGAGCTGATTGAAGAAAGCGGTTCCGCGGCTGTGATCGAGATCGACGGTGGAGTCAACCTTGAGACCGCCCCTGCGCTTGTCGAGGCCGGCGCCGACATCCTTGTGGCCGGAAGCTATGTCTTCAAGGCCCCGGATCCCGCAAAAGCCATCTCAGATCTTAGAGGTTGTTTAAACACAAGAGTTAAAATCTGAGTGGTGTATCTTTTAGATAAATTGTTGTAAATGAGAAAGGAGCATAGCGAGCTATGCGACTGACGAATTTCAACAATTTAGCAAAAGAGACACCAAGGCTCAGGTAACTTTAAACAGTCTCAAACATGAAATTATTAAAAGAAAAAAATAATACCGTCGCTCAGATTTTAACTATTGTTTTTAAACAACCTCTTATAGACCAAAACCGTTGAATTGACCGATTGATGAATATACGCGATATACGAATAGAAAATTTCGACTATCCTCTCCCCGACGAACGTATTGCCAAACACCCCCTCGCACAGCGCGACAGCTGTCTGCTTCTTGTCAAGGACAGCGACGGAACTCTCTCGACACGGAGTTTCCACGAACTGCCGGGCCTGCTTCCGGCTGATTCGATGCTGGTCTACAACAACACACGTGTGATCAACGCCCGTCTGCGTTTCCGCAAGGGTGAGGCCGCCGATGGCGCTCTGATCGAAATTTTCTGTCTCGAACCGGTCGAGCCTGCCGACTATGCCTGCAACTTCGCCTCGGCCGAGTCATGCTCCTGGACCTGTTTTGTCGGCAATTCCAAGCGCTGGAAGAGCGGAGATCTTGTCATGCCCCTCGCAATCGACGGTCATGATCTGACGCTGAGGGCCACGAGGGTCAGCCGCGAGGGCAACACGTCGGTGGTCCGTTTCAGCTGGGACGATCCCGCCGTGACTTTCAGCCGCATCATCTCCGCCGTTGGCGAAATCCCGATTCCTCCTTACCTCAACCGTGGGACCGAGGAGAGCGATTCGCAGGACTATCAGACGGTCTTTTCCCACATCGACGGCTCTGTCGCAGCTCCTACCGCCGGGCTGCATTTCACCCCCGCTGTCCTCGACGGAATCGATGCTGCGGGAATTCTGCGCCGCGAGCTGACGCTCCATGTCGGCGCAGGCACCTTCCAGCCCGTCAAGTCGGACACCATCGGAGAGCATGACATGCACAGCGAGTTCATAGCCGTGGACCGTCAGCTGATCGAGGAACTTGCCTCTACCGACCGGCGCGTGATAGCCGTCGGCACCACTTCGGTGCGCACCCTCGAAAGCCTCTACCATCTCGGTTGCCGCCTTTATGCCGGACTTTCTGCCGAGACACTTCCTCAGTGGTATCCCTACGATCCGTCTCACCCCGGCCTGAGCGTGGCCGAAGCGATGAAGGCTATTCTCGGCCATCTCGATGCGACGGGCGAAAACACCTTTGTGGCATCAACGCGCCTGATGATCGCTCCGGGCTATCGCTACCGGATGGTTTCGGGAATGGTCACCAATTTCCATCAGCCGAAATCAACGCTGCTGCTGCTCGTCTCGGCCTTCCTTGCGGGCAATCCCTCCAACCCTGAATGGCGGGAGATCTATGACTACGCTCTGGCCGACAGCCGTTTCAGATTCCTGTCATACGGCGACGCCTGTCTGTTTCTTTGACGGGCGGGCCGACACCCGTGCAGCCATCCTGCGGGCCTGGCGGCGCTGCTCCTGCTCATAGCGGCGGCGCTGGCGGCGGTTCATTCTGCTGACAGGCTGCAAGTCCTCGGCAGCCTCAGGATCTGTCTTTGCGTCGGCTGACGGCGAGGCGCTCTCATCATGATTTTTCATTCTGCAAGCCGGGCCTGAAGTCCGGCTTTTGCGTGATCTGCCGCGAGCCGCCGCCGAACGTTTCATCGCACGGTCGATTTCCGGTTTCATCAGAGACAGAATCAGCATCACGTCCTTGTCGGCACAATTTTCAGGCATAGTCTGACCTGCCAGATACGAATCGATGATCTCCATCACCTCATCGGCTTTCTGAGTGCCTTTGCGGGCAATGGCGCATGACATGTAGACGCGTTCGCGCAGTTCGCCATAGAATTTTCGGGAGACGGGCAGTTGGTTCGGTTTTGCGGTCGGGAGGGTCTTTTTCATAATATCTCGGAGTGAGTGGGTGGTGGTGTGATTGTTTTTTACACTGCAAATATACGGCCCGAAAACCCCGGAAAAGTGCGATAATGCGGAGACCCGCAAATTTTTTGTAACTTTGCTCATGAATCAACCAAATTGTAGAAACTGATGGCAAAGCAGGACTATATAGATAAGAACCGTCAATGGCTCCAGGCAAAGGCCCAGGAGCCGGGTGTCAAGGCTCTCGACAAAGGTATTTTTTATAAGGTGATCTCCCGTGGAAAACCGGATGCGCCCAAACCGAACCGCAACAGCGTGGTTGTGGTCCACTATACCGGCACCACCATCAACGGCAAGAAGTTTGACAGCTCACGCGGAGGAACAGCCCCGGCCATGCGTCTGCGCGACCTGATTCAGGGCTGGATCATAGCCCTGCAACAGATGCATGTCGGTGACCGTTGGGAAATCTATCTCCCCGCCGAAATGGGCTATGGACGCTTCTCACAGCCCGGAATTCCCGGCGGCTCGACCCTCATTTTCGACATCGAACTCCTCGGCGTGGGGTGAGATCAAGGAAAGCCCGTATTATTTCGAGGGTTGCGTATCCTGAACCATCGGAGATGGTAGATTTCCGAAACCCCAGGGTGAGCGAGTGCCCGCAGGGCCGAGCGGTGCCTGGGGTAATGGCATGAAATATACGGTCCTGTCTCGTAGAGACTGTTTAGGGGAGGACGTTATCCAGCCTCTCCGAGGCAGGCATAGAGGATACGTTTCTTCCCCCAGGCACCGCTCGGCCCTGCGGGCGCTCGCTCACCCTGTGGTTTCTGAGACCAATCCTCTCCGAGGATTTTGCAGATATTGTCTCGATGGTTATGCCATAGCGCCCGTCGGGCTATGTTTTTACCCGTTTTGCGGGTATAATGAGCTTTCCTCGGCAGATTGCGGCTATGAATCCGATAAGCCATATAGCAAGGCATGCTGTGGCCGGGCGGATGAAAAGTTCATGGCCGAATGCCGAGTAATAGAGCGTCATCCCCTCGATCAGGAGCAGTGAGAGCGTGAAGAGCCGAGTGGTGCGTCCGTCAAGCAGACGGGGTCCCTTATAGTCGGTCCCTGCGGTGAATGAATGACTCCATAGAAAGAGGAACATGGACAGCCCCCAGAATACTATGGCCATTTGCAGCCAGTCTCTTAGTGCCGACGCTTCCACGCCTGACCAATGGATGAAGAGCAGGGCTATGACAAGTGTAAGATTGATGGCGTAATTGGCTGAATAGACGAATTTATATTGACGTTGCATATGTGGATTTTACATTGTTTCGAACACTCGTCCGGAGATTTTTTTCAGGATATCGCGGTCGGAGAGATAGGCGTCTGTGGAGGGGTCGATGTTGCCGACCGTTTTCCAAAGAAGACGATAGGCGCTTGAGAGGCGGACTTTGTCCTCTTTGACTGCGGTCTCGATCAGGCTGCATTCGTCGGGTGAGAAGACTGCCCGCAAGGTTTTCGGACAGAATACCTCGAATGGTTTTCCGGCAAGGAAGTCGGCGACGGTCTTGTCATCGGCCTTATAGCTGTCGGTAAGCAACTTGTTCAGCTGTTTTTCCTGCTCCGGAGTGACGATGACTGCCTTTTTCAGCAGGGCTATATAGAGGGGTACTACCGTCTCGGCCTTGGCACCGCAGACGGCATTGAAGCGGTAGTCATTTTTGAGGAACTGCAAAGCCTCGTCGTTGTCGCTGAAGCCGTAGAGGCCGCTTCCCGGCGAGAGAAATGCGCGGTTAAGACGTTCGAGATATAGGCTTGTGAAATTGGCCGTTGAGCCGAATTCGCTGACCACAAAATCGTTGAGATTGTCAAAACTCCTGTCCGGGCTGACGTAGTGTGTGCGGTTGCCGTCACGATAGGCGATGTAGCAGATCTGTTGCGGCATGAACTCCAGGAGCGGATCGGGGCAGGGATTGAAGATGAAAACGCTGTCGGCAGTGTTGAAAACTTCAGTCTGCATAGCTGAAAGCGGCAGTGGCTTCTCCATTTTTGACAACACGAAGCGCCCGTTTTCCGAAAAATCGTTGAACCAGTAGACCTGCTGCGCCTTTTTGCCCGCATCTTTGATGAAGAAACAGTCCGTGTCTCCGTCAAATTTAAAGGCGTTGCTGACAGCCGATTCGAAATCTAAAGGCGTGTAGCTCACAACAGGGATCATCTTGGCCGACTTGCGTATTTCCGCAACATTGACGTCCTGTGACATGGCGCAAAGCCCGCTCAGCGCCAATAAACTGATGGAGAGAACTGTTTTCATAATTTTGTGTTATTTGGGTTTATAAATCGTTGTCTATGTGAAGATTCACAAATGTAGAAAAAAAGTCCGTATCCGGCAAATGAAAAAAATTATGTAGGTTCTACAATTTTCGAATAAATAGTCTTGTATTCAATGAGTTATTTTTGATGTTTGGTTTTACGCCAGTTATTATATTTTGTCACTCATATTTTTCCTAATATCGGGCCGAATATACCTGCAAGTATTACAGGGATTACATACACTATTATAAATTCCATATAATAATTTTTAGAATAGACGTGAAATCCACTTACCTGCTTTTGCCGGATAGAATATAAATTTCATCAACAAGGTTTGTTATAAGTCACGAGTTTAATCAATTCCGTCCTGGCTGACATTGATTTCGGCATATTCATTGCCGAAACTGGCAATAATCCTCAGTTTCCTCCGTTTCTTCTGATCCGAAGGAGACGCGATTATATCCAGACTGGTGGAAGGATGCTTATTTTTGACTGTCAGCCAGTTGTAAGATACAGTAAGGGTGTCATTTTCATATGATTCGTAATCACTGACGAAATCGCTGCCTTTCTCTATGTGTATGCCATATATAAACTCTTTTCCGTTTGCGATAATTTTACCGCCTTCCGCAGGGAAATGCACATGTTTCGGATAACCATTCTGAACGTGCTCAAACTCGCAGGAAGAGAGCAGGCAGATGAATATGAGAATAATCGGATAAAAGATAAATTTCATCATCAAGGTTTGTTATAAGTTATTACTTTGAGTAGATGGTTAGATTGTTTGACATTGCAAATTTAGATACAATAAGGTAGGAAAGCTAAAAAAATGAGATTTTGTATTAGGCGAAGATGAACGATATGTCCTTGATTTTTAGTAAAATAAAAATGCGCCTAATTTTAAAATTAGGCGCATAGAAGTGATGCTGGTGATAAGGTGTTGAACGTTATGGGATTATGATATTTGCAAGAATGGGGATATGTGATTCGTAAAAGGCAATCTATTGTGTCATAGTTTGTTATGATATGGCTTTCAGGTATATTTCTTTGTTCGGACTGTCGGAATTGCGGAATTTTGATTTCAGGCGCTTGCGGCGGTCGTAGATTGCAGTGATTTTCTCCTCTTTGAGGAAGATGGTAATTGCAGAGTTTGAGAAGCCCAAAACTGAAAACATGAACAGCCGAAAGTCAGCATCTTTGAGTTCCGGAAACTCTTTGCGGAGGTTTACCAATATATTTTTGTGATGTCTGTTGACTATCGCGGCAAGTTCTTTGATTTTTTGTTCGTCAGAAGAAAATTGGTCGATCAGGGAAGTGACTTCTTCGGAAATCCGTCGCTTGGCGACTTTTGATGGAGCCTCGTATAAAGTACGGCAAAGATCATCGATCACTGCGAAGCGCTCGGCGAGAAGAGTTTGGATGGCAGCCTGCGACTCGGCATCATTTTTTGCAAGCAGTTCGCGGAGATTGCGCGCGATCTCAACATTATTGTTGATTATTTCCGATTTGCGTTTACGATAACGCAGCAGATATACAATCGCAATGGTGAGCAGTAAGATCGTAACAATGACAATGCAGATTGCGATGGTTCGAGTGGATTTCAGACTGGCCTCATTGATTTTACGTTCTGAAATATAAAACTCTCTCATAGAGGTTCCGAGAGATTGGGACATAACAGACCGAAGGATACTATCAGTGAAATTATTCATCTGTTGAAGCACCTTCATGGCTTGGTGCATAGAATCCATTTCCACACAGACAATATATCTTAACCAGGCATTTATCTGGTTGTCTGACGGATCGAAATTCTTTGAAAGTTCAGTTGCTTTTACGACATTTCCTACGCGCAGATTGGCAATTCCATAGTAAATGGAATCATGGCGATTGGCATAGGAGGAACTGCAAACGTCAGAAAGATATGGAACAGCTTTGTCGTAATCTCCGGAATTTATATGTGTTATACCGATAAGTCGGATCGCCTCAAAATAGAGATTTCGATCATTATATTTTGTAGCCGAGTCAATAAGTTGTTTGCACAAATCTATGGATTCCTGATATTTTTCGGCGGCTATATACGTTTTTACCAAGTCAATGATCGCATGGTTTATATGGGGCTGGCGGTTGGAGAGGCGGAAGTTTTCGAGTTCGATTTCGGCAAATTCGATCTCTTCGGCGGTATGATAGTTTTCGTGATAGATGTCGGCGATCATGCGGGCCGACATGGCGATCCAGAACTTGTCGTCGAGCCGGACTGCAAGGTCATAGGCCTTGAAAAGCGCCGTGAGGCTCCGCGGATAGTCCTTGTTGTTGAAATTCAGTTCTCCGAAATAGTGGAGCGCGAGCATGAGGCGCCGGTCATCTCCTGATTCTTCGAAATAGCTGACGGCGGTTGAGATGAGCGAGTCATCGGTCTCGGTGATGTAGCTTTTGGATCGCGCCTGAGTCAGCAGAAGGGCATAGAGGGCACGGGAGTGACGGTCGGTCAGCTCTTGCGGGGGTATATTTTCAAGCATGACAAGGGCCGAGTCGGGATGTTCGGTCATGATGCTTTCGGCCTCGCGGAGTGATTCGGCGTGGCGGGAGGCGCAGCTGTGGAGGAGGATAAGCAGAAATATGATGATAGGGAATTTGAGCATAGACGGTGGTTGCGGAGAGGGG
>NZ_JAIDEN010000024.1 GCF_029054785.1 Duncaniella sp.
TGGAAAATGATAAAATGACGACAAAATATTATCAAAATGTACTAAAAATAAGTATCTGTTAGTCTGAAATGTTAAAATAAGGATTGTATTTTAATATAAAAACAGTTAAAAAACGGGACCTGGGAAGTCTGAGGACAAGTTTGTGATTTATGAATAAAATATTATGACTAAATTTGCAGTGAAAGTGGGTTTATTGTGTAGACCTCCGTCAATCCGGAACCATAAAAATTAATCAACTATATACCTAATTATCATGAAACTTATTTCATCACTGTTTATCGCTTTAATGCTTCCGGTGCTTGCGTGGGCGCAGGCTCCGTCTGATACGATCACTGTCTTTATGATCGGTGACTCGACAATGGCCAACAAGCCTCTTGACAAGGAAAACCAGGAGCGCGGCTGGGGCCAGATGCTTCCGATTTTTCTCGAAGGTGCTATCAAGGTTGACAATCATGCTGTCAACGGCCGCAGCTCCAAGAGCTTTATCGACGAAGGCCGCTGGGACAAGGTGCGCGAGAAGATCCGCCCCGGAGACTATGTGATCATCCAGTTCGGCCACAACGACGAGAAGGCCAAGAGCCTTGACCGCTACACTGTGCCCGGCGGAACTTTTGACGCCAATCTGAAGAAGTTTGTCAGCGAGGCCCGCGAGAAGGGTGCCACTCCGATATTGATGAACTCGATCGTGCGCCGCAATTTCCCGGCCAACGGCATTGCCGCCGCTCAGACCGATGACCGTCAGAAGACCTGGAAGAAGGGCCTGGAAAACTATCCCGCAGAGGGCGACACGCTGGTTGACACTCACGGAGACTATCGCATTGCTCCGCGCAATGTGGCCGAGGAGATGGGCGTTGTGTTCATCGACATGAATGCGCTGACCCACGAGCTTGTCCAGGGTCTTGGCCGCGACAATTCACGCTCGCTGTTCATGTGGATGCCTGTGGGCGGCTATGAGTTCGCTCCCGACGGTCGCATCGACAACACTCACCTGAATGTGCTTGGCGGAATCATCGTTTCGCGTCTCGCTGTCAACGCTCTTGCCGAGAAGGTGCCGGCGCTCAAGCCCTATATCCGCCGCACGGTCTACAATCTGAACAAATAATACCGACCGATTCCATGAAACTTTCAGCTCTCATGGCGGGTGCGCTGATGTGTGTCCCCTTTCTCTCCAGAGCCGGAGAACCGAACTATACGCTTGATGTGAAGATGAAGAACATCCCGGACAGTGTTGTTTTCACTCTGGGGTGTGACGATGATCCGAAGTATAAGCAGAAGGTTGCCATCATCGGTGATTCTCTTCACTTCGAGCTGGATATCCGGGAGGATTTCCCGATCGAATTCTATCTCACGGCCCGCAATCCGCAGAACAAGCAGGACCGGTTCATCACCTCTTTTTACGGAGGCAGAAATATCAGCCAGAAGCTGAACAACGTGGCCGACGGCTTTGCTGCGGCTCCGAAGATCACAGGTGCTCCCTGGGACGAGGCTACCGCTGAGTGGCAGCGCATCTATCGGGATTATAGCGACACAATGAAGGCTCTCCGAGAAGAACGCGAAAGACTCATGCCGCAGAATCAGGCCGACAGAGATGGCGTTGTCCGGCTTGATTCCGTCACCGGGCCGAAAGTGTCGGAGATCGGCAGAAAGTTGCAGGCCTGCGGCAAAGAGTTTGACGAGGCAATGAAACAGTGGCTCATGAGCCATCCTGATGTGCCTGAGGCCGTTAGTCTTATGTCGTGGCGCTATGCTAAATTCTCGCGTGAGGAACTGGAGGCGTTCGGCGCCAAAGTGCCTCCGGCAATGATGGAGATGCCAGCCGGAAAGATGCTCAAGAAACGCCTGGACACAAAGATTATAGCCGTCGGCGATAAACTGGAGGACTATGACCTTGTCGGCGTTGACACGGACAGTGTGGCCATACGCCTGTCGCAGTTCACCACGCCCTACATTCTTGTGGACTTCAACTCGCTCGGCTGCGGTGCCTGCCGCATGGCCGCCAAGCAGGAGATTCCGAAGATTATAGAAGAGTATGCCGGAGAGCTGACCTTTGTAAGTTACAGTGTCGACGAGGAGCGCAAGCGCATGCTCCGCGCCCATGAGATTGACAAGGCGACCTGGCCTACGATCTGGAACGGATCGGGTTCACAGGGTATGGACTGCATCAAGTATGGCGTCACCAGTTATCCGACGTTCTTCCTTTTCGGCCCGGACCGCACGTTGATTGATACGTTCGTGGGATGGGGTCCGAAGTATTTGAGCGGAAAGATCAGCCCGCATATCGGGCACTGATATTGCCCCCGGTCATTAAAAAACTGAGCGCCGCAGGTGGAAACGTTGATGTTTCGCACTTGCGGCGCTCTTATTTTATTCTCAGATACTTGCGGACGCTTTAAAAAGCGTCCCTACTGTGTGGCAGGTGTGTATGGGGGATCAGATGCGTTCGAGAACTGTGGCTACGAGATCCTGGACGGCGGTCTTGTAGTTGGGGTTGGCGTCGTTGTTCATGCGGTTGGCTATGATCGAGCAGACGGTCATGGCTCTGTGGCCCATGAGACGGCCGAGGCCTTGGAGGGGGGCTGATTCCATTTCATAGTTGGTGACTTTGCGGCCATTGTGGCGGAACTCCTCGATGCGGCGGTTGAGATCGGGGTTGGCCAGGGGCAGACGCAGTTCGCGACCCTGCGGGCCGTAGAAGCCGACGGCTGAGATGGTGTTGCCGCGGACCATGTCGTCGCGTCCGATCTGGTTGACAAGCTCTTCGTCGGCATTGACAACATAGGGTTTGGCCCAGAGCGGGTTCCAGCCTACGGATTCGCAGAAATCACGTTCGAAATCGAGGTCGGCCACTTCGTTGCGTCCGGCATAGTAGTTGAGCACACCGTCGAAACCGATGGCCTTTTCGGCGATCACCGGAGTGCCGAGTTTCAGTTCGGGCTGGAGAGCGCCTGATGTGCCGATGCGCACGAGTGTCAGTCGGCGTTTCTGATCCTTGACTTCGCGGGTCTTGAAGTCGACGTTGGCGAGAGCGTCAAGCTCATTGATGACGATGTCGATGTTGTCGGGGCCGATGCCGTGGGAGAGACACATGATCGGTTTGCCGTTGTAGGTGCCGCCGATTGTGTGGAATTCGCGCGATGAGACTTCAAAATCGGTGGTATCGAAGAATGAGGCGACCATGTTGACGCGGGCGGGATCGCCGACGAGGATAACGCGGTCGGTCAGCTGTTCGGGGCGGAGGTGGAGGTGGAACACTGAGCCGTCAGGATTGATGATCAGCTCGGAGGGTGCTATGATTTTCTTTTCCATGATATATATTTATTGTGTTACTTTGGGTGGGAAGAGTGAATAGATGATTATAGAGTATAAACGTTTGTCGGCGAGCTGTGGTTTGCTCAGCGCAGGCGGTAGCGTCCACCGGGGATGGCAAGGATCAGCGAGCGGAATTCGAGGTCGATCAGCATGGCCATCAGTCGCGGGGTCGGGATGTCGATGCGGGCTGTGAGATCGTTGAGAGTAGCTTCGCCGCGGTCGGTCAGCAGGTCGATGACGGCCTGTTCCTCCGGTTGAAGTTGCTCGAAGAGTGAGGGCTGCGCGGGGGCGGCCTCGACGGTCGGCCAGCGCATCTGAGCGGCAAAGGCCGGAGGGGGGGTGAGAAGTGCCGCGATATGGTG
>NZ_JAIDEN010000025.1 GCF_029054785.1 Duncaniella sp.
AACCTGCTCGGCTTCAGCCTTGCAGAGATACTGAAAGCCTGTGGCAACCGCGTCATCAAGACCAACATAGTCAATGACCGCGGCATCCACATCTGCAAATCTATGCTCGCATGGAAAAAATGGGGCGAAGGTGCCACTCCGGAATCGACCGGTAAGAAAGGCGACCATCTTATCGGTGACTTCTATGTGCTCTTTGACAAGCACTACAAAGCCGAACTCAAGGACCTTGAAGAAAAAGGCATGACCAAGGAAGAGGCCGAAGCCGCCTCTCCCCTCATGAAAGAGGCCCGCGAGATGCTCGTGAAGTGGGAAAACAAAGATCCTGAAATCCGCGCTCTCTGGGAAATGATGAACTCATGGGTCTATGCAGGTTTCGACGAGACCTACAAACGCATGGGCGTCGACTTCGACAAGATCTACTACGAGAGCGAGACATATCTCGAAGGCAAGGAAAAGGTGCTCGAAGGCCTCGAAGCCGGAAAGATGTACCGCAAGGAAGACGGATCTGTCTGGGCCGACCTGACAGGTGAAGGTCTTGACCACAAGCTGCTCCTCCGCAGCGACGGCACCTCTGTCTACATGACCCAGGACATCGGCACCGCCAAGCTCCGCTATCGCGACTACCCGATCGACAAGATGATCTATGTGGTCGGCAACGAACAGAACTATCACTTCCAGGTGCTCTCCATCCTTCTCGACCGTCTCGGATTCAAGTGGGGCAAGGACCTCGTCCACTTCTCCTACGGCATGGTCGAACTGCCAGAAGGCAAAATGAAGTCACGCGAAGGAACCGTTGTCGACGCTGACGATCTCATGGACGACATGGTATCGACCGCCCGCACCGTCTCGGCTGAACTCGGCAAACTCGACGGTCTGAGCGCAGAGGAAATCGACAACATCTCCGAAACCGTCGGACTTGGCGCACTGAAATACTTCCTCCTCAAGGTCGACCCGCGCAAGAACATGACTTTCAACCCCAAAGAGTCAATCGATTTCAACGGCAACACAGGACCCTTCATCCAGTACACCTACGCCCGAATCTGTTCCGTACTCCGCAAGTCGGCAGAAGAAGGCATGGAGATCACTGACTACGCAACAGTTGTGCCCGGAGAAAAAGAGATCTCCCTCATCCAGGCTCTCGCCGACTTCCCCGCAACAGTCCAGGCCGCAGGCCAGACATACAGCCCGGCACTCATCGCCAACTATGTCTATGACCTCGTGAAGATCTACAACCAGTTCTACCATGACTGCTCGATCCTCAAGGAAACAGACATCGCCGTGCGCTCACTGCGTCTTGAACTCAGCCGCCAGACCGCACGCGTGATAAGAACAGGCATGAACCTGCTCGGCATCAACGTTCCTGAACGTATGTAAGACTGAATTGTTCTATCTATGAACAGATACATTGATTATTAAATTAATTTATAAAAAAGTATGAATTACAATCAGCAGACTCCTCCTCCCTATTTCGGAGGCGGCAACGACTACAATAACTATCACAACTCCCAGCAGCAAGCCATCCAGACCACATCTTCTGTGATGAAGCGCGTCTATTTCAAAATGTTCCTCGGCCTGCTTGTGACGGCATTTATCTCCCTTTTCTGCGCCAGCTCGACAGGCTACATGAGCTTCATGCTCACACACAGTATTTTCTATTGGGGACTCCTGATTGCCGAAGTCGGCATCGTGATCTATATGTCATCCCGTCTGATGCGTATCTCCTCGACAACGGCCAACATGCTCTTCTTTGTCTTCGCAGCCATCAACGGTCTGGCTCTCGCGCCGATCTTCCTGATCTACACGATGACATCCATCGCCAAGACATTCTTCATCTGCGCCGGCACCTTCGGTGCAATGAGCGTCTATGGCTACTTCACCACAAAAGATCTCACAAAATGGGGCAACTTCCTTCTGTATGCCCTTTTCGGACTGATCATCGCCTCGATTGTCAACATCTTCACCAAAAGCACCCAGCTTGACTGGATCATCTCGATCGCAGGAGTCCTGATCTTCATCGGTCTCACCGCATGGGACACCCAGAAGATCAAGCAGCTGGCCCTCAACACTCCTCCGGCCTACGCAAGCCATCTTGCCACAATCGGTGCATTGAATCTCTATCTCGACTTCATCAACCTCTTCCTCTATCTTCTCCGCTTCTTCGGCAACCAGCGTGACTGATAATTTTAAATCAATTACACATTAATATATAATAATGGCAAAAGTCGTAATCATCGGAGCAGGCGGTGTCGGAACCGTAGTCGCTCACAAGTGTGCCCAGCACCCCGAAGTTTTCACCGAAATAGTCATCGCTTCGCGCACCCGCAGCAAGTGTGACGCCATTGTAGAGGCCATCGGAAAGCCCAACATCAGCTCGGACGTTGTCGATGCCGACAGCGTTCCCCAGCTCGTCGAGCTTTTCAACCGCCACAAACCCGAACTCGTCATCAATGTGGCTCTTCCCTATCAGGACCTCACCATCATGGACGCCTGTCTCATCTGCGGAGTCAACTATCTTGACACCGCCAACTATGAGCCAAAGGACGTGGCCCATTTCGAATACTCATGGCAGTGGGCCTACAAACAGCGCTTCGAGGAAGCCGGACTGACAGCTATCCTCGGCTGTGGCTTCGACCCCGGAGTCTCCGGAGTGTTCACCGCCTATGCCGCCAAACACTACTTCTCTGACATGCAGTATCTCGACATCGTCGACTGCAACGGCGGAGACCACGGCAAAGCTTTTGCCACCAACTTCAATCCCGAAATCAACATCCGCGAGATCACTCAGAACGGACGTTACTATCAGGATGGTAAATGGGTGACAACAGGTCCTCTCGAAATCCACAAGACACTCACCTATCCCAACATCGGCGAGCGTGAAAGCTATCTTCTCTACCACGAAGAACTTGAATCACTCGTCAAGAACTATCCGTCGATCAAACGTGCCCGTTTCTGGATGACCTTCGGTCAGGAATATCTCACACACCTGCGTGTGATCCAGAACATCGGCATGGCCCGCATCGACGAGGTCGACTACAACGGTCAGAAGATCGTGCCTCTCCAGTTCCTCAAAGCCGTTCTCCCCAATCCTCAGGATCTCGGCGAGAACTATCAGGGCGAAACCTCGATCGGCTGCCGCATCGAAGGTCTCGACAAGGAAGGCAAGCCCCTCACATACTACATCTGGAACAACTGCTCTCACCAGGCCGCATATCATGAAACCGGCATGCAGGCTGTCAGCTACACTACCGGTGTGCCCGCTATGGTAGGCGCAATGATGTTCCTGACCGGCAAATGGGTCAAACCCGGCGTCAACAACGTCGAGGAATTCGATCCCGATCCGTTCCTCGCAGAACTCGCCAAAGACGGTCTGCCCTGGAACGAAGAGTTCAACCTCAACCTTGAAGTGAATGAATAAACGATGACTCCAAGAGTCTGAACCAAATTTCCCTTCCTCGGACAGACTGGCTGCGATCTGTCAACATAATGCCAGTCCGTCCGAGGTTTTCTATTTCACCTTAAACCACCATGCTGAAACAGCTCCTGACATTCGGCGCGCTCTCCGCCATACCATTCATCACAATCTCAGCCACCACGGACCACAGATTAGGACCGGACACACTGCTGCTGACCTCCGATCCGGCCGCAGCGTCAGCGTCATCGCCATACACATTCAACGACCCCGCAAAGGCATTCGAGGCCATCAACAAGAGCGGTTCCACAAACATTGTGCTTCTGGTCGAACCCGGAGTCTACTGGCTCGACGATCCGGATGATCCTGCCATCAGACGCAATCCGCAGAACTCAGGATCCGTCCCCTACGCCGTCGAAATCAGCTGTGACACCCTGTCGCTGACCGGACTTTCCGACAATCCTGAAGACATTGTCTTCGCCGTCAACCGCGGGCAGACCCAGGGAGCGCTCGGCAACTTCACCATGATCCATTTCAAAGGCCACAGCCTCCGGACTGAGAACATGACGTTCGGCAACTACTGCAACGTGGATCTCGTCTATCCGCGCGATCCGAAACTGAACCGCACAAAACGCCGCGAAGCCATCGTTCAGGCCCAGCTGGGAATCTGCGAGGACACTGACCGCCTCTTCGCCCGCAACTGCCGCTTCATCAGCCGTCTGAATCTGTGTCCATTTGTCGGCGCAAGGCGCTCGCTCTACAAGGACTGCTATTTCGAATGCACCGACGATGCTCTAAGCGGATCAGCCGTCTATCTCGACTGCCGGTTCACATTCTTCAGCGGAAAACCATTCTACTCCACAGCCTCCACAGGCGCAGTCTTCCTGAACTGCGACATCCACACCAAAGTCAGCGGCACACAGTATCTCACCAAAGTTCCGGGCATGGTGACCATGATTGACACCCGCTGGACTTCCGACAATCCCGTGACGCTCCAGTGGACTCGCGACGTATCTTCACAGCGATGCTACCAGAGCAACATCTCGCTCAACGGCTCGCCGGTCAACATCGACGCCGCCCGCCCCGGTCTCAGTTCAGTCATCAGCGGGTCACCGCTTCTGCTTGCCTATAAAGTCACTGACGGAAATCAGACCGTCTACAACACCCCCAATCTCCTTGCGGGCGACGACGGCTGGGACCCGCTCAGCCAACTTCCGAAGATAAAAGAACTCGAAACCCGGATGGCCAAACCTCTGACCGGACTTCCCGTAGCCTTACGGCTCAACTCTCCGGCGAAAAAGCTCGCAGCGCAGAACGACAGCCTGCCCCTCACCCCCTCCTTACGCCTGTGGGGCGACTATCCCGCTTCCGTCAGCACCTCTGCACTTACCTGGAACGCCCCGACAACCCTCAGGCTTGTCAGATCAGACGGACAGACCACAGCCGTCAGCGCCAACAGCTTTCCACGCGAGATGGACTGCGAAATCTCAGCTTCGTCAGCCGACGGACTGACAGGCGCCACAACGGTCACCGTTGCCGCCAACCTCAAGCCGGCCCCGCATTTCACCTCATCACCGGTCATCACCATTGACAAAAAGGCTCTCACTCTAAGCTATCAGCTATCTGATGGCGAACGCGATGACAGCTATATTGTATGGTACCGCTCGACCCGCCCCGACCATTCTGACAGCACCGCAATCCGCCACGGACGCGGTTCAAGCGCGCGGATCTATCCCCTGACCTGCGCCGACCGTGGCTTCTACATCTCCGCGTCAGTTTCGCCCAAAGGATCCGACACCCATCAGGGACTTCCGGCAAAAGCGTCGATGGCAGAAGCCGTGTCCATCAAAACTCTTTGGTCACTGCAAAAGAACGAGAAAGCGATCCTAACATCTTTTGCAGAAGTACCCATCCGCAAAGGCACACCCGGTCGCCAAGGCTTCTGGCATTTCGATACATTCAAGCCTGCCGACACCTCAGACCACGACTGGACTCCTGACGAAAATCTCAGCTGGTACTACGGCAAAGCCACTGACGCAGCTACCGGTACAGGACTTGTGCAGGCCACACGCGGCGCCCGCTTTTTCTACACCCCTGTCCGTGAAAACTGCCGCAACATGCGCGTGAGTCTCATCGCCGAACCCTGCAAAGGACCGGGTCAAGGCTTCGGAAGCGCCACGGGCCAATATATGGACATCTGCATAAAATTCGACCCTGTCACCCTGACCGGCTACGCACTCCGAATCGAACGCACACCCGACTATGACAAGGCAGTCACATTCACCCTTGTGAAATATGACAACGGCAAAGTCAGTCCCGTGAGCGAGAGCACTGCATCCGACTGTTTCCGCAACCCCTGCACGATCATCGTCGAAATGCGCGGTGACAAACTCTCAGCCCTTGCGCGCACAGACAAACCCCGGTCGCAGACCGGAAATCCAGCGGTCAGACCTGACGTAAGCCTGTCAGCCACAGTAGCCCCGACAGCCGGAACCTCCGTAGCCGTCCAGCACACAGGATCGGTCGGAGCCTCCGCCACACTTCTGCGCGACCTTGAAATCAACTGGGAGTGACCTAAAGTGAGGTATAACTTAGAGTATGTTTAATCACAATCGTTAAAATCTGAGCGAAATGTTTGAGGTGGATATAGTTCTGAATCGAAGCTGCATAGCGAGCTATGTAACATGCAATGTAACCAAACACCCTTGCAATTTTTTTGCCAAACTGTTTTCGATTTAAAAAAAAGTTACTACTTTCGCAGCATAGAAGCTTATAAGCCTGCCAAGGCTTGATTTTTTAATTGAAAAACTGCAAAAACAAAAAAACATCTTCCATAATATGATATTCAATTTCCGCATAGTATCTGATGAAGTAGACAACTTCAAACGCGAAATTCAGATCGACGCTGACGCGACATTCCTTGATCTCCGTAACGCAATCTGCGACTCTGTCGGCTATGACAAAGGCCAGTTCAGCTCCTTCTTCCTTTGCGAAGACGGCTGGGAACGCAATCAGGAAATCTGTCTTGAAGACATGGGTTCCGACTCTTCAGAAGACGTCTACCTGATGGAAGACACCCCGCTCAGCGACTTTATCGAAGATGACGGACAGCGGATGGTCTGGGTGTTCGACTACATGACAGACCGGTCATTCTTCATCGAAATGAAAAATTCGATCCCCGGCAAAAGCCTCAAGGACCCCCTGTGCACAATCTCGATGGGCGACGCACCATCGCAGTTCATCGACCTTGACGATTTCGATGCGAAGATCGACGCAAAGGCAGCCCAGGCCGCAGCCTCGACTGATCTCGACGATGAATTCTACGGCTCGACAGAGTTCAACGAAGACGAATTTGACGCCGCAGGATTTGACGAAATGACATTCGACGAATAAAACATCTCCCCCTCGGTGCGGACAGCCTCTACACTCTCCAGCCACGAAAGGCAAAGATAAAACACGATTTCACATAACGAAACAAAACGTCCGGCAGTTCACCCAAAAAAGAACTGCCGGACGCTGTTTTTTAATTCGCGGGCCCCATACCAGCCACTCTGGCGCCGCTTTCGGGGGCTACATTCTGACTCTACAAGCTGACTGTCACCTTCTGAGTCAGGCGGCAACCGATACTTTCCTTGAAATCACAGAGACCGACGGCAGGCACTCCGTCGGAAGAAGCCGGACCGAGGTCGAAAAACCGCAGACCGCTCGCGGCGCGTGTTTCGGAATAATGGCGTATGATATTGTATGACAGAAAATTCATCGCCCGGCAACTCCTACCCTCAGGCAGATCGCCCCAGTAGATCAGCTGAACAACCTCCGGCGAAGTCCGGTAGATGATCGCCGAAGCTATACCGAGCCCATCTTTCCTCACCATGAAAAAATCCATGTCGATGACTTTTGAAGTAGCCATGACATCTGCCAGCGACATGTGGACCGGATAGCCGTGACTCTCATGGTTGATGCGGACAATATTGTAGACCTCGGCCATCTCACTGTCTGTCGGATCGGCGAAACGGACAAATTCAAGACCGCTGCGGAGAGCCGCCGCAAGATTGCGCCGCGCGTTGGGCCAGAGCCTCGCGCTGAAGTCGTCGAAATCCTCCAGACAGTAGTGATAATTGAAATCGGCATGAAGCTGAGAGCCTCCGCCTCCAAGAGCGCAGAGTGTCTGACGGGTGAACATCGAACTGTCGCCGTCATAGCAGGCCGGAGGGAAAGTGATCACCACCGGTTTGCCGCAACTCTCGCCATAGGCTTTCAGTTCACGGGCAAATTCCAGGCAGAACGACAGCCGCCCGCCCCCACACTCTTCAAATCCGCCGAAAGGAGCCGAAAAAGGCGAGCGCAGCATGTCGGCACGTTCGCCCAACACGATTCCGAGCCTCTCCTTCCCCTTTCCGTCACAGAATGCAAGAAAGTGCAGCTCTTCACATTTTTCACTGTTTAGCTGATTGAATGCGACGGAGTTGAACCGATGGGCACCGGCACCGAACAGCCGGGAATATTCTTCGGGAGTAATTCGTTTCAGTGACACGTTTCGATAAAAAATTTAGACATACTCTTCGAGAGCAGATGTGCAAAGGGGCCTGAAATCCACTTCAGACGCGCATTTTATTGCAGCTCACCTTTCCCCTCCCTGATGATCTCAGGCGCATGGCTGTCCGTGAGATCGACCACAGTCGAAGGGCCGGGAGTCCAGCCGAAATCGCCATTGCCGCTCTCGCCGTCGTCAATCAGCAACTCAGCCTGCCCCTCGAAAGAGAGAGCAAGCTCATGCGGATCAAACTCAGGGACCTCGTCGTCGACTTTCAGCGATGACGACAATATCGGATGTCCCAGGCGGGAGGCTATGGCCATAGCGATCGGATTGTCAGGGACGCGGAGTCCCACCTCCTTGCGCCCCTTGAAAACCTTTGGCAGAGAAGTGGCAGCCGGAAGCACAAAAGTGAACGGCCCCGGCAGATTGCGGCGCAGGATTCTGAAAGCCTCATTGTCAATGCGGGCATACTCACTGGCCATCGAAATGCCGTCGCAGACCACCGAAAGCGTCTGTTTCTGCGGGTTGACACCCTTGATCCTGCAAAGTCTCTCGATAGCCCCGTTGTTGAGCGCATCACAGCCCATTGCATAGAGCGTGTCGGTCGGGTAGATGATTATCCCGCCAGAGCGCAGACAGTCGACCACCTCGTCAAGATAGCGTTCGTTGATGCTGCCGGGATACATTCGCAAGGTTTTCATGAATCCGTGATTGATATGTGATATGTCTGATTTATACACCCTCTAAGCCCCGCGGAGATCGAGGCTCGTGCGCTGGGCATCCCATTTCAGTATGGACTTGTAAGCGTAGTAAACCAAGACCGCATAAATTGCCCCTACCGTTCCGCCGACAAGCAGATCAGAGGGATAATGCACTCCAAGATACATTCTTGAGTAGCACACGGCCATCATCCAGACTATCATCACCGCCGAGAGCCATTTCAGTCTCGTCACAAGAATAATAAACACCGTCAGAGCCACGGTGTTGGCCGCATGGCAGGAGGGGAATCCATATCGCCCACCGCGATAGCCGTTGACGAGCTGAATGAACGCACTGTCGGGATTGTCGGGGTGTGAGGGACGCAGCCTCTCGAAAAACGGGCGGATGAAAGTGGCGCAGGTCTGATCTGCAAGAGTTATGATGGCAGCGATACACAGCAGGATCAGGATTGTCTTGCGCGTTCCAAGGCGATAGCCTAAAAATACAGCAAGCATCACATAAAACGGCACCCAGAAGAGTTTTCCGCTGATCAGCCACATCGCTTTATCTAAAAACAGCATGTGCATTCCGTTTACTGCAAACAGAATCGACTGGTCAAGATGCCGCCAAAAGTCAGGATCAAATAATGAGTATTCCATGATAATGAGGTTCCTTTTTCGGACGAATATATATGTGCAATTTGATATCCAAGAGGTTGTTTAAAACAAGCTCCAATTCGACAAAGTTACTACAAAAAACGAAATATCAACCTATTTCCATCCTCAAAACATGACAATGGCCTGTGAATTTAAATATTATTAAACATTAATTTGTCCGTATTGGAAAAATTAGATAATTTTGTTCTTCTAAAATGCACCAAAAGGTATTTTAATAAACAGAAAATGACATACCATCTGCTCAGATTTTTCTTCAAACTGATGTCACGTCTGCCATTCTGCGTGCTCTACGTCATGTCTGGCGGATTGTATCTGCTTTTGTATCACGTGGTCCGTTACCGCCGCGGGATAGTACGCAAAAATCTGACCGAATCTTTCCCCGAAAAAACTCCTGCCGAAATCCGCGACATCGAGAAAAAGTCCTATCGCTTCTTCGCCGACAACATAGCCGAAAGTTTCAAATTGTCGGCCATGTCGCCCGAAGAGATGGGCCGGAGAATGCGCTTCACCAACGTCGAGGCCGGCAACTCCGTCCTGCGCCAGGGACGGTCCATCGCCCTCTATCTCGGCCATTACGGCAACTGGGAATGGATCTCCTCCATGCCGCTCCATCTTGAAAAAAGCGCCGTCCCGGCTCAGATCTACCACAAACTGCGCAACAAGAACATGAACAGAATCATTCTTGAACACCGCGCATCGCACGGAGCCGTGAATGTCGACATGTACAAGACCGCGCGCTACATCACCGAGATGGCCGCCAAGGGACAGACCTCCGTCATAGGCTTCATTGCCGACCAGTCGCCCAAAAAGCGCGAAGTGCGTCATTTCCTGCAATTTCTCCATCACAGAACCCCGGTCCTGACCGGAACTGAAAAAATCACCAAGCATTATGGATTTGAAGCCTGGTTTCTGCGGGTCAACAGAGTCAGCCGCGGATACTATGAAGCCGAATTCATCCAAATGCACGAAAATCCGAAGTCTCTCCCCGATTTCGAACTGACACGGATCTACTACGAGTTGCTCGAAAAAGCCATCCGTGAAAAACCGGAACTCTATCTGTGGACCCACAACCGATTCAAACATGCCGAACTGTCCGAGCCAGGCGGAAACCTCTAACGCCCGAAACATGGAAATAGACTTTGTAATAACATGGGTCAACATGGATGACCCGGAGTGGAAAGCCGAGTTTGCCAAATACTCCAACAAGACCGTCACTGAAAAGAACAGTGTCACGGATGCCCGTTTCCGTGACTACGGCTTTTTGAGATACTGGTTCCGGGGAGTAGAGAAATTCGCTCCCTGGGTGCGCAAGATCCACTTCATCACCAGCGGACAGAAACCCGAATGGCTCGACGAGAACAATCCTAAGATCAACCTTGTCAGCCACAGCGACTACATCCCCCAGGAATTCCTGCCGACCTACAACTCCGTGGTCATCGAACGCTACATCCACAGGATTCCCGGACTGGCGGAACACTTCGTCTATTTCAACGACGACTTCTACATCATCAACTCCATAGGTCCCGAACGCTTCTTCCGCAACGGGCTTCCCTGCGACATCGCCGCCTTCCAGTACAACCCCTCATGGTCGCAGTGGTACCGCCGCATCAAAAACAACATCCGCCTCATCAACAAACACTTCGACAAGCCGGAGGTCATGGCAAAGTTCCACGACAAATGGTTTGACAAGAGCTACGGCTCACGCGCCCGCTGGAACTATCTGCTGAAACACTACGACAAGTTCATCACCCTCCGCACCCCCCACAATGCCCAGCCCTACCTGAAGAGCACTTTCGAGGAAGTCTGGGCCGCAGAGGGCCAGGAGCTGACGGCCACATCGGCCAACCGCTTCCGCGCGTCAAGCGACTACACCCCCGAACTGTTCCGCACCTGGCAGATCTGCAAAGGCAATTTCGAGCCTTACAACACATACAGCGACACCAAAATGTTCCCGCTGATGATCAAATCCAAGAAGGCCATCAAAGCCATCTACAACCAGTCATATTCCCTCATCTGCCTCAACGACAACATCCACATCAGGAACTATGATCAGGTGATGCAGGCCGTCAAAGACGCCTTTGACAGCATCCTGCCTGAAAAATCGAGTTTCGAACTTTAAGAGGTTGTTTAAAAACAACCTCTAAGAAAATCTCCACGCCACCATGAACAAGACAGCAGCAGAAATCATCGCCGGACTGATCCCCCGCAAAATGGCACGAAACCGCTGGCGCGGCATCCTGCGCTACGGAGTCAGAAAAGCCCTGAAGCTGAAGCTCCGCCTCAAACGCGACCACACCGAGCCTGACTGCTTCCTTGCGGTCTGCGCTATCGCCAAAAACGAAGGCCCCTATTTCAAGGAATGGCTCGACTGGCACATCGGCCAAGGCGTGGAAAAATTCTATATCTACGACAATGAAAGCACCGACTGCACCCGCGAAGTGCTTCAACCCTACATCGAGTCCGGAACGGTCGAATACATCTATTATCGAGGCTACCGCCGCCAGATAGCCGCCTATGACGACTGCATCGAACGCCATCGCTTCGACACCCGCTGGTTAGCCTTCATCGACCTCGACGAATTCATCGTACCTCTCGCCGACGGATCCATCCCCGAATTTCTGGAACGTTTCGCCGGCTCTCCGGCGG
This sequence comes from Duncaniella sp., assembly GCF_029054785.1. Classification (GTDB taxonomy): domain Bacteria; phylum Bacteroidota; class Bacteroidia; order Bacteroidales; family Muribaculaceae; genus Duncaniella. The sequence continues at coordinate 11,969 of NZ_JAIDEN010000025.1, forward strand.
TCGAGATCAATTGGCTCATCTATGGCAGCGGCGGGGCCGAGAAGAAATCACCGGCACCTGTGATGGAGCGATTCAGACACCACTCGCTCCCCTCTCATCCGCTGAACCGTCACGTCAAAAGCATCGTCAACCCGCGGCGCGTCTTCACCATGACCGGCTGCCATGAAGCGGCGCGCATCGACGGCGTGGCCGCAGACTCACACGGCGAACCGATCACCCGCAACTTCCGCGAACGCGAGCCGCAGCAGGATGTCATCCGCATCAATCATTATGCAGTAAGATCAAAAGAAGAATTTGTCGAAAAACAGAACCGCGGCAGAGCGAGCGGCACTCAGCGGACAATCCCGATGGACTATTTCAACCGCTACGACCTCAACGACATTGCCGAATAAGAGGGCTATTTTTCGAAGCCGGATTTGCGTGGAAAGCGCGTCTTCAGATATTCGGTAACACGCTCGCGGTCCGCCTGATCGGCATACTGAGAATCATTCATGCAGAAAAGCATAGGATTGTATTTCTCCAATTTCCGGTAGTGGGAATGATTGTCGATGTGGAAGCGGAACGAAGTTTTTCGCGTCACATATTGCAAATGGCCTTTTTTCTCAACAATCGCCACATAGGAATATATGTTGCGCTGTATGTCATTGTCGCTACGCACATGATTTGTCAGCGTAGGCTCTATGTCGTCTCTGAACACATCTTCGAAAACATGCCGACAAAGGCTTTTGTTGTAAGCGTCAATATTGTGATGGGTTTTATGTCCGATATAAACACCGTATTTCTTCTCAACCAGACGGGCTGAATTCTGTATGGTATGATTATAGTTGCTTGTCTTGCGGCCCAAAACCTTTTCTTTCAGAAACAGAGTCAGCTTTCTGAACGGACGACGGCTGAAACGGATGATCGGGAGACCATCGGACATAAAGAAATCCGCCGGAGTGACCGGACGGTTTATAAACATGTCGTCATTCGCATATATAAAATGTTCTGACAAACCCGGTATCCGATAAAGGAAATGCTCAATCAAAGCCGAATTGAAACAAGGCAGACATTTGGGCGGCATGATCTCGGTATGGTCCACGATGCGGATCTTCGGATTGGTCGTATCAAGCCACTCCGGAACCTGATTGTCAGTCACAATGAAAATCTTCCGGATCCAGGGGGCATACATCTCCACAGCGCGCAGGCTGAACTTAAGCTCGTCATTGTCAGCATAGCGGCCATCACAATTGACAGCCGAATCAGCTTCGGTGCGTCCGATAGCAGCATTACGCTTTGCGCGCCACTGCGGATCATTGCCGTTGACCCACAGATAAACCAGATCCACTTCCATTGTATCCATCAATAATATATTCTATTTTTCAAACTGTGATTTTTCAGGAAAACGCCCCTCCAGGAATTCTTTTGATCTCATACGGTCTGAATCATGAGCATATTCCGAATCATTCAAACAAAGAAAAATTGGATTAAACTCTTCCATCATTTCATACTGCCGTACTTTGTGTATCTGAATACGGAACGACGTATTTCCATCGACATATTCCACATGTGCCCGCTTCTCAATCAATGGCACATAAGAATATATCTGACGCTCAATATCTTTATCATTGCGAGTATGATGAGACAATACCTTCGCTATATTATCCTTAAAAATATTATGAACACGTTCATAATCACTTCTGCAATAGGCGTCAATATTATGATGGGTACGGCTTCCAATATATATACCATATTTATCCTCGACCAAAGCAGCGGCATTTGATATAAGCCGCACATGGTTAGTGGGTTTCTTTTTCAAAACTTTTTCCCTGAACCAAAGATAGAATTTTCTGAAATGTTTACGATGCATCCGGACGATTGGAAATCCATCTGACTCAAAAAAAGTATTCGGTGTCACAGGCCGGTTTAAGAGCATGTCATCGTTGGCATATATAAAATGCTCTGACAATCCGGGAATGCGAAACAAGAAATGTTCAATCAATGCCGAATTGAAACAAGGAAGGCTTTCCTTAGGCAAAATTTGGGTATGGTCAACAATCTGGATTTTAGGGTTGGTAGTATCGAGCCATTCCGGCACCTGATTGTCAGTTACAATGAAGATTTTCCTAATCCAGGGAGCATAACGATCGACAGAACGAAGGCTATATTTCAATTCTCCATTATCGACATAACGGCCTTTGCAATTTGCAGACGAACGGGTTTCTACGTTTCCGGCAACAGCCTGGCGCTTTGCCTGCCAGACAGGATCATTACCGTTGACCCACAGATAAACCAGATCTATTTCCATTATCTTGCTTTTTTCGTTTATTTCTCAAATTGATGATTGACTTCCGGATATTTTTCAATAATAGCCTTGAATGCTAAATCGTTGCGATCTGTGCCTGACTTGAAATTGACTGTCTTCAAGGCAAGTTCCCGCGGTTTGCCAAGACCTTTGGGTTTGTTGTGCGGGCCGAACGGCACCGGTATGACAGTCCTCCCATTTGCCACAGCAGCCGCCCAAAACCATATATCGTCAGTTGTCGGGGCCATTTCCCTGAAGAGTTTTTCATCAAGCATATCCTCCTTGAGAGAGTGAGGCGGATAGAGCACTCCCCCGACTCCGGTCTGAATTATCGCCGGGCTGATCTTGATCTTTCCGCTGAGAAAATGATACCATCTCAGCTTGGGCCACTTCTTGTAAGGCTTGTCAGGCAATATCCGTTTTGCCCGATGGGCCAGGACATGATCAGGGAACTGACGGTGGAGACGAAGAAGACTTGCAAGCATGTCGGGATGATAGTCCGTATCGTCATCTATCGTCACAATGACGGCTTCGGGGAAGTCCTTCAGCGCCGGAATCAGCTTGCGGTATGACCGGATCTCGCTATCGTAGTTGCGAATCTCGAAAATAGGATTCTCGCGGGAAAGATCGAGCAACTCCTGAGGGATTCCACTGTCCTCAAACTGGGAATATGTCAGATAAAGCACAATTTTGTCAGGAAGGACTGTCCCGGCAAGTATTGACCTGACAGTAGGTAATACAAATTCTATCGCAGCAGGGAAAGATGTAAGAGATACAATTACCTGGGCTGTCTTGTTGTCACCATTTGTGTTCATCATTCAGGATAATCATTGGTCATGGTATGAGGAGGTCGACAAAGGTAGTAACTTATTCTGATGTATGCAAATCAAGATCCACAGCAAGCGCCTGACAAATCAGCCCACCGCCGGACCGGAGCAGAATATTTCATAAGCAAAAAGATTGTTTTGATTGCATTTTAAAATAAAAACCGTAACTTTGCAAATCAATTTCTAAGTTACACCCTAATTTATGTTACGAATTGCCATTCAGGCCAAAGGTCGCCTTAACGAAAAAACAATGGCTTTGCTTGCCGATGCGGGAATCTCGGCATCGGTAGGCAGCCGTTCTCTCATCGCTCATGCCAAAGGATTTCCCGTTGATCTGCTTCTGCTCCGTGATGATGACATCCCGCAGGCAGTAGCTATGGGAACCGCCGATATCGGAATTGTCGGACTCAATGAAGTCGAAGAAAAAGGCGCCGAAGTCCATCAGGTCATGCAGCTTGGTTTCGGCGGTTGCCGTCTGAGCCTCGCCGTGCCGCGCGAAGCCGACTACAAGGGCCTCGAATGGTTCAACGGTCGCCGCATAGCGACATCATATCCCGCCATACTCTCACGTTTCCTCAAAGAGAAGGGAATCAGCGCCGAGATCCACACCATCACCGGGTCGGTGGAGATCGCACCCGCAATCGGCATGGCCGATGCGATTTTCGACATCGTCTCGTCGGGAGGCACACTGATCCAGAACGGCCTCGTCGAGGTTGAATCCGTGCTTGACTCGCAGGCCGTGCTCATCTCAACTCCCGGTCTGCCCGCCGACAAGCAGGCCGAGCTTGACAAACTCTGCTTCCGCTTCCGCTCGATCATCGAAAGCCGCGGCATGAAATATGTGCTGATGAATCTGCCGAAATCGTCGCTTGAGGCGGCATTGCAGATCCTTCCGGGCATGAAAAGTCCGACAATCCTCCATTTGGCCGATCCCGACTGGCTCTCGCTCCATGTAGTGATCCCCGAATCGCAGCTTTGGGAACGCATCGAACAGCTCAAGGGTATCGGAGCGGAGGACATTCTGGTCCTTGTGCTGGAAAACATTGTCAAATAAACACCTCCCGCCCCTCTATGAAGACCTACACCAACCCTCCACGCACGGAGTGGGCGCAGCTGACAGTGCGCAACATTCCTGACGATCCGGCGGTCGACAAGGCCGTCGGCGAGATCATAGCCGACGTCAAAGCCCGCGGCGACGAGGCTCTGCGCGAGATGGCCCTGAGGTTTGACCGCACCGCCATCGGGAGTTTCGAAGTCTCGGAAGCCGAAATAGCCGAAGGATGCACCAAGGTGACCGACAGTGTCAAAGCCGCCATCAATACGGCCAAAGAAAACATCTCGAAATTCCACTCGGCCCAGCATCCGGCGGAGGTCGACGTGATGACTCTCCCCGGAGTGCGCTGTGTGCAGCGGCCTGTGGCGATTGACCGCGTCGGACTTTATATCCCCGGCGGACGCGCACCTTTATTCTCGACTGTGCTCATGCTCGCCTGTCCGGCCAGAATCGCCGGTTGCCGCAAGATCATCCTCTGCACTCCCCAGAGCGGCAACAATCCGATAGCGCCTGAGATCCTCTATGCGGCCTCGGTCTGCGGAATCGACAAAATCTACCGCATCGGGGGCGCCCAGGCCATAGCCGCTATGGCCGTAGGAACCGAAAGTATTCCGAGGGTCGACAAGATTTTCGGCCCCGGCAACCGCTTTGTCACCAAAGCCAAACAGCAGCTGTCGGCAGTAGTGGCCATCGACATGCCGGCAGGTCCGAGCGAGGTGCTTGTGATGGCCGACGAGAGCGCCAACCCGACATTCATAGCCGCCGACCTGCTTTCTCAGGCCGAACACGGCCCGGACAGCCAGGCGATCCTCGTCTGCACCTCCGGGAAAACAGCATCCGAGACCGAGGCGGAGATCAGCCGTCTGTCCGCAAAACTCAGCCGCGCTGAATCCGTGGCCGGATCGCTCGCCCACAGCCGTCTCATTGTGATGGACAACAGAGATGACATGGTCGATTTCGTCAACAGCTATGCGCCGGAACACCTGATCATCTCGATGGACTCCCCCTGGGAGATCGCCGGGCGCATACGTGCGGCAGGCAGTGTGTTCATCGGCAACTACTCCCCCGAAAGCGCCGGAGACTATGCCTCAGGGACCAACCACACCCTCCCGACCTCGGCATGGGCAAGGGCTTACAGCGGCGTGAATCTCGACAGCTTCATGAGGAAAATCACCTATCAGGAACTGTCGCGCGAAGGGCTTGGACTGCTCGCCCCGACCATCACGGTCATGGCCGAAGCCGAAGGGCTTGACGCACATGCCCTCGCCGTAGCCGTGCGCACTGAAATTCAATGACAGTCTGCGGCCACGCTGAAACCCATAGTATTCCACCACCCCGACACAACCCTTCCGAACACATGAATCCACTGAGCCTTGTGCGCCCCAACATACTCTCCTTAGAGCCTTACTCCACTGCCCGCGACGAATTCAAGGGCGGCGACATATCGGTCTGGCTCGACGCAAACGAAAGCCCCTACCCCTCCGGGCTCAACCGCTACCCCGATCCGCATCAGAAAGAGCTGAAAAAAGCGATTTCGAAGCTCAAGGGGATCGGCGCAGACCATATATTTATAGGTGGTGCCGGAAGCGACGAGGCAATCGACCTGACCTACCGGATCTTCTGCCGCCCCGGCATCGACAATGCGATAGCCATAGCCCCAAGCTACGGGGTCTATGCGGTCAGCGCCGACATCAATGACATCGAGCTTCGCACCGTGAGGCTCGGCGAGGACTATTCGCTGCCGGTCGACCGCCTGCTTGCCGCGGCTGACGACAAGAGCAAACTGATGTGGATCTGCTCGCCAAACAATCCGACCGCCAACTCTTTCAGGAGGGATGAGATCATCCGCCTGGCCGAAAATTTCAATGGAATGGTGGTGGTCGACGAGGCCTACATCGACTTTTCGTCAGAACCGTCGCTGATCAGCGAGATTGCCGCCCATCCCAACCTGATTGTGCTCCAGACCTTCTCCAAAGCCTGGGGCATGGCCTCGCTGCGCATGGGAATGGCATTCGCCGTCCCGGAAATCGCAGAGCTTTACGGAAGGGTGAAATATCCCTATAATGTCAACGGTCCCACTCAGGCAGAACTGCTGAGACGGATTTCAGAGACTGACATCTCGGCTCAGGTCGAGGAGATAAAGACACAGCGCGCGCGGCTCGCCGAACTGCTCGGCGCTCATCCGAAGGTCCGAAAGGTCTATCCGTCTGACGCCAATTTCCTGTTGGTGAAGGTCGATGACGCGGACTCGATGTATGACTATCTGATTTCACGCGGCGTGATCGTCAGAAACCGCAACCGTGTGAAAGGATGCGAAAATTGTCTGCGCTTCACCATAGGCACTCCCGAAGAAAACGCCCGCGTGGTGGCTCTTCTTGAAAAGTTCTGAGACCCGACTCCCGATTGACTATGTCCGGCAAACAACATTATCATCACCAAACCCTCATGTCAAAAAAAGCAATATTCATTGACCGCGACGGCACTATAATAAAAGAACCTGCCGACGAACAGATAGACTCTCTCGAAAAACTCGAATTTGTTCCGGGAGCCATCTCAGGGCTGCGCTCGCTGACCGACCGCGGCTATGAGCTGGTCATGGTCTCCAATCAGGACGGTCTCGGCACTGCGTCGTTTCCGGAAGAGACTTTCTGGCCGGCCCACAACCGCATGCTCTCCACCCTCGAAGGCGAAGGGGTGAGATTCGACGACATTCTGATAGACCGCTCTTTCCCTGAGGACAACGCACCGACCCGCAAACCGCACACCGGAATGCTCACCGCCTATCTCGGCGGAGACTATGACCTCGGCGCGAGTTTCGTGATCGGCGACAGGCTGACCGACATCGAACTGGCCCGCAATCTCGGCGCCCGCGGCATACTGATAGCCCCACCGGCCACGGCTGAAAAGCCTGAGGGCTGTATGCTCGTCAGCGAGAGCTGGGATGAAATAGCCCGCCATATCCTCTCGGCCGACCGGACAGCCTCAATCACCCGCAACACCTCCGAAACACGGATCAGCCTGAGCCTCGATCTTGACGGAAATCTGCCGTCGGCCATCGACAGCGGACTGAAATTTTTCGACCACATGCTGTGGCAGCTCCCCCACCACGCCGGGATCTCGCTCGACCTCCGCTGCAAAGGAGATCTTGAGGTCGACGAACACCATTCGATGGAAGACATCGCCATTGTGCTCGGTCAGGCCATCGACAAAGCTCTCGGATCAAAGAAAGGGATCGACCGCTACGGCTTCGTGCTCCCTATGGACGAGTGCAGGGCTATGGTGCTGATTGATTTCGGCGGGAGGGCCGATTTTGTCTGGGATGTGGAATTCACCCGTGAATATGTCGGCGACACACCGACCGAAATGTACAGCCACTTCTTCAAATCGCTCTGCTCAGCCATGCGCTGCAACCTCCACATCAGCGCCCGCGGCGAAAACAACCACCATCTGATCGAGGGCGTATTCAAAGCCTTCGCCCGTGCGCTGCGGATGGCGATCAGACGCGATGTGTTCAGTTATAACCTCCCCTCAAGCAAAGGAATCCTATGATAGCTATAATAGACTACGATATGGGTAATCTGCGTTCGGTCGAGAACGCACTGTCGCGCCTCGGTGCCGAATGGAAACTCACCTCTGATCCGGAAGAGATCCGCCGGGCCTCGCGGGTGTTGCTTCCGGGAGTCGGCTACGATGCCGAAGCCATGGACAGACTGCGCCGCCGCGGTCTCTGTGAAGTGATCCGCGACCTGCGCCATCCGGTGCTCGGCATCTGTGTCGGCATGCAGGTGATGTGTCGCCACTCGGAAGAAGGCGACGTTGACTGTCTGGGGATTTTCGATGCCCGTGTGAAGCGTTTTCCGGAAACGGAAGGGCTGAAAGTGCCTCACGTCGGCTGGAACCGCATCAACAACATGGAGTCGAAACTGCTCAAAGGAGTGGAGCGCGGTAGTTATGTCTATTATGTACATTCATACTACGCAGACCTCTGCCCCGACACAATCGCGACAACCCGCTATGGCGACAAGCTGTTCAGCGCGGCTCTGAAATATGAGAATTTCTACGGCACTCAGTTCCATCCCGAAAAGAGCGGCGATGTCGGCGAGCTGATTCTTGCCAATTTTCTGAAACTATAACCCATACCTAATAAGACTCTGAGAGATGATCGAAGTTATCCCCGCTATTGACATAATTGACGGAAAATGCGTCAGACTTTCACAAGGTGACTATGACCGCTGCACGGACTACAAAGCATCGCCCGAAGATATGGCAAGGCGTTTTGCCGATCACGGCCTGACGCGCATCCATGTTGTCGATCTTGACGGCGCCAAGGCAAGTTCGCCACGCAATCTCCGGACTCTTGAACGGATTGCGCGCATCGACGGAGTGACGGCAGAATGGGGAGGCGGAATAAAGACCTCACAGGCCCTCAAGGACACTTTCAACGCCGGGGCCACCTATGCCATCATCGGCAGCATCGCCGCCCGCGAGCCGCAGCTGATGGGCGAATGGCTCAAAAACTACGGCGGCGACAGGCTGATACTGGGAGCCGATGTCAGAAACGGCAGAGTGGCCGTCGGCGGATGGCTTGAAGAGACTTCCGACACGATCGAAGACCTCCTGCGCCGCTTCATCCCCGACGGACTCTCTCAGGCAATCTGCACCGATATTTCAAAGGACGGGATGCTCGAAGGCCCGGCTTTCGAGATGTACACCGGATTGCAGCAGACATTCCCTGAGGTGGTGTTCACCGTCTCCGGCGGCATCAGTTCAATCTCCGACATCGAACACCTCGACAGCCTCGGCCTGCGGAGAGTGATCACCGGTAAGGCCATCTACGAAGGACACATCTCTTTGGGAGATCTTGAAAGATATGCCCTATAAAGAAGTGGCAGCAAAGGCCATAATTGCCGGTAGGGACTTTTAAAAGCGTCCCTACTAAGCACAGAAAAGCCTGAGACCCCGGTTGCGGTCTCAGGCTTTTCTGTGTATCTGTTGATTCTGTGTGAGGAATCAGACTGTGGCGGCTGTGACAGACCCGGTCGGAGCGAGTTTGTTGGCCATCTCGACAGCCTTTGTGATGTGGTCGCAGATGTGGTCGTCGCCGAGGAGACTGTTGATGCCTGCATTGACAAGCGCAGTGCGGACATTCTCGCGCACGCCTGAAAGCACCACCTGGATGTTTTCCTCCTGCGATGACTTGATGAGGACTTCGAGGTTGTGGATGCCGGTTGAATCAATGAACGGCACCTTGCGCATACGGATTATGCGCACTTTCGGTTTCTGGCCGAGAGTGGTGCGCATCAGCTCGTCAAACTTAGTAGCGACACCGAAGAAGAACGGGCCGTCGATCTCGTAGACCTCTACACCGGGATTGACATTGAGCATCTCGTGGATTGTGGTTTCAGAACCTTCGGCAATATCAAGATGCTCGGAGTAGACCTTGATCTCGGTATTTTCCATCACACGGCGGAGGAAGAGGATGATGGCGAGAAGAAGACCCATCTCGATTGCTATCGTGAGGTCGAAGATGACAGTGAGAAGGAATGTGAGCGCAAGCACGGAGATGTCGCTCTTCGGATTGTGGAAAATCGCGCGGATCGTGCGCCATCCGCTCATGTTGTAGCTGACCATGATAAGGACAGCGGCAAGGCAGGCCATCGGGATCATGTTGATCAGCGGCATCAGGAACAGGAAGATCAGGAAGAGGACAATCGCATGGACCACGCCGGCAACCGGAGTGCGTCCGCCGTTTGTGATGTTGGTCATTGTGCGGGCGATGGCGCCGGTGACAGGAATGCCGCCGAAGAAAGGCACGATGATGTTTGCCATGCCCTGGCCGATAAGTTCGGTGTTGCTGTTGGTACGGGTTCCGGTCACACCGTCGGCCACTGTGGCCGAAAGCAGCGACTCGATGGCGCCGAGAATGGCGATTGTGAATGCCGACGGGAGCAGACGGTTGATGGTAGCCATGCTCAGTTCGAAGCCGTGAGGTTCGGGAATGTCTGTCGAGAGTGAGCCGAAGCGGTCACCGATGGTCTCGACATGGAGTCCGGGTACCAACGAAACGACCAGAGTGACCAGAATAATCGCGATCAGCGCTCCGGGCAGACGGCGGGAGATTTTCGGAGTGACAATGATGATTGCCAGTGCTGCGAGACCAACTCCGAGTGTGATCCAGTCGATGTTGCCGAAGTTTGAAAGATACATACCCCACTTGGGGATGAACTCACTCGGCACATTCTTGAGTCCGAGACCGAAGAAGTCATTGATCTGGGTCGAGAAAATCGTGAGGGCGATACCTGCTGTGAAACCGACGACGATCGGATAAGGGATGAACTTGATGACGGTTCCAAGGCGGAAAAAGCCGAGAGCCACAAGTATCAGGCCGGCCATCAGAGTGGCCACTGCCAGACCCTCAAGGCCGAAGTTGGCTATTATATTGTAGACGATGACAATGAATGCACCTGTCGGGCCGCCGATCTGCACCGTGCAGCCGCCGGCGGCAGATACGATGAAACCGCCGATAATCGCCGTGATAAGACCCACTGTCGGGCTGACGCCACTGGCAATACCGAAGGCGATCGCAAGCGGGAGGGCTACAATGCCGACCACGATGCCGGCCACAAGGTCATTTTTAAACTTGTCAAAGGAATAATCTTTCAAAGTCGAAACCAATTTCGGCTTGAAATCAAGAGAAGCTGCAAAATTCATCAAAAAACTTCCTTAGTTACTATATATTGTTATTCCGACACATCTCAGTGTCGATTTTCTGCATTGGAAACCTGAAGGAGAGAAAAAGACCGACGGAAATACAAACCAAACCCGCCGCATTTTTCGTTTGAAAGTGCAAAATTACTTAATTTCCGCCAAAAATACCTAACTCAATCAAAAAAATTCACATTAATTCCTCAATCAAAAAAATTTAACCGTAATTTTGTTGCCGCATATTCTAACCTAATAGACACATCTAATTGCAAATATCCTCATGGAATCGTCCAAACTGATCACAATCCTTGTTCCCGCCTATAATGAAGCGGCCTCACTGCCGAAACTGCACAATGCTCTTAGTGAGATGGCCAATAAGATTTCTAAGTATCGCTGGGAATTTCTGATTGTCAACGACGGAAGTTCCGACAATACGGCTGAAATCCTTAAAGAGATGCAGAATGCCGACCGAAGAATAAGCTATATAAATCTTTCCCGGAATTTCGGCAAGGAATCTGCTATGGCAGCAGGAATAGACCACGCTCAAGGAGATGCCTTGATTATAATGGATGCTGATTTGCAACATCCCGTATCAGCCATTCCTAAAATGATTGCTGAATGGGAAAAAGGTTATGACGATGTGTATGGTAAACGTCTGTCTCGCGGAAAAGAATCATGGCTTAGGAAAAAGTTATCACTGCTTTATTACTCCTTACTTCAAAAAAATACTAAAATAAACATTCTCCCCAATGTAGGCGATTTCAGACTTTTGGATCGAAAATGTCTTGATGCAATGAAAAATCTGCGCGAGACACAACGTTACACCAAAGGACTATTCTGCTGGATCGGCTTCAAAAAATGTCCTGTCGAATATGAGACTAACGACAGGGAAAACGGAGTCTCTTCATTCCGATTCAGCAATCTGCTTGGATTGGCGATTGACGGAATAACGGGTTTCACGATTTCTCCATTGCGTATCGCATCCGTGATCGGCGTTGCGGTATCGGCAATTGCTTTTATATATCTTATTGTTGTAATTGCCAAAACGCTATTCTATGGCGAACCTGTTCAAGGTTATCCCACACTTCTTTGTGTCATACTGATCCTCGGAGGGTGTCAGTTGCTGACCATTGGTATCATCGGAGAGTATATCGGCCGTATTTTCAATGAAACGAAAAATCGACCGTCATATATCATTATGGATTACTCCCAAGGAAAGCGCAACCACCAGCCAGGAAACGAATGATGGCGTCACCATCATTCGTTTCCTGTTATGGATTCAACAGAGCGCCACGATGTCTTAGGTATCATTTTAATGTCCGGATGAAGTTTAGATACTGACTTCATTGAATCAGACATGATGAAATCTGTGGTCCAAAATGAATTCGGAGTGAAAATTTTCTTTAGTTTAATCAAGAGATAAGGACATTCCTCCAATTTTACAGGTTTGAGATTTACACTGTATCGCTTATTAGCGGGAACCTCATCAGCCAAGGCCCAATAGTATTCATCACCTTCATAAAAAGGAGAATTGCCTGGCACTTTATTTTCAGGTATAAAGAATGTTTCAGGATTTTTCAGCACCTCCCAATCACGTTCATTCAACGCTATAAAAGGAACGTCTTTATCACGGCCATATTCCAGCTTCAATGTCCACCATATTGTTGATGCACTCCTATCCCATCTGTCTACAAACGGAACTACAACAGGTGATAACAATGGCTCTGACCGCTTAACTATTCCATCCATTGAATTGCGATAATCATCAATCATACGTAATTGAGACTGATAGATGCAATTATGAGCCCTGATAATTGCAACCTGATGGACAACCATAACGAAAAATAGTCCCACGGTCAGTCCAAGTTGGCAATTACTTTGGAATTTTACTTTTTTAGACCACAGATTTATTAATTTAAAGATCAATATGGCAGATATAAACTCAATTCCGTTATAGCTCCAAGATCCGCTATGAGCAATCAATCCAAAAACAACAGTCAATGCCCAAAGTCCCAGATCCCAACCTTCTGCATTAATCAATTGCCTGATGCTGTATTTTCCAAATATCACCATCACAACAACCAACAATAGAAGTAGCCAAAAAATCTTAATAGACAAAAACATCAACATTCCAATGCAGATATTCGTAATGAATGAAACTCCCATCCCTGAGACTCTGCAAAAATTACCTGGAGCTATGAATAATATAAATGTCCCGATCCATAATGAAAAAAATAATAGTTTTTGACTAACACCAATCTTCTTATAATTCGCTATGCAGTAAAAAAATGTAATACCCGACAAAGGTATCGAAAAACTTTCATGTGACCATCCTACTATAAATCCATATATAGGCAGACCTATTATATACAGAATGGATTGCTTTTTATCTATTATCTCCCTTAAATGCCTCCATATCAACAAATAGCCCAAAACCAATGCCATCGGATACAAATAGTTCAGACCAAACATCGGACGATAATAAGGCCCTGTCGGTGGAAAAAGATACAACCATGTGAATGATGCAAGCAACCATATCAAAGGCTTTTTTCTTAATCCGGGTGTTGCATAGCATACAAACAAGACAAGTGTCACAATCAACAATAACGGCGCAAATAAATGATACCATTTATATGTACCATAAAGTGCAAATATCTGCAATATTGTATGAACAATTGAACGCCCATTTGTATAATTATAGTGATTGATCTGAGACGTGAAAACATCTGACAAAGAATCCAATTTTTTTGAATAGTCATTATCAGGAGAACTGATATAATGTTCTCCAAGCGGATATTCATATGCCAAATCATCCCATATAGGAATGTAGTTAATACAACGGAAATATAAATCCACTCCGGTCAAAACAAGGATTATAGCGATAGCAACGATTTTTAAGTATTTGGTATTGTAGAATGTCGACATAGCAAAGACATATATCTAAACAACTTCCGAACAGGAAAGATTCTATTCAGAAGTTGTTCAAATTATTAATTAAATAGACTTCAGCAGTTAATGATTGGTTAATGATCGACTCAGAATATGCAAAGTTTCAGGCAGCACCAGCGGTTTAGTACTGTGTGGGATTTGTAGGTGAGGCCGAGGGGTTCGGCAGCGGCCATGATGACCGGAATGTCTTCTTCATAGAAACCGCTCAGAAGCATCGTGGCACCGGGAGCAAGCGTAGCCGCATAGGCTGCGATGTCGGCTGTAATGATATTGCGGTTGATATTGGCGATGAAGAGATTGACATCCTTTATCGGTTCAAGTTCCGCAGCGTCGCCAAGGTGAAGTTCGACAGTTTCCGTAGAATTCAGGCGCATGTTTTCGACAGCGTTTGTATAGGCGAACTCGTCAATCTCTACGGCATCCACCCTGCGCGCGCCACGCATGGTAGCAAGAATGGCAAGGATTCCTGTGCCTGTGCCCATGTCAACCACGTTAAGCCCCTGGAGATTCATTGCAAGCAACTGGCGGATGACAAGCGAGGTGGTGGCGTGATGGCCCGTTCCGAACGCCATCTTCGGATCTATGACGATGTCGTAGCGACATTCGGGAATATCTTTGTGGAACGAGCTGTGGATGACACACTGGTCATCAATCACAATCGGCTGGAAATAGTTCTTTTCCCATTCCTTGTTCCAGTCCTGGCCTTCAACGAGTTTCTGAGAAACGGCAAAGTCTGTTTCCATCGGGAAATCGGCCAAAAGTCCGTCAACCGCCTCACGGTCAAACAGCTCAGACTTTATATATGCAGTCAGGCCGGTCTCATCCGGCACAAAACTTTCAAACCCTGCTTGGGCAAGCAGGGCTGCGAGAATGTCAGTACGGATCTCGTCGCACGGTGTGGCGTCGAGACGCAGTTCTATGTAATCGTTCACTTCCGAGTGCTATTTTTAATATTTATAGTTTTGACAATGTGTTATTTACGACGCAGCCAACGCATCATCTTGAAAGCCTTGCTTCCGATACGGAATGTCACAAGGGCAATGTCAAGATAACTGAGTGTGCCAAGCACCTTCCCTATCATCCCTCCTGACTTTACGGGGTTAGCTTTTTTCAGACCGGTGAAGTTGCGTTTCAGGCGGTCACGGCTGATCTCGATGCGGGCGGCTGTATAGGCCCGCATGTAGCGGAGTTCGTCAAGAGTATAGCCCGTCCATTCGGGTTTTTCGTGAGGTAGTTCTTTTGTAGTGCTCATAATGGATCGGGAGGAATATCAGGGATTGAAAAATAAGCGTGAGACAAAGCGGGCGATCGGATTGATGATCAGCTGCTTTCTGAATGCGAATGCCAGAGCGAACAAAAGCACATAGAAGCCACACATTATAAAGTAGGCCCAGATCATGCCCACTCCGGTCGCTATGCAGCGCACAACGGCAAGAGAGAGGAAAAACATGATAAGCGAAGTCAGCACAAAAGCCAACAGCGAGAATGACAGCATCGTGAGAAGCATCGTGAGCTTTTCAGCCGCCGTCAGCTTGGCATAATCGATATTTAATTTCAGCGCCGACCGCAGTTCGGCCCAGATGGTGCTGAATTGGTTCTGTTTGTCAGGCATATCGGATGAAATGCGCGGAAATCCACACAATTTAATGAGGTGATGAATTCACGTTCCTCACCGCCCCGCGGAATATCTCTCAGCGGGAAGCGCGGGGCGGGTGAAGCCACGTGTATTTTTATGCCGGCATTATGTCGCGGCAACGAAACTGATCAGTCGTCGATCTCGGTTGTGAGCTGCTCGACAAGAGCATCAATCTCATTTTCAGAGCAAATGATGCCTTTTTTGCGAAGAAGGTCTGCGATACGTGCACGGATATCTTCTCCCTTTTCAGGAGCAAAAAGCACAGCCGCTCCGGCGCCTACAATCGCGCCGCCGATAAATGCATAGAGCAATGACAGATTTGACATAATTCTTTGGTTGGGGTGTTAACGGTGTTTTTACTGGGAATGATTATTTCTCAATTTCCTCGGCGATTTCGTCAGCCAGTTCCTCAAGCTTGCTCTTCTGGAGCTTTATGCCCTTGCTTTCAAGATACTTGACGATATTGCGACGAGTCTTTTCACCCTTTTCAGGAGCGAGGAGGAGACCAACAGTAGCGCCTGCGACAGCACCGCCGATAACTGAGAGAACAATGTTTAATGCTTTCATTTTTCTGTTTATTTAATTTGAGGGGTTATATTTCGATTTACACTTTTTAAACAAACGCAACGCAAGATGGTTCACAAGACAAGCTATTATTTTGCGCCGGTAATCGTTTCTCGCCTCTAAGTTACAATGTTTTCATCGAGTTTGCAAATTTAGGTGACTACTCAGCCCTCAATCTCGGCCAGACGTCTGACGGATCCGACCGCCCAGATGGTGTCTCCTTCAGCAAACACGATCGAGGGATCGGGCTGAAAATACTCGTCGCCACGCTGCACGGCAACGAGCAGCGATTCCCAGACGTTACGGAAGTTTGAGCTGACAATGGTCTTGCCGATCAGCGGAGATGTGGATTTGAGACGCACTCCGGTGAGTTTTATATCGTCAGCCGATGCGGCAGGCGCTTCATCGTCAGCAGCTTCGACAACCGGCAGAAGCCGCTGGATCTCCTCGTCAGTGCCGATCACTCCAAGGACATCGCCCGGAAACACCCGCTCTTCTGCACCGGGGACCATTATGAAATCACCGCCGCGCTGGATTGAAGAGACCGAGACTCCGAACCGGTTTCTAAGACCTGAATTTTTAAGCTGCTCGCCAACAAAGGGACATTTGTAGCCGACAGTCATATAGGCCAGGTGCATATTCGGCACAAGACGGTTTTTCGCGCCGCTGCGCCGCAGTTCACGCTCGTTGAGATTATCGATAAAACGCGATTCGATGCGGATCATGCGCCTGTGGGCCGATTTCGAGAACGAAAGGACAAGGATGAAGAACAGCCCCACCCCGATTGTCCATCCGACTTTCATCGAATAGATCGAGCTAAGCAGGTAGACAAGGATGATCATAGCGATGAGCAGACGCACGATTGTCATGACGATCAAAGGCACGTCATAACGCGCGTTGGCCGCAATCAGACGTTCGCGTTCGGTCTTTTTCGAGGCCGGATAGGTCATGGCAAGCAGGAAGGGCGACATGATCAGCAGCGAGACTACGGTTGCAAGCAGACGGCCCCAGTCAGGGAAGATTCCGACAAAGGTCGGCAGGATATAGTCCAGCGAGATGAGCGAGAGAGCGATCAGGACAATCGAATAGAGCACAACTCTCCAGAGATAGCGCTTGAAAAGCGACTGCCATAGCTGACGGGTTGCGCTTGCGGATGTTGTCGCCTCCTCGGTGTAGCGGTTTATCAGGAATTGCAGTCTGCGCGGAAGGTGCGACTCGACGAAACCGGCCGTCGGACCAGCCATCCGGATGAAATAAGGCGTGGTAAATGTTGTGACCACAGAGACGGCAACCACAATCGGATAGATCTGCGCGTCAAGGACACCGAGCGACATGCCGAGCGATGCGATGATGAATGCAAATTCACCGATCTGAGTGAGCGAGAAGCCCGACTCGATGGCCACACGCAATGTCTGGCCCGTGAGCAGCATTCCCGTGGTTCCGAAAAAGATCATTCCGCAGACAACGACCGCCGAAAGAATGAGAATCGGCAGCCAGTACTGCGCGATGATAGCCGGATCGACCATCATGCCGACTGAAATAAAGAATATCGAGCCAAAGAGATCTTTGACCGGAAGGGTGACACGCTCGATGCGCTCTGCAAAACTCGTTCCGGCCAGAATAGATCCCATCACAAAAGCGCCGAGCGCCAAGGAGAAGCCGCAGGCTACGGAAAAGACTGCCATGCCGAGGCAAAGCCCCATAGAAATTATGAGCAATGTCTCCGAATTCAGGAAGCGGCGCTGAGAGTTGAGCAATGACGGCAGGACAAACACTCCGACCACAAACCAGATGATCAGGAAGAAGGCAAGTTTGCTGACACTGTAAAGCATCTCCCCTCCCTCGACACTGTTGTTGATGGCGATCGACGACAGCACGACCATCATCAACACAGCGAAAAGGTCTTCGACGATCAGCACGGCAAACACCAGGGAAGCAAACTTCCTGTGGCGCAGGTTGAGATCGGTAAAAGCCTTTATTATAATGGTGGTCGATGACATCGACAGCATACCGCCGAGGAAGAGACTGTTGATATTTGAAAAGCCAAGCATGTGGCCGGCGGCAAAACCGGCTCCCATCATGCCGCAGACAATGAATAGCGCCGTCACCACGGCAGAACCTCCGGCATTGACCAGTTTTTTGAAACTGAACTCAAGGCCGAGGGAGAAAAGCAGGACAACGATACCCAGCTGCGCCCAGAACTCAATGTTGTCTTCGGTCGTTACGGACGGAAGATATTCAAAATTCGGACTGGCAAGAAACCCGGCCACAATGTAGCCGAGAACCACCGGCTGTTTCATCCACTTGAAAAGGAGGGTTGTCACCGCTCCGAGAATAAGAATGAAAGCCAGATCCCGGATCAGGCCTTCGACATTGAATGCCTCGGCAACCTGGGTTGCATTGGCGAGAATCAGATTCAGTAACATGCGTAAGAGTCGGAATGACGTTTTTAGGATTTCCTTTTCAATCAGCTCAGATCGGCCTGATTGGAAAGGGATATGGAGATCGTCGGATGCAGATCATGGAGAGCCGAGAAAACCTCGATGAAGTCAGAATGTTCGCGGATAAGGATCAGCAGATTGAGGCGTGTGGTCGAGTCTTCGTAATCATATTCGACATAGACGCGCGAAAGATGGATGTTATAACTGGCAAGCACATCGCGATAAGGCTCGATGGATTTCACGATGCCTTTGACTTTCAGCCTGATCGTCCGGGCTTCATTGCCTACGTTCACGCGGTGTTCGATCTGTTCGAGAATCGTGAGCACGAAAAGGACCAGCAAAGTGGCTACAAAGGCGATCAGATACAGACCGCAGCCGACGGCCATGCCGATGGTAGCAATGATCCATATTCCGGCGGCAGTTGTCAGTCCGCGGACAGAGCCTTTCATCTGAATGATTGTACCGGCGCCGAGAAAACCGATCCCGGACAGGACCTGCGCGGCAATACGGCTTGGATCGCCGCGCAGCAGTCCGACTGTTTCCTGACAGACATAGATTGAAAGCATCATGGCAATGCAGGCTCCCATCGAGATCAGCGAAAAGGTGCGCACTCCGGCCATCTGACCCTTGCGCTTGCGCTCGATGCCGATCAGACTGCCGAACAGGAGGCTGACCACTATACGGAGAATTGCCGTCAGCGGTGTCAGCTCCACATTATTTATTGATTGCCATAAGTGTTCCATCTGTCTTGGAGAGGGTTTGAGGGAAAAGATTATGAGGGTCAACAACAACCTCTAAACGCGTGCTGCTATTTTTTCAGCGTGTAGTGGCGCGAGCACAGGCGATAGCCGTCGGTGAAAAGCTCAACGGTATAGTCGCCGGGGGTGAGGGTGGTGTTCACGTCCCAATAGATGGTGATTCCAGAAATCTCGTCACCGGCATATTCGATGCTCTTGCGGGCGGTCGACGGAACCGAGCGGCCCTCAAACGGGAATGAACCTGCGCCGCCGAGCAACTGACCTTCAGGGTTGACGATGCGGAGATAGATCACCTTTTCGCCGACAGGAGTAGAATTGTTCTGAGGAATGGTGAATGTCACCATCAGCTGTTTTGCCTTGGTCACGTTCTTCTCTACCTTTCCGTTTTTCTTCAACGCTGTCAGAGTGACACCGGTAACATTGAGTTTCTCGGCAAGAGTCATGCGCTCGCTGAGGGTCTCGTTGCTGCGGGTCACTTCCTGCACCTGCGATGAC
This sequence comes from Duncaniella sp., assembly GCF_029054785.1. Lineage (GTDB taxonomy): Bacteria > Bacteroidota > Bacteroidia > Bacteroidales > Muribaculaceae > Duncaniella. The sequence continues at coordinate 31,682 of NZ_JAIDEN010000025.1, forward strand.
AGGCGCTGGTTCTGATCCTTGATTTCCTGATTTTCGGCACGCAGACCTGCGTTTTCCTTGTTCAGAGAATCAATCTGGGCGATATAATGGCGCAGGAGACCCTTGAGTGTCGAGATCTCATTCTGAAGCTCATTGATACGGGCCTGAGATTTGACTTTCTCACTCTTCAGTTCCTTCATAAGTTCCTCGACCTTGGCCTTGGCCGCTGTGTATTTTGCAAGGATCGTGTCATTGGCCAGACGCTGGGCCTGGTCCTCATACTGCTGGAATTCAGCATTGAGCATATCGAACTCGTTGGAGAGCTGAAGCTGCTCGTTCTGGAGCTGAAGCTCCTCATTCTGAAGACGGGCTTCGTTGACCTCCGATTTGAGGGATGCCACCTGGGTGACTCCGAAACCTACGGCGATGAGCAAAAGAACTGCCAGGACTATGATCAGAATGATCATCGGCGACATTTTACCTTTCATACTGCTGTCGAATTTTTTTGAATATTTGTTCTGTTTAAGAGCGGCGGTCAGACACTCCGCTCAGATTTTACTTTCAGGCTAAAAAACGCCCTCTTAAGAATTGGCTATTGAAATTTTGCAAAATTACTAAACGTGCAGATAAAAAGCAAATCGGATCCGCCAAGCGGCAGTAATTTTTTCATCTGTCCCGATGGCGTTTTAATACCTCGTGAACCAATGTAGCAACAATCACACCTCAGGTCCACAAGCGGATAAAAATATCAGCCCCGGATATCTGTCGGGATATCCGGGGCTGACTGTCAGTTCTGTAAAAAAACGCCGTCAGATCAGAACGGGATGTTGATACCGAGATTTACGTTGGTATTGGAGTTGAGGGGCACACCCTGCTTGGCGGTCTTGCCTGGAGTGTGGTCAGATGCTACGAAAAGATTGAATCCGGATGTCTTGAGGTTGACGATCCAGCCGAACGACGGGCCGAAGGTACCCACGCCGAAGTTGACTCCGGCCGAGAAAAACTTGACAGGCTCCACGTTTGCCGACAGGCGGAAATCAGTCCAGGTAAAAGGACCGTTGACACGGGTGGTGTTGAGGAAACCGAATTTCGCACGACGATAGACCGGAAGGGTGTACTGAGCGCCGAGGTTTACGGTAGCGCCGATGCCGGAAGTGCGGCTACCGGTATCGCCGAGGTCTTCGAGCTGGTAGAGCATCGAAAGATTGTCCTTGAACTTATCCCATGTGTCGTTGTTGTCCACATTGAAAGAGTAGTCATCAGTAACTACCTGCTGCTTGCCGTTGGTTGATGCGACATGGTTGTTGTCCCATGAAATGAAACCGAGGTCAAGCACCGATGCAGAGAATTCCCAATCATCATTGAGTTTATAAACAGCACCGAGGTCAACAGCCATACCATAGCCGCTGATGGGAGAAAAATCTTCCACTTCCACACCGTTGACATAGTCGCGCTTGGTGTTTTCATTGTACTCGGTCTTGTATTTGAGATTCTTGAGACTTCCCTGGATCTCGGCATCGACATCGGCCACCCAGGTATCCTCACGCAACTGAAGTTTGGCGGAATTGATGTTGGTCTCAATAGAGCCTACACCGACAAGTAATTTCAGAGTTGCTCCGACACGGAGGTTCTTGTTGATCTGGCGGGAATGGCCCAAAGCGATCTCACCCCATGCGACACCGCGGACGTTGAGATCGGAAAGATCATATGTCGAATTCTCCACACCCTGCTTTGCCAGGCGGAAAATGTCTTTCGGAAGAGCGATGCCGACATCGGCACGGGCGCTTACGCTCACTGTGTTGTAGCCGCCAAAACCTTTGAAACCGAAAGCGAGCGCTGTCTCACGCAGGTTGACACCCAGACGGCTCTTGTCCTTCAGACCGTCGAGCACCTTCGAGGCACTGACTTCGGGGTTAAGGAATGTCGTTGTCTTGCCGTTGACATTATATAATATGTGGTTGACACCGATTGTTCCGTTGGTGGTTAGGTTCAGGTTGCCGAGTCCGGGCATAGCCACGAATCCGTGACCTTCATTGCCAAAAGCGGGGTTGGACTGGAAACGATAGAGATAATTGTCGTCAAAGTAGCCCGACTGAAGATTCTGGGCTGCGACACTTGCGGGAAGAAGGGCAATAACCGCAGCCATCCCCCATCCGGCTAAAGATTTTATATTGTGTATCATTTTTTACTGTGTTTTAAGGGTATGGTCGGGTTAAAGTTCATCAATATAGAAGCCTGAAACTGTCGCCTTGATACCGGCAAGCTTGATGGTTGCATCCGGACGGAGAGTGACATCGGCCTTGGTCACGGTAGCTGTCGCAAAGTAGCGCACACCGTCGAGGCGGGTGATTGTGCCGGTGCTTTCGAGAACCATAGGCATTGTCTCGCCGGCCTTGACTGTAACACTGCCGAAACTTACAGGTGTTCCGGTCTTGATATCCTTGCACTGGTTGCCGGCTTCATCCACCGGATAGCCTGAAAGAACGATATCAAAAGGCAGAGAGTTGGTCACGGAAGCATTCAGTTTGAGCTTTTGGATTGTAACCTTTTCAAGAGTTTCGTCGCTCCAGCCGTCGGTAACCTCGTCATAGACGATCTCCGAACCTACGCCAAGATTGAGCGGGGCATAGAAATGATATTCGCCTTCAAGTCGCTGAAGCGTCTGGGGTACGGCGAAACCGGTCACAGCACCGGGACCTACATGTGGATCATCGAAGGACACTTCGATTGTCGAAGGAAGTCCGTTGCCGCTGAGCACATTGCTGAGGCCATGATAAAGCACAGGAGTGGCGTTTTCAAATCCTGCGAAGTCACCTGCTGCCGAGGGGTCAGGAGCAAGACAGAATTTATAGGGGCCGACAATACCGGCGTTGTAGCCTATCTTTATCGACTGGCCGGCATCAAGCGAGAACTGATCGCGGCTACCGTTGTCACGGCAGGCGGTGAGAGTCAGACCGCTGTTCGCGTCAAGGCTGTAATCGGCAAGAGGATTGTTGATCGAAAGATAGAGCTGAGGGTTGGTCATTGTGATGTTGGTTCCCTCCTGACGCAGCAGATCAGGAAGATCGTTCAGCCGGACAGGATCAATGTTGAAGTCACTGATGCCGTAGCGGATGGTACCGTCAACAGCTTTGACAAGAATATCGGAGCCGACAGGTGCCAGGGTCAGAGATGTCTGGGTGGGAACAGATGTTACATTGCTGTTGGTCACAACGAGGACATAACCGCTCTCGACGCCGATGTTACCGTTGATTTTAAGTGTGCCGGGCTTCTCTCCATTCGGATCTGTGATAAATGAGAACTCCTGCGAAGTGAGACGAGTGAAATCAACCTCATCCACACGTATAGCGACATCATAAGTCATATGGCCGGCACTCAGATTGATGTCAGGAAGAGTGATGACGCCATTCTGTGAAGCATAGTCCGGAGTGTGGAGACCGGCGGGCAATTTCAAGCTGACATTGCGGAATGCTACTGATTTAAATACATTGCCGTTGTTGAGCACTGTAAGACGGATGTTTATGGTCCAGTCTACGGCAATCTTCGAAAGCTTACGGATGCTCTTGTCAACTGTGGCTGTCTGGTATGTGAACGAAGTGTTGAACCCGTCGATTTCATAAGTAAAACTCTGCTCACCGATGTTAAGCGGAGGGACTTCAACTCCGCCGCTTCCGCTGACAAGAGAGATTGTGGTAGAGGTAGCCGGAATGGTCGGGCGCGCCAGTGAAACAGCGTTTACTTTAAGTTCTTCCGATTTGAACTCGCCATCGACAAGCACTGCATAGATGCCGTTGACATCCTTGACTACACTGCCCTCGTCAAGATCAAAGACATTCGAAAGGGTTATTTCATCAAGATTAACCGGAACGACAAGATTGTTCACCTTGATCTCGGCAGTTGTGTCGATATCCGAAAGGTCGTAATTATCGTCGACACACGCAGCCAATGGCAGACATGCCACTGCGACAGCCGTCAACGACAGTCGTGAAAATGATTTGTGGTACATATTATTAAAAGTGTCTAAAAAAGATTGGCATATAAAAATGTATGAATCCGGCAACCTGCAAGCCCGTTTTTTTCAGTCAACTAACAGCCTGAAGTGATAAAAACAGATCCTATTGTGTGCGTTCTAAGCCTAAAATAAAGATCTATTGTCAAAAAATATCCACATACATAGCCCATAAAACGGAAAATTCCAGGGAGAGGTTTAACAAAGTCACTGCAAAAATACAAATTTTTGCAGTGACTAACAAATTTTAATTGAAGTTTTAGATACTGTTTAAATTTATATGACCTGGATTTTTGAGAGAGTGTGTGTTAATGACTGATGTTTTTTGTTGCGCTGAAGATGCGGCGCAGTTTTTACTTTCATAACACTCCTGCTCATATCTTGCCAGTTGTTCAGCAAAGTCACCTAATATTATCCATAATTATATGATCGACACAATTAGTAACGCGAGAGACAGAATAACAATAAGAGCAATAGCGATACCCCAAAACCACTTGGCGGTATCAGGAGAGGTGGCTAAATCTTTAAGACTGCCGAATATGTCTTCAAGCAGGCTAAGTAAAACAAATGTATCAAAATAGCTCATAACGTATGAATTAGGCAACAAATTTACTGAGAATAATATACAAACAGACATCTCAGACTATGTTTCACAGCATATTGCAGGCCCGACCGGTTCAACTGCGATTTTATTCGATTTTGAGACATCTGCTTGGTTATTTGACAGCGGAAATGTAACTTTGCATATTAATATGCGTAGAAAACCGCAAATTCTGATCATCGTATTGTCACTGTGTGCTCTTATCTTCATGTGGAGTTGCAGTGCGACGCGTCATGTTCCTGCCGGAAAATACATGCTTGATGATGTCAGCATCAAGATCTCAGGCGACAAAGAAGTCACGAGCCACGACCTTGTCAATTATCTGAAACAATCACCCAACCATGAAGTGTTGGGGTTCTGGAAACTCCAGCTTGGGACATATAACCTTTCAGGCAAAGACACGACCAAATGGTACAACCGTTGGGTGAGACGCATGGGACAGCCTCCTGTCATCTATTCCCAGTCGCTGACCGATGCCTCGGCCAGACAACTGCAACTTGCCCTTGTCAACCGTGGCTATCTCGAAGCTAAGGTTGTGGCCGACACCCTGATGTTCCCGACCGAAAAAAAAATCAAGGTAAACTACATGGTCTCCACCGGTGAGCCGCGACGCATAGCATCCATCAGCCATGAAATTCCCGACACGGCCGTCAGACGGATAATCATGAGCGACTCGGCTCAGTTCACAATCCGTCCCGGCGACCGATTCGACCGCGACAATCTTGACTCGGAAAGGGCTCTGATCACCCAGCGCCTGCGAGAACACGGATACTATTCTTTCTCCAAAGAGTATATTACATTCTATGCCGACACATCCGAATTCAACAAAGATGTCGATCTGACCCTCACGGTCAGAGCACCGCGCACACAGGGAGCTATACGGCAGGCAACCGACAGCGCCACGAACCACCACGTATATTATATAAACCGCATAATCTTTGCAACCGACGGTGCGAATGCCACTGCGATTGGAGAGCTGAAAGGCGACACTGTCAGCTACAAGGATATCACAGTGATCTATGGCCGCGACCATTACCTCACACCAGGCGCATTGCATCAGAAATGCTTCATCACACCGGGCAGTATCTACAAGGCCTCGGAAGTCGACCGCACCTATGAGGCCCTTGCCCGTTTAGGAATCCTCAAGTCCATAAACATCGAACTTGTTCCTGCCAAGACTGAAAACGGACGCAAAGAACTTGATGCCTACATCCTGCTTTCAAGAAACAAAAAACAGTCGATAACATTCGACGTCGAAGGGACTAACTCTGAAGGCGATCTTGGCTTCGGTCTCGGAGCCACATATCAGCACCGCAATCTTGCAAAAGGCTCTCAGCTCCTGACTGCCCGTCTGCGCATGAACTATGAAAGTCTTTCAGGCAAATTCAACGGCCTGATCAACAACAGATACACGGAGTATGCCGGAGAAGTTGGCATCACATTCCCGAAATTCGAGTTCCCGTTCGCATCTCAGCGTGTAAGGCAGCGGCTCAACGTTGACACTGAGTTCGCCCTCTCGTTCAACTATCAGGAACGCCCGGAATATACGCGCATCATTGCAGGCGCCGCCTGGAAATACAAATGGGTCAACCGCAACAACACCCGTCGCCACAATTTCGACCTTATCGACATAAACTATGTCTATCTTCCTGAAAGAACCCTTGACTTCCTTGACCAGATAGCCCCTGACAACCCGCTTTTGCGTTACAGCTACGAAGACCACTTCATCATGAGCATGGCTTACCGTTATTACTTCACAAATAAACGGATTCCATCGTCTCTGTTGCGCAAATACACCTTACAGCCGATGATCTACACGGTCCGCACATCAATCGAGACCGCCGGCAATCTGCTCTACGCTATTTCAGACCTCTCCGACAGAAAACGCCATAACGGCGCCTATAACATCTTCGGTATAAACTATTCGCAATATGTCAAAGGCGAAGTAGACTATTCACTAACCCGCAATTTCAATCAGCGGCACTCACTGGCATTCCATGTCGGCGCCGGAATCGGCATCCCTTACGGCAACTCGACAGTGCTCCCATTCGAAAAACGCTTCTATGCGGGCGGCGCAAACGGAGTCAGAGGCTGGGGTGTCAGGACATTAGGCCCTGGATGTTACAACTCACGCAACTCCGTGTCAAACTTCATCAACCAGTGCGGTGACATCCGGCTGGACCTCAGCCTCGAATACAGGGCAAAACTCTTCTGGGTCATCGAAGGCGGTGTCTTCGCCGACGCGGGAAACATCTGGACAATCAAAAATTACGAAAACCAGCCGGGCGGCATATTCCACTTCGACACATTCTGGAAACAGATAGCCGCAGCCTACGGACTCGGCCTGCGTTTCGACTTCACCTACTTCCTTCTGCGCCTTGACCTCGGTCTGAAAGCCCACAACCCGGCTGCCGGTCAGGAACGATGGCCGATCATACATCCGGACTGGCACCGCGACGCCACTTTCCATTTCGCCGTCGGCTATCCGTTCTGACAACAGGCCCGCAGGCTCTCCACCATCAGCAACCTTTGTATACACCCTTTTAAATCGCCTCATAATGAAACAGCTTGTTATCTTCGATCTTGACGGAACTCTGCTCGACACCATTTCGGATCTCGGATCCGCGACAAACCATGCGCTCAGAGCTTTCGGATATCCCGAACATAATCTCGCATCATATACAAAATTTGTCGGCAACGGCATCACACGCCTCATCGAGCGCTCACTGCCGGAAGACGACAAGACTCCTGAAACCGTGGCAAAAGTCCGCGAAAAATTCACCGAGTATTACAACGAGCACAAGACAGATCTCACACGTCCTTACCCCGGAATTCCGGAACTGCTGAAAGAGCTCGGCGCAATGGGCGTGAAAATGGCTGTGGCCTCCAACAAGTACCAGTCGGCTGTCGTCTCGCTCGTCAGACACTATTTCCCTGATGTGGACTGGAAGGCTGTCGAGGGAAACAAAGAGGGTGTACCGACAAAACCGGACCCCTCGATCGTCTTCGAGATTCTGTCCAAATGCCCGACGCGCAAATCAAAGGTCCTCTACGTCGGAGATTCAGGTGTAGACATGGAAACCGCCCGCAGAGCCTGCGTTGACTCATGCGGAGTCAGCTGGGGCTTCCGTTCGGTGAAAGAACTGCGCGACCATCACGCCGACAATATCGTCGATTCTCCGGACGAAATCATCACCGTCGTAAAGCGTCCGGGGCTTGAACTTGATGTCTGAATCACACAAAAACGGAAGGACATCTGAATTTCAGACTCCAGAAAGCCAAAAACGCTCCTCTGAGCCAGGTGTTTACAACTCAAATTCTACTGATCTACCATCATGAACACAAAAGGAATATTGCTCGGATGTCTGTTCCTGCTTACGACAGCCACAAACACCGTAGCGACAGAAAAAACATCCGAGGAAATCGCAGATTCGCTGTACAGTAATCTGTCAGAAGCCTCAACACCGACAGACTCCCTGAGGATCATGGAAAATCTCTTTGATGTCCTGCCTCGCGGAGAAGGGTCTTTATTGGGTCTTGAAATTTTCGATGTGGCAAACCGCGCGGGAGACAGCAGCGCTGCGCTCAACATCCTACGTCAGCTTGCCAACCGCTACATCCGCAACGACTCAATGCTCATGGAGCTTTACAACAAGACCCTCTATTTTCATGATGGCCCCTCACCGACAGAAGACAGTCCCTATCGGGCCAACACCGATGAATTGAAAGAAACTCGAACCTTTCTGAAACTGACCCGCAACATCCATAGAGCCAACCACGCCGACGACAACAAACGCAACGAGCTTCTTCAGGAACTCATCCACACCTATACGATGGACCAGCCCGCCGATCTTTATGACAGGATCGTATTGCTGCATGCAATCTGCACCTTGCTCGGACATACAAGCTCAGAAGCATTGCTCTCTCGCTATCTTGACAAACTCGGCTCTCTGATCCAGGAACTCCCGTCATCCGCAATCTCGCTCCATAATGCCTATTACGTACACGCGGCTCTCATATATAGTTCCACATCCCAGTTCGAAAAGTCTTATCAAGCCGATCTGAAAACACTGGAAGCAATAAAGACACTGGAAAAACAATACCGGGAAAGAGGCCGCAGATTCCGCAACTATGATGCCAACCGATATATCATCTATCAGCGGATCCTCTCAAACTACACAAAACTCTCCGCCCCGGAAATAGAGAAATACTATAAGCTGACCCAACAGCTCGTCAGCAAGGATTCCACTGTCTGTCAGACCAACAGCACCTTCCCCGGCCCGCAGATATACTACAACATGGCCCATAAGAATTACCGTAAGGCCTTGGACTACATAAACGGATGTATTGACACCCCCTATATCGCCGAGAACTCCAGCCGGCTGATGTCACTGCTCAGACATCAGATTGAATGTGCACAGGCCACCGGAGACAAGCAGACTCAGCTCCAGGCTTCACTGAAATATAACCGGATGCTTGAAGACTATCTCAGCGATCGCCTTGACGAAAAATATAAAGAGCTCCAGGTCATCTATGACACATACGAGATCCGCAACAACTATGACAAACTCCGGTTGGAAAAGCAGAACTCCGAAGCCGAAAACATGAAGACCATCGTGACGACTGCCGCCATTGCGATTCTGATATTGCTGGTTTTCATCGCAATCCTCTTCAGACTCTACCGCAAAAACCGCGAACTGGTCCGGACTCTTGACAAAAGCAACAAAGCACTGCGGGCTGAAAGCATCCATCTTGAGAAATCAAAAACAGATCTGCTGAAAGCGCGTGATCAGGCTCAGAAAGCGAACTACATGAAAACCGACTTCATCAAAAACATGAGCTATGAAGTCAAAGCACCCCTGAAAGCCATTAACGAATACTGCAAGCTGATCACCGACTGTTCAGACGCCTCAAATAAAAAATATCTCGAACGCTTCTCGTCATTGGTCGAACTGAACAGCGAATTGCTTTCAACGATAATCAACGATGTGCTCCACATTTCTGAAATCGACAGTGACTCGGTTCCGGTCCACAACCGGTCTGTCGAACTGCGGCCGCTCTGCACAATGGTCCTTGACGGAGTGCGCCACAGGCTCAGTCCGGGGGTGGCTCTGATGTTTGACGCCGCATCGCCTGACATAAGTCTTTTCACCGATCCTCAGCGCGTCCATCAGATCCTGCTCAACCTGCTCACCAATGCAGCCAAATTCACCAGCAAGGGAAGCATCACTCTCGCTTACAGAGTTGACAACGAAAAGGAAACCGTCATCTTCAGCGTCACAGACACCGGCATCGGCATCAAGGATGAAAAAAGAGAAGTGATATTCGAGCGCTTTGTAAAACTCGACAAGGAGACCCAGGGCGCAGGTCTCGGTCTGACAATCTCACGCCTGCTGGCGAGAATCCTCGGAGGCGACGTTGTACTTGACAAAAGCTACACACGAGGCTCACGCTTCCTGCTGATATTACCGAAAAAATAAGCTCCTGAAAAGCCAATAAATAATAATTAGTTTTTTTGCACGACTGAAAATCCACGACTTTTTTGTAATTTTGCAGTCATTATGGCAGAAACAAAGAGACACTCACGCTTTCTCACAGAGCTTGATCCGGCGATTGTCGACCGGGTCAAACAACTTGTGCTGGCATCACGCAACATCGTCATCACCTGCCATGTCAGTCCTGACGGAGATGCCTTGGGATCATCATGCGCGCTTTGTTTTGTGCTCAAAGCCCTTGGCAAGAACGCCAATGTAGTTACCGCCGACTGCGCCCCGCGCAGCCTCCAGTTCCTGCCGGGAGTCCGTGACATTACAGCCGCGACACGCAACGGCGACCGCGCACACGAACTGATCGCCGCCGCCGACCTCATATTTTGCCTTGATTTCAACGACATCGAAAGAGTTGACAGACTCTCAGACGCCATCCTGAAATCTACGGCAAAAAAAGTCGTCATTGACCATCACCTTGAGCCACGCATTGACAGCGAGATAATCATTTCGCGACCGGAGGTGTCGTCCACCTCTGCCCTGCTCTACATTTTTCTCTGGCAGGCCGGATGGACACGCTATCTCAACCGCAATTCAGCTGCCTGCATCTACACAGGCATGATGACCGACACCGGAAACTTCTCCTACAATTCAAACGATCCTGACCTCTATCTGATCATCCATGACCTGATGCGCAAGGGGATCGACAAGGACAATCTCTACAAACTCGTGATGAACACGTCATCCGAGTCGAGAATCCGCATCATGGGCTTCGCCCAGTACCGGATGGAGATTCTTGACCGGCATCGCGCCGCAGTCATAATGCTCAGCGAGGAGGAACTGAAAGAATTCGGCTACTCAAAAGGAGACACCGAAGGCCTGGTCAACGTCCCGCTATCGATTCCGGAAATCACCTATTCCGTATTTCTGCGTGAAGATGCCAAAGACTGCGTGAAAGTCTCGATGCGAAGCAAAGGTGACTTTTCAGTGAGCCGAATCTGCGAAGAGCACTTCGGAGGCGGAGGACACACCAACGCAGCCGGCGGCGAATTCAAAGGCCCGCTCGGACAGGCTCTCCAGAAATTACTTGAAATCATTCCAACATACGATAAATATCTTCAATGAAAAAATTAATTTTCCCAATATTCACACTTCTCGCACTGGCTTTTCTGACAAGTTCATGCGACGATTCGAAGAGCTACGCAGAACTTCTCGCTGATGAAAACTACGCGGTCAACGACTTTCTGGTACGCCACCATGTGGTCGACTATGTACCCTCAGACTCCGTGTTCATCACCCGCCGGGAGATTGCCGAAAAGATATTCGAAGAATCAGGGAAGGAAGCTGCCGATGAAACAGCTTATGAGCAGGCCCTCGTGGAGATCATGGCCGACCTTGAAAAAGACCCGGCCAAAGATGCCCCCTACTACCGCATTGACGATGAATCAAACGTCTACATGCAGGTGATCTCAGTCGGCACTGACGAAAAACCCAAGAAAGATGACCGGGTTTATTTCCGCTTCACACGCTACAATCTGTTCTACTACGTGGTAGGTGCAGACAATTCGCTCATCGGATCCGGCAACGCCGACTCGATGAACTCACAGTCGACATTCTTCCTGTTTGAAAACACAAGCGTGAGCGAATCGACCCAATACGGAACCGGCATCCAGTTGCCGCTTCGCTTCCTCGGCTACAACTCAAAGGTAAACATCGTTGTCAAGTCGCAGGCCGGTCCGGAAAGCGACATGTCATACGTAGTCCCCTACCTTTACACCATCACTTATTATAAATCAATGATCTAATAGCACTCATGTCACTCATCAAGAGCATCTCAGGAATCCGCGGTACAATTGGAGGAGCTCCCGGCACCGGCCTCTCCCCACTTGATATTGTCAAATTCACTGCCGCCTACGCAACATTCATAGCAGCAAACACCAGCCGCCAGAACCGCACCATCGTTGTCGGTCGCGACGCACGTCTTAGCGGCAAAATGGTCAATGACATCGTTGTCGGAACTCTGACAGCAATGGGCTTCGACGTCATCAACATCGGTCCGGCCTCGACTCCCACTACTGAAATAGCGGTTGTAGCTGAAAAAGCATGCGGCGGTATCATCCTCACTGCAAGCCACAACCCCAAGCAGTGGAACGCGCTCAAACTTCTCAATGAAAACGGCGAATTCCTTAACGATGCCCAGGGCAAAGAAGTGCTCCGCATCGCCGAAGAGGAAGCCTATACTTTCGCTGAAGTCGATGACCTCGGCCACGAATATACCAACAACACCTACAACCTGCGTCATATCGAACAGGTTCTCGCCCTCGACCTTGTCGATGTCGAAGCTATCCGCAAAGCAGACTTCACAGTCGCCGTCGATGCAGTCAATTCAGTCGGTGGCGTTGTCATCCCCCAGCTTCTGCGCGCGCTCGGCGTAAAGAACATCATCGAACTCAACTGCGAGCCCAACGGCAAGTTCGCCCATACTCCGGAACCCATTCCCCAGAACCTGACTGAAATTTCAGGTCTCATGGCCAAAGGTGTGGCTGATGTAGGCTTTGTTGTCGATCCTGACGTAGACCGTCTTGCCATTGTTATGGAAAACGGCGAAATGTTTGTCGAGGAATACACCCTTGTATCCATCGCGGACTATGTGCTCGCCCACACTCCCGGCTCTACCGTCTCCAACCTCAGCTCTTCGAGAGCTTTACGCGATGTGACACACCGCCACGGCTGCGAATACTCAGCAGCGGCAGTCGGCGAGGTCAACGTGACCACCAAGATGAAAGAAACCGGCGCCGTGATCGGCGGCGAAGGCAACGGCGGAGTGATCTATCCGGCTGCCCACTATGGCCGTGATGCTCTTGTAGGCGTAGCGCTCTTCCTCACTCTTCTTGCCAAAAGCGGCAAAAAAGTAAGCG
>NZ_JAIDEN010000026.1 GCF_029054785.1 Duncaniella sp.
TGCTCCTTTCTCATTTACAACAATTTATCTAAAAGATACACCACTCAGATTTTAACTCTTGTTTTTAAACAACCTCTCTTTTTTACCTTACTATACCATCTTATCATATCTATATCACTATATTCATTCAGGGAGGATTGAGATCGCGAAACCACCTCCGGCAGCCTCATAGACCTTGAGTCGGGTCTTCGGGCTGACGCTCTTTGTCTCGATGACATAGGACTGGGGATTTTTCCGGAAATGGGCGTCTTTTCCGTCACGATAGATGACGGCCTTGTATTTTCCCGCGGGGAGGAAGCTGAAGTCAACCACGGCTGTGCGAGGTTCGGCACCGTTTGTGCCGCCGACAAACCATTTGTCCTCACCTTTGGCTTTGCGGGCCACGGTCAGATATTCCATCGGCTCGGCTTCGAGATAGTAGCTCTTGTCCCAGTCGAGGGCAACGTCCTTGATGAACTGGAAGGCATCAATGAAGCGCTCGTAGGTCTCAGGGAAGTCAGCGGCCATCTGGAGCGGGCTGGACATGGTGACGTAGAGGGAGAGCTGGTTGGCAAGAGTCGTATTGACCCACGCGGTGTTCTTTTTGTTGTATTTGGTCATGTCGTTCTCGAAAAGACCCGGAGTATAGTCCATAGGACCTCCGACCAGACGGGTGAACGGCAGGATTGTGGTGTGGCTGGGCTTGTTGCCTCCGAAAGCGTGGTATTCGGATCCGCGGGCCGATTCGTTGCCGATCAGGTTGGGCCAGGTGCGGCAGAGGCCGGTCGGGCGGACTGCCTCGTGGGCGTTGACCATGATCTCATAGTCGGCGGCTTTGGTGACGGCATAGAGATAGTGGTTGACGAGCCACTGGCTGTAATGGTTGCTTCCGGCGGGAAGGATGTTGCCGACATAGCCGCTCTTGACAGCGTCATAGCCGTTGTCTTTCATAAACTTGTAGGCCTCGTCCATGCGGCGCTCGTAGTTGCGCACCGAGCTTGAGGTCTCATGGTGCATGATCATTTTGACACCCTTGGATTTCGCATAGTCGCGGATTCCGGGCAGATCGAAGTCGGGATAGGGAGTCACGAAGTCGAATACCTCATCCTTCATCTTGCCTGACCAGTCTTCCCAGCCGATGTTCCAGCCTTCGACAAGAACGGCGTCAAAACCGTGTTCGGCAGCGAAGTCGATGTAGTGTTTCACCTTTTCGGTGGTAGCGCCGTGAAGGCCGTGAGGCTTGGTCTTGGTGTAGTCGACCTTGTCGAGATGGATGTTGGGCAGGTCATAGGTATAGCTCCATCTGCTCTTGCGGTTGATCATTTCCCACCAGACACCGATATATTTGCAGGGCTTGATCCAGGATGTGTCCTCGATCTTGCACGGTTCGTTGAGATTGAGAGTGATGCGCGAGGCGAGGATGTCGCGCGCGTCGTCGCTGACAATGACCGTGCGCCAGGGAGTGGTACAGTCTGTCTGCATATAGGCTTTGTCACCTACGGCGTCAGGAGTGAGCATCGCCTTGAACACGAAGTTTTTGTCGTCAAGATCCAGGTGCATGCAGGGATAGTTGACCAGTGCGGCCTCATGGAGGTTGACATAGAGACCGTCGTCACTCCTGAGCATCAGGGCTGTCTGCACTGCGGTCTTGCCGGGACGGTCGGTCCAGTCATATTTCGGACCGCGGACACATTCGGCACTGTCGGCGATCGCTGACAGGCGGCTGCGGGTGTAGTTGAACTCCTGGGTGTCATAGTCAGCCGGAATCCAGTAGGCTTCCAGGTCTCCCGGCATGGCAAATTCTGTCAGCTCGTCGGTGATGACGAAGTAGCTCAGTTTTTTCTGCATCGGAAATTCGTAGCGGAAGCCCAGGCCGTCGTCGAAAAGGCGGAAACGGACCGACATCAGCCGATCGCTGTCTTTCTGCCTGAGGTTGACAAGCATTTCCTTATAGTTGTTGCGGATCTCAGCCTCTTCGCCCCAGACCGGACGCCAGGTTTCGTCATGTGAAAGAGTGTCGACAGATACCACCTCGAATTTATCCTTGAGATGTTTTCCTTTCTTTATCTCAAAACCAAGGCGGCTGGGTTTGATCACCTCACGTCCCTTGAAGTCGAGTTGATACTGCGGAACCCCTGAATGGTTAAGAGAAAAGTCCAGGGTCAGGTTGCCGTCGGGCGACTTGAGAGTCTGTCCGAGGATCGAGGCCGGAGTGGCTGCTATTGCAATTAATGCTGCAAGTTTCTTTAGTGTTCTCATTCTGGTAACGATTTAGAGGGCTTTTTAAACTCTTTG
Organism: Duncaniella sp.; assembly: GCF_029054785.1. Lineage (GTDB taxonomy): Bacteria > Bacteroidota > Bacteroidia > Bacteroidales > Muribaculaceae > Duncaniella. Next base: position 2,275 of record NZ_JAIDEN010000026.1, read on the forward strand.
CTTATCCCTCGCCGCAAAATTACGAAAAGAAACATAATATCCAAAACAAAATTTCAAATTTCATCGTTTTAATTTCAAAACGAAATCAAAGCAACACATTCCTTTCGTTTTCCAAGCTAAGAGGGCGTTATGAAACACACTCTTAGACGTCAAAAAACATGCGCTTTCTGATGCAAGCGCCCTATACATCTATTATATATAGGTGTCACATCTGAAAGCGCATGTTTCATTTTCTGCAGCTGTCTGCCTCAGAGGGCGTTTGGCAGCACCGTCTTAGAGTCACTATTCAACGAATATTGCCAACCTAAGAGCCTAATTATCAGGGTAGGGATGCACCATGGTGCATCCGAAAACGAGGTTGATGAACCATAAAACCGGCGGATGCTCCGGGGAGCATCCTACTGCAACTTGCTTGCAATCAAGCTGTTTGAATCGCTGAATAGTTACTCTTAAAGCAGAATTCCTGCTGCGATCTGGTCGGCTTTTGCCTGGCCGTCGAGAGCCTCGATGATCGAAAGCGCAAAGGGGATGGCCGAAGAGGGGCCGTTGGCGGTGATCACATTGCGGTCAGCAACCACACGCTGTTTCTTGTAGTTGGCGCCGCCGGCGGCGAGAGCTTCCTCGAAACCGGGATAGCAAGTGGCGTCACAGCCGTCGACGATTCCCAGCGGGGCGAGCACCACGCCGGGTGCGGCACAGATCGCAGCGATTTTGCCTCCGCGTGAGTGCTGGGCGGAGAGGAGCTCGCAGACGCGGGCGTTGGCGGCCAGATTGGAAGATCCGGGCATGCCGCCGGGACATATATAGAGATCAGCCTCCTCCGGACAGTCGGCAAGCATGATGTCAGCGGCCACCTCAACTCCGTGGGCGCCTCTGACAGCTAAGGTCTCATTAATTGACACCATCTTGACGTCAACACCGGCGCGGCGCAGAAGATCGACAGTAGCAAGCGCTTCGATTTCCTCGAAACCGTCGGCTAAAAACAGATAAGTCTTTTTCATAATTCCTTGATATTATATTTTGATGATTATACTTTGCATTCTGTGTGAGAACAAACTCTTTATTCTGAGACCACAAGAAAATGATTTTGCAGATCGTTTGCGGCCAATGAATCAACACTTGATAAAGACAAATTTATTGATAATTTTTAGAAACTTTGTAATTTTGAAGAAAAATTACAATCTCGTCTTTCCAATGAATACGAATCTCCGTCATATACTTATCCCGCTGCTCATTCTGCCCCTCGTGCTGAACCTTGTCGGCTGCAAGGGGGCAGGTGGAAGCTACCGCTCGATCCAGGGCGGGGTGTGGAACACCACCTATAATATAAGCTACCGAGCCGACCGCGATCTGCGCGATTCGGTCATCGCCGTGATGCGACAGGTGGAACTTTCACTGTCACCCTTCTGCGACAGTTCGCTGATCTCACGCATCAACCGCGGCGAAGAGGTCAGAACCGACAGTCTGCTGCGACGCATTTTTTCAGCCTCACTCCGCGTCAACAGCCAGAGCGGCGGGGCCTTCGACCCGACTGTCGCACCCCTTGTCAACCTCTGGGGCTTCGGCTACCGAAATTCCGGAGTGGAACCCTCTCAGGAGATGATCGACAGCATCATGCCTCTGGTAGGGATTGCCGGCTGCCGGATTGACGACGAAGGACTGATAGTCAAAAAATCGCCACAGACCGAATTCAACTTCTCGGCCATCACCAAGGGCTATGGCTGCGATCTGGTCGGCGAAATGCTGCGCCGCAACGGCTGCGAAGACTATATGGTGGAGATCGGAGGCGAGATTGCACTCGCAGGAAAAAATCCGCGCGGAGAGAAGTGGCACATCATGGTTGACTCGCCGATCGAGAACGACACCGCTATTGTCCATGAGCGCATGACCGTCATCGAGCTTTCCGACGCCGGAATAGCGACTTCCGGCAACTACCGCAACTTCAAGACCACAGCCTCAGGCCGAATCTGGCACACAATCAGCCCCGTCAGCGGTCGCCCGGCCCACACCGACCTGCTCTCGGCCACGGTCATTGCCCCGAATGCCATGCTCGCCGACGCTTATGCCACCTCATGCATGGCCATGAACCGCGCGGAGGCCATCGCAATGCTTGAGAGCATCGATGGTGTCGAAGGTCTGCTTGTCACCCTCAACCCCGCCGACTCGACCTTCACAACCACCGCGACCAAGGGCTTTCCGGCGGGAAAACGCTGACCCGCTAAAGACAGAATGAACCGGAAAAACATCGGCAAACGCAATTTTCACGGGTTTTAACACTGTTAATTAACATTTGCAAATCCCCTGACAGAGGGCAATATCGCGCCATTTTTATGTTAAACAACATATTTTTATAGCATATTTCCAAAAAATAGTCCTAACTTTGCACCGTATTTAAGCGTATATAGTACAGAAGCACTTCTCAAGAGTGCATGAGATAAATTCGAAACGTCTATTTAATTTATATAAAGATTGTTTTTAGGTTCAATTAAATTTCTGCAACTATGACCAACATGCTTAAGGTACTCAGGGCTGATGTCAGCCACATCTTCCATGCGCTCGGATCGAGCAACAGTTTCCGCGTAACCGGCGACTGCACAATCCGCCGCAACGAAGAGGCTTGATAAAGACCCTGAAGCAGAGTTTCCAATGATGCGCGAAAAAAAGACGCAGCGCATCCGCATTCAATTAACCCATGTATGTTTAACTTTTAAAATGAACACATTATGAAAGTAACAAAAATGGTAAAAAAAGCCATCGAGTGGTATTGCGAATCAGCAGCCCTCATGTATCACCCCGACCACTACAACGATCGCCGCGAGATCTGGTAATCGAGGAATGATACAACCTCCCTCCGGGGGACATCGAACGCCTCAGTTAAAAAACCGACGTTCAGACCCGTCCCTATTTTTTTTAGTCAATTATCTGACAAGTTTTCAACATATTTAATCAAAAAGCAAACGCCGCGTATCCGAAATTGTCCGGATACGCGGTCTTTTTTTACATTTTTCAACCAAAAGCCTGTTTAAAATGGGCATTCTGCTATTAAATCTATTTAAGAATAAGGTAGTTTGTTGTTTTATAGCAATTTATTTGCTAATTTTGCGGACCGATCAAATTGTTAGGGAATTATACACATAATAGACATTACATCTATCTTCTGAAAACCAATCATCAAATTAAATGAGAAAAACATTTTTCAGTCTGATAGCGGCGTCCGTAGCGCTCTCTCCACTCTATGGTCATGCCCAAGGCTCAAGTGTGTCGACCGACACTAAAGGAGCCGCCAGAACAGTCAACACAACAGTCACCGGCACTGTCGTCGATGACAGCGGAGAGCCATTGCCCGGCGCAACTGTGATTCTCGACGGAACCCGACAGGGAACCTCGACCGACATCGACGGCAAATTCTCGCTCAACATCCACGGAGGCCAGAACTCCACTCTGACCGTCAGCTACATCGGCATGAAGCCTCAGACGATCAGCCTCTCCTCATACAACGGCAAGCCGCTCCATATCGCCCTTGAGCTCAACTCGGCAATGATGGACGAAGTCGTGGTGACCGGCTACCAGGAAATCAAGAAAGAAAAAATGACCGGCGCGACAACCACTCTCAGCGCCGAAAAACTCGACCAGCGCTACTCGGCCAACGTGCTCGACAACCTCGAAGGACGTGTGGCCGGTCTGTCGACCTACGGCGGCAAGCCGATCATCCGCGGCAGCGGCACCCTCAGAGGTGTGGCCTCGCCGCTGCTTGTCATTGACGGAGTACCCGTCGAAAGCACCCTCTCCGGATTCGAGCCCTTCAGCAACGACTCTCCGTCGAGCGACGCTGTGGCAGGAGCCATCGCCGACCTCAACCCCTATGACATCGAGAGCATCAACGTCCTGAAGGACGCGGCTGCAGCCGCCATCTACGGTGCGCGCGCAGCCAACGGCATCATCGTCATCACCACCAAAAACGCCCGCAAGAAAGGCAAGATCGACATCGACTTCTCGGCTAACCTCACCGTGTTCGAGAACCGCAACGTGGACTACGGAGACAACTTCTACATGAACGCCGCCCAGCAGGTCGAGGCCGAAAAGAAATATTATGAATATTACTTCTTCAACAACAACGGCGAAGTCGGTGATCCCATCAGCAACACCAGCACCCAGATCAATGCCGGCCACATGGGCGTCTCGCCTGTGAAATACGGCTACTATCAGCTCGCCACAGGCCAGATCTCACGCGACGAACTTGACAGCCGCCTCGAAGCTCTCAAGAAGAACAACTTCGCCCGCGACTATGCCGACGACGTCTACCGCCGTCAGATCGTGCAGCAGTACAACCTCGCCCTGCGCAGCAGTTCCGACAAGGCTCGCCACAGCGTGACCGTCAACTACAAGAATGACAACACCGGAATCATCAACCAGAGTTCCGACTATTACAACCTCAGCTACAAGGGCAGCTTCGACCTCGCCAAATGGGTCACCGCAACTGTCAGCTTCAACGGCATCTACAACAACCGCAAGGATGCCGGATCAGACATCACCGCAGGATTCACCAACATCTGGGCGCTTCCGGCCTACACCCCCTACTACAATGCCGACGGCTCACGCCGCACACAATACTACACCTACTCCGGCAACGAATACTGGGAAGGCAAGGGCATGGACGGATTCCATGACCTCGGCGTCATCATCCCCGACGAATTCCGCAACAACACCCGCACAACCAAGCGCAACCACATGCGCTATCATGCCGACCTGCTCTTCCGCGTAATCGACGGACTGACTCTGAACACCCAGTTCCTCTACGAGATGGAAAACCACAACGCCTCATGGCACGCCAACGAGAAGAGCCACGCGTCGCGCACCATCCGCAACGCCTACACTGTGATCAAAAACGGCGACATCTCCTACATGACCCCCAAAAGCGGCGGCATGCTCCAGACCGTCAACACCGAAGGCCGCTACTGGACCGCCCGCGCCCAGGCCAACTACTCGAAGCGCTTCTTTGACAAGCATGAGATCGCAGCCATCGCCGGTCTGGAATTCCGCGAGACAAAAGTCAACGGAACCAAATCGCTTGTGCTCGGCTATGACGAACAGCTCCAGAGCAGCGCCACCAACACCGTAGACTTCAACACTCTCCAGAACTTCCGCACCAACCCCAACTACATGCCCCTGATCGGCGGCTTCCCTGCTGCCGGTGCTGCCTGGTCATACATCGGCGACGGTCTCGGAATCGTTGTCGAGGAGCGTCACCGCTACGCCTCCGGCTATGCCAACGCCACATACACATACGATGACCGCTACAACGTCTTCGGCTCTTTCCGCAAGGACTATGCCGACGTCTACGGTCTTAACGACAAGTTCCGCGGCAAACCCCTCTGGTCAGTCGGTGCAGGCTGGAATGCCCACAACGAACAGTTCATGCATGACCTCACCTGGATCAGCTTCCTGAAATTCCGTTTGAGCTACGGCGCCACCGGCAACATCTACCAGGGTGCCACAAGCTATATGACAGCCGAGTCAACCGATATCAACGACTACACCGGCCTCCCGATCGGAACCATCGTCAGCCCGGCCAACCCCTATCTGCGCTGGGAGGAAAACCGCACCACCAACGTCGGTCTTGATTACAGCTTCCTCAACTACCGTCTGCGCGGTTCGTTTGACTTCTACAACAAGAACAGCCGCAACATCTTCCATGACCAGACACTCGACCCGACCACCGGTTTCACCTCGATGGTAGCCAACGTGGCCTCGATCCGCAACCACGGTGTCGAACTCAGCATCGCCTATGACTGGTTCGTACCCGGCAAGAAGAGCAAATTCGGCTGGACAACCGAGATGACCCTGAGCTACAACAAGAACGAAGTGACCGGCGTCGAAAGCAAATCAGCCTCAGCCGCCGCACTCGTGGCCGTTCCCTACCGCAAGGGCTATCCGGTCAACGCCCTCTGGTCCTACCGCTTCGCAGGCATCAGCGACGAACCCGGACGCCAGGGACAGACAATGTGGTACGACGAAAACGGCGATCCTCAGCGCTCTGTGTCAGGCCACACTGTCGACGTGCTCGAATTCTCAGGCCAGACCGACCCCAAGACCATCATCGGCTTCAACAACAACTTCCGCTGGAACGGCTTCAGCCTCAACATCCTCATGACCTATGCCGGCGGCCACATGATGCGTGCGCTCCCCCAGACAGAAGCCGGAGTGCTCATGCCCTACTCGGCCGTCAGCTCATACTTCGTCAACGCCTGGACACCTGAAAACCCGACCAACACCCCCGGTTTCGGCCAGTATGGAGCCGCCTCACCCTCAAGCGAGGCCTACTACTCCAACACCTCCATCCACCACGCCGACTTCATCAAGATCCGCAACATCGTGCTCGGCTACGACGTGCCCCAGACCTGGCTGCGCCGCTTCGGCATCAACAACCTTGCCCTCCGCTTCCAGCTTGACAACCCCAAGGCCATCTGGACCCGCAACAACATCGGTGTAGACCCCGAAACCCTCGGCCTGCGCAATCCGACATCCTACGTATTCGGTCTCAACATCAACCTCTAAGAATAAGTGATTCTTAAAAAATCAAACGTAATATGTTTTTTACAAAGTAGCTCCGAAAGCCTTTTTCAAGAGTTACTTAACATAGAATGACAATAATAATGAAAAAGACCATCATATCATTCCTCACCTTTGCCGGACTTATCAGCCTGAGCTCCTGCTCAGACTTCACCGACATCGACCCGAAGGGCACCAACCTGCTCAAGAGCGCCGAGGAACTCGAAATGCTCCTCAACATGGAGTATTCGTCAGTCTACTCCGACCAGATGTCATATCTGACCGGTGACCTCCTGCCCAACACCAACATCCCCTCGCTCATCAACCGTCCGCAGAAAGACATCAACGCCATCCTGCTGACCTGGGACGAGGCCGGACATGCAAAAGAGATGATCGAGCAGACCACCAGCGACGCCCACTACACCTCATTCTATAATATCATCGGTGCCGTCGCAAACCCGATCCTCACCAACATCGACAATGCCACCGGTGACCCGCTGCTCAAGCAGCAGGTCAAGGGAGAGGCCCTGGTACTCCGCGCCTTCTTCCACTACCTGCTTGTTCAGAAATTCGCCAAGGCCTATGATCCCTCATACGCCGCCGAGACTTCGGCCATCCCCTATCTGACCCAGTCGCAGAACATCCTGGCCACCATCCCGCAGCAGACTCTTGAATATGTCTACAACCACATCATCAAGGACCTCGACGACGCCATCAACCTCGGCGCGCTCCCCGAAAAGCCCGTCAACCACATGCGCGTCGGACTTCCTTTCGCCTATGCTGTAAAAGCCATGGCGCTCATGGCCATGCAGCGCTACGACGAAGCAGCCGAAGCAGCTGAAAGCGCGCTCGCCATCAATCCGACCGTACTTGACTACAACAACTGCCTCAATGCCCGCGGACTCATCAGCCGTCCCTTCATGGACTGCCAGGAAGACTTCTTCGTGTTCCGCTCGATCATCGATGTCAAAGGCATCCAGGCCGAGACAATGGCCCGCTTCGAGGACGGCCACATCTGCCGCGACAAAATCTCGACCTACAACGCCCTCACCGGTCAGGACATCGACTACGGCACCGTCCTCATCGGCATTCCCGCCACGATGACCGCAGAATTCAGCCCCAACTGGAACAATTTCGGTCTGAAGACTTCGCAGATGCTTCTGATTCTCGCCGAATGCGAGCTCCACAAAGGCAACGTCACTCCCGCGATGGGCTATATCGACCAGCTGCGCAAAAACCGCATCCTCGCTGAAAAATATGCGCCCCTGCAAGGTTCTGTCACCACTCTCGCCGACGCAATCGCTCACTACAAGCAGACAGCCCACGGCGAGAACATATACAGCTACTACAACTTCGTGGACCGCAAGCGCTGGACACGTCTGGACAATTTCAAGGAGACCTACACCCGCACCATCATGGACAAGACCTACACCCTCTCCCCTGAATCGGACATGTGGATCTTCCCCTTCCCCCAGAACGTGACCAACCTCAACCCCTCCATCAAACAGAATTATTAATGCGGGATCGGGGCTGAACCGTCGCATCGCAGTCTGCTGCGACAGGTTTTGCACCCGATGCCCGACACTCTGATCAGCAATGAAATCAAGAACACTGATTCTGACCCTTTGCCTTGCCGCCATCCTGATTCCGTTCAGGGTGGCTGCAAAGCATAATATATCGGTCCTCTACGTCGGCGGATCGCCTGACCGCGGCGTAGTGATGGGACTTTCAGCCGATTCGGCCAAGCTCGCAGCCTCCGCCAAGCAGCGCTCCGCCGACTTCACCCGCTTCCTCCGCTCGCGCTTCAAGAAAGTCAAGGCTATCGACGCAGCTGACTATCAGGCCGCGATGTCAGACGGCTATGACGTCACCGTTTTCGACGGCCATCCCAAACCCCACAGCGTCACCACTGATGCCAGAGGACGCCAGATCGCCAGAATGTTTCCTGAAGGCTTTGACCGCCCGACAATCAGCATAGCCGACGCAAGCGCCGCCATCAGACAGGGCACCGGCAACAAGAACGACTGGTATTGCCTCTGCCTCCAGAACAAGGCCATGCGCTGGAAAAAGGATCACCCGATTTTCAAAGGCCCCTACAAGGTCAACATCATCCCTGAGATCAACCCCACACCCGCAGGCGCCATCGAGACCGCCGAACTCTACGGCGACGAAGTGCCTGACTCTGTCGAGATGTGGACCGTACAGAAGCTGAACTACACCGACGACCCTGAAATCCGCGTCGGCCTCGTCTGCCGCCCCTGGGGCTACGAAGACTCGCCGGAAGCCGAAATCATTTCCGGAGGCGTGTCGTCGAAGAGCATCGATGCCGTGGCCATAGGCCGCCACGCCAACTTCTTCCACTGGGGATTCGGAGCCTCCCCTTCAGGTCTGACCGAAGCCGGACGCGCCGCCCTGGCCAACGCCATCGTCTACATGGCTGAACTCGGCCCCTGCCGCGTCATCGCCCGCAAGAACAATGACGAGATCGCCACACGCAGCAGCATCTCGCATGCCAAAGGCGAGATTGCCCGCTCGGCCTGGGACACCGAAAACAAGGCCCGGCTGAACTTCTATCTCAAGGTCGACAGCGGACAGCAGGCCGCCAAGGCGAAACTTGCCGCCGGCGAACCGCTGACCCTGGCTGACTCGGCTTACATTTCGATTCCGCCTCAGCGCCGTCCGCAGCCAACCCCCTACGCCGACTTCATCCGCCTGCGTGAACCGGATCTCTTCCACATTTTCGGTGACGACATCGAGGAGTATAACCGCTACTACGACCGCAACACCCCCTGGTTCCGCCCCGCCGCAGGTCAGATCCACCGTCTTGACATCGACGAGGATGTCCGCTCGCTCAGCATCGCCAACAATGACATCCGCCTGCTGGAAACCTGCATCGGCATGCTCGAACAGGGCGGAAGCGACGCAGCCAAGGCCTCGGCGATCCTCGAACGCTACACCCTCTGCCGCTTCTCCACTCCCGACGAATGGCGCCGGTGGTTCACAGCTAACCGCGACCGTCTGTTCTTCACCGAGTCCGGCGGATGGCTCTGGCTTGTCGACACCCAGGACAGCTCCGTCCCCGGCAACGACTACTCGGTTCTCTCAAAACCGGCCGAGCCCAAAGCAGCGGCCGAGCAAAAGCCGCGCCCCGGAACCGGCGCACCTCCTCAGACAGCCAAGTCCTCCGGCATGCCCGCCACCGACCGTGAGAATCCCGTTGCGTCCAAAGCCGAGCTGGTCATCAACCCCGACGGCACCCGCGACATCGTCATCACTCTCAGCATCCACCCCGGATTCCATCTCTATGCCAATGTCGACGAAGCCGACCCGTTTATTCCAACAGAGATCAAGCTCACACTCCCCGAAGGCGTGAAAGCCGAAGGCCCGATGAGCTATCCCTCGGTCACCCCGTCGAAAAACGCGACCACCTATTATAAAGGACTCTGCCGTTTCATCCAGCGCATCTCAGGCACCACCGACAGCGAAGCCATTTGCGAGCTGAACTATCAGAGCTGCGACAACTCCGTCTGTCTGCGCCCGGTCAGCACCACACTGAAAATAAATCTGAAATAAGGAAGGGAGTTGGAGATACGCCACTCAGGTTTCAACCCGTATCACCGCCCCCCTCCAAGGCAAAAAACAGTCCGATCCGTCATAAAAATCCGCCCGGTTATCATTTTTTGTAAGATAACCGGGCGGATTGCTTGGCAAATAGTCTGTTTAATAACAATAGTTAAAATCTGAGCGACGGTATTATCTTTTTTTCTTTTAATAATTTCATGTTTGAGAATTTTTAAAGTTACCAGAGCCTTGGTGTCTCTTTTGCTAAATTGTTGAAATTCGTCAGTCGCATAGCTCGCCATGCTCCTTTCTCATTTACAACAATTTATCTAAAAGATACTCCACTCAGATTTTAACTCTTGTTATGAAACACCCTCTAAAAATTGCTATCTCAGGTGTCAGATTTAAAATTAAATCGTAATTTTGCGGAGAGGCAACCCGATAAAGCCTCATTTTTAACCAAAATCATCACCCCCAAAAACACCATGTCAATCTCCCGAAATTTAGCTTACGCCACCATGACGACTTTGGCTTTAGGCTCATTGGCCGGATGTTCACATCAAAAACAGCTCGCCTATCCGGCGGCTCCGTCTGACAACACCGTTGACACGATCTTCGGAATGGTTGTCCCTGACCCCTACCGTCCGCTCGAAAACGACACCGCAGCCGAAACCCTCCGCTGGGTCGAGGCCGAAAACAAAGTGACGGAGGACTATCTTTCAAAAATCCCCTTCCGGTCAAAGATCAACGCCCGCCTGACCGAGCTTAACAACTACGTCAAGCGCGGAATGACACATCGGGAAAACGACGGCATGTTCTACTTCTTCGAGAACGACGGCCTGAAGAACCAGTCCGTGCTCTACCGCAAGCCCACTCTCGACAGCACCGAGCGCGAAGTATTCCTCGACCCCAACAAACTCAGCGATGACGGCACCGTGGCCCTGACCGGAGTCTTCCAGTCGAAAGACGGAAAATATACCGCCTACACCATCAGCCGCAGCGGTTCGGACTGGACCGAAATCTTCGTGATGGACACCAAGACAAAAGAACTCCTCCCCGACCACATCCTCTGGGGCAAGTTCACCGAAGCCTCCTGGGACGGCGACGGCTTCTATTACAGCGCCTACCCCACACCTGAAGAAGGCAAGGAATTCTCCAACGCCAACCAGAACCATCTTGTCTACTATCACAAGCTCGGCACTCCGCAGAGCGAGGACACCATCGCATTCAGCGACCCCGCACATCCTTTCCACTTCCACTCCGCCCAGGTTGCCGAATCGCAGCCCGTCACCTTCGTCCACATTGGCGGCGCAGGTGTAGGCAACGCCCTGAAAGTACGCAAGAACGGCGCTTGGGTCGACATGGCTCCCACTCAGGAATACTCAAACGACATCATCGATGTCATCGACAACAAGATCTATATCCTGACCTCCTACGGCGCACCCAAGAAACGCCTCATGACAGCCGATCTGGCCAACCCGTCGATCGAAAACTGGAAAGAGCTCGTCCCTGAGGCCGACGGAGTTCTCTCCGCCGCCCAGTTCTCCGGCGACAAACTCTTCCTCACCTACGAGAAGGACGCCGCAAACCAGGTTGCCATTTACGACATCAACGGCAAGAAGGAATCAGACATCAAACTCCCCGGCTACGGCACTGTCAGCGTCTACACCGAGCGCAAACACCCCGGCGAGGTATATTACAGCTTCTCGTCATTCACCGCTCCCGCCGCACAGTATGCCTACGACATGGCCACAGGCGAAAGCAAGCTCCTCTTCCAGGCCGAGATCAACGGCGTGGACCTCGGCGAATATGTCACCGAACAGGTCTTCTACCCCTCGGCTGACGGCACGAAAGTTCCCATGTTCCTCACCTACAAGAAAGGCCTCGAACGCAACGGCAAGAACCCCGTCTACCTCTACGGCTACGGCGGCTTCAACGTCTCTCTCACTCCCGGCTTCTCGGCCAACCGCATGGTGCTCCTTGAAAACGGTGTGATCTACGCCCAGGCCAACCTCCGCGGTGGTTCGGAATACGGCGAGGAATGGCATCAGGCCGGAACCAAGATGAACAAGCTCAACGTCTTCAACGACTTCATCGCCGCTGCCGAATATCTCGTCAAGGAAGGCTGGACCTCTCCTGACTATCTCACCATCGAAGGCGGCAGCAACGGCGGTCTGCTCGTCGGAGCCACTGTCAACATGCGCCCCGACCTCTTCAAAGTGGCAATTCCCCGCGTAGGCGTGATGGACATGATGCGCTACCATCTCTTCACAATCGGCTGGAACTGGGCCTCTGACTACGGCACCAGCGCCGACTCGCCCGAAATGGCAAAATATCTCCTCGACTACTCGCCGATCCACACCATCCGCAACGACGGCACCCCCTACCCGGCCATCCTCGTCACCACAGCCGACCATGACGACCGAGTAGTCCCCGCCCACTCGTTCAAATATGCCGCAACCCTCCAGGCCGCCGACACCGGTGACGCTCCCAAGCTCATCCGCATCGACTCCAAGGCCGGCCACGGCGCAGGCAAACCCATTGCCAAAGTGATCGATGAGTACACCGACATGTTCTCATTCATGTTCGAAAACCTTGGCATCGAGCCTAAATAACTCCATGTCCGAGAACATCGGCATCGAGCCTAAATAACCACATGTTCGAGAACATCGGCATCGAGCCTAAATAACCACATGTTCGAGAACCTTGGCATCGAGCCTAAATCCCCACCCTGAACAGATTCCCACTACCCTGCAAATGAAACCACTGACCCGGCTACCGCTTTTCATTGCCCTCTCACTGCTCTCGATCGCTCTTCACAGCTGCTTCACAGGAGTCGAATACACTCCGAAAGTCTCCGAGCGCGATGTGAGGCGTGAAAACATCACTTCCACTCCTGAGGACACCTTTCTGGCCAACGTGGCCGACAGTCCCCTCAGGGAGTGGAAGCCGGGGAAAAGGTTTTTCGTTACCGACAACAAGATCAGGCTCATATTCGGGGCCACGGCCTCGCCCTACGATTCGCTCGGCGGCAAGGTGATCAGCTTTGTCGACGCCCGCGAGGCTCCCTCGATCGTAGGCACCTCGGTGACCGACCTGACATTCGCCGCGGACGACGGTCGCCGCTTCGTCTACCGCATCAACCGCCCGCTCTCAGCCGTGATGAACCAGGAGAGTCTCAACGTACCCTTCACCATTCAGGAAAGCCTCGTCAATCAGGCCGATTCGCTGATGCGCGGCAAAAAATTCTATGTCATGACCCGCACCTGGCGCGACGACTCAGACAACTCCGTCAGCGGACGCCAGTTTGTCGAAGTCAACATCGACTCCGTCACCCACGGCAACGACATCTACCCGATAAAAGTCTCATTCACCGACCTCCTGGGCACCTCGGCACGCATCTTCCTCCATCCCGGACCGCGCGGCCACACCCCACGCTCATTTCCCGCACTCTTCTCCTTCACCGATCCACGTCTAAGATATCCATCTGTCACCGATGCCGTCTGGGAAAACATCATCAACGGTCGTGTCGCAATTGACATGACGCGTGAAGAATGCCGCCTTGCCCTCGGAATGCCCCGCGAAGTAGACCGCGGTGCCGACAATTCCTTCCTCCGCGAAGTCTGGCTCTACGAAAACGGCATCTATCTCGTCTTCGAAGACGGACTTCTGAAACGCTACCGCCGCTGATCCCCGCCCCGCGCTCCCTCATCTCTACCCTCCTACAACCTACCGCAAAACAAATCTACAATGCCTTAATCATCCAATTCCACATCATGTTTCTACGCTCCTACCTCTTTACATTCCTCACATTTCTATTATCGCTCACATCTCTTTCGGCCTCCGCCCAGGAAGATGTCATTATTGTAAAAGTTGCCTCTGACTGGCAGTCTACACCGGTTGAAACCGCTCGCCTATATCCGATCGGCAACAATCAATATGTCGGGACTATAACTGATGCTCTTCTGATCATTTTAGAGTATAATAATGTTTACTTTCGTGCAGATAAAAACCTGTGGGGGACATCTCCGATTGGATCAAAGATCACCTTGCAAAAAGATTCATGGGGATATATCCAACTTAAACCTGAAGGTAACAGATATAAACTCCGCGCTACTCTTTCCTCCGATAAAAACTCAATTGATCTTGAATTTCTCGCCCCAGATCCCCCAAAACCTATAACCGCGACTATCAATTCGGTAAAAACAACTCTTGTTGACGACGTCGCCAATGTTTCTACAACTTATACTGTTGACAAACCTCTGAACACCTCTAAAAAAGCTGTCTCCGTCGGCGCTCTCTCCTTCGAAGGGACCACTTACGGTGTAGCCTCGCAGCCGTCATTCTCCGAATCAGCCAGCTCACAGACCCAAACTCTGAAACTCGTATCGGGAAGCACCTCCGGTTTCACACTCTCGGCCAAAGGCTACTACATGCTTTCGGTCCGCACCGTCGATGGCACACCCGCAGAGCTCATCATCCGCAAACTCGCCGCTGATGAAGAACCGAACACCCCGCTTTCTGCAACCTTCCCCGAAGCCATGCTCGGCTGCACCAATTCCGCGTCATACATTCCTGACGAAGCGCTGACCCTCTGGACAAACGAAGAGGGTTATGGCAAAAATCCCGTCGACGTAGGCAATTACGGAGCCAATTACAGCAACGTTTTCCTCCTTGGCAACGGACGTCTCGGCATGGCTACCGGATGCGACCAGTCGGAAGGCATACTCATAAACGAGAAAACCAACTACGACTCCAACCCCGACCCCGACCACAAATATGTAAACACCGGCACCTACTGCCCGATCGGCGCTCTCAAGATCACCCGTGGCGGCGAAAGCCCGGCCTACGGCGGCACCTTCCTGCGCCAGCTCGACCTGACAACAGCCGTTGCCTCGGCCATGAACCGCTGGACAGCAAACGGAAAAGAAAAAATCTACACCCGCGAATATCTTGTCAGCCGCGCCAATGACGTCGGAGTGCTCCACTTCACTACCAACGGCGAGGTCAAGCTCAACTACTCTTTCGAGTCAAGCATAGCCGGCAGCGGCGCCGACGGCCTCGTCTCTGCAACCTCCGGCAACACCTCCAACTGTCAGATCCGTTTCAACCTCACCTTCAAGGTGATTCAGAAAGGCGGCTCGCTTACCACCTCAGGCAGCACCGTAAGCGTTACCGATGCCGATGAAATCACCGTGGTCTTCGGCGTAGGCACCAACTACGACATCGACTCTCCGACCTTCTATTCAGGCGAATCAGACGAGCAGCTCGCCGCCCGCGTCCGCTCGACAGTCGAAAACGCCGCCACCCTCGGATGGCAGACCCTCTATGACAACCACATCGCCGAATACAGCCCCCTCTTCAACTCGGCCCGCTTCGAACTGGCAGACGCAACCAACAATCAGCCGACCTCACTGCTCAAACAGCATTACGAAGGCGCTTTCACAGCCACAGCCGCTGACTCCGACGACCAGACCCGCATGGTCGACATGCTTCTCTTCGCTATGGGCCGCTATCTGAACCTCGCCTCCTCCCGCGGCGATCTCGCCCTGCCGAGCAATCTCCAGGGCATCTGGGCCAACCAGAATCCGCAATGGAACTGCGACTTCCACGCCAACATCAACCTCCAGATGAACTACTGGGCCGCTGAAAACACCAACATCTCCGCCGCCCACATCCCCTTCCTCACCTATCTCAAGAAGATGGCGGCCACTCAGTGGCGCGGCTACGCCGACAGACTCGTCCCCGGTACCGGCGGCTGGACCCACCACTTCGCCACCAACACCTTCGGGGCATCAGGCACCTTCATCGGCGAATACACCGAAGCCGCCGCCTGGAACTGCACCCACATCTGGCAACACTATCTCTACACCCAGGACCGTCAGTTCCTCGCCGACTACTTCGACACCCTCTACGGCGCCGCCCGCTTCTACTTCGGCTACCTCCGTGACACCGACGGCGACGGCCGACTCGAAATCCCCAACAACTACTCGCCCGAACTCTCCGGCGGATCATCCGTAGCCGTCCACGCCCAGCAGCTCGTCTACCAGCACCTGTGCAACACCCGCGACGCAGCCCTCATCCTCGGCAAGAGCGAAGAGGCAGCCAAATGCCAGTCATACATTGACCGCATGTACAACGGTATTGACATCCTCGACGGCGAACAGTGTGAATGGAAAGGCGCGCTCACATCCGAACCGACCCACCGTCACCTCTCACACCTGATGTGTCTCTACCCCCTCGCCCAGGTATCGCCCTACGACTCCGACCGCACCAACTTCAACGGCGCCTACTCGGCCCTGCTCAAACGCGCCGATGCCGACGGCGGAGAAGATGCCGCCTGGAACACAGCCTGGAAAATGTGCTGCTATGCCCGTTCGCTCCAGGGCGACCTCGCCCTGCGTCAGCTCGCCTTCGGCATGGAACATCGCATCACACCTGACCTCCGCACCTCCTGCAAACACACCTTCCAGATCGAAGGCGGCGCAGGCATCTCGGCTGCCATCGGCGAAATGCTGCTGCAAAGCTACTCCGGAATCATCGACATCCTCCCCGCCCTCCCCTCCACCTGGCCCTCAGGCTCAGTCAAGGGCCTCAAAGCCGAAGGTAACTTCGAGACCGACATCATCTGGGAAGACGGCGAAATCAGCGAAATCCGCATCTCCGACGGACTCAACTCTGCCATCCGCGAAGGTGGTGTCAGACTCCGCCTCCATGCAGCCAATGTCCCCAACAACGACATCAGCGGCATCTACATCAACGGAAAACCGCTTCAGAACAGGGCCAACGCCTTCAGCTATGAGCCGGAGACCGAAAGCTACATCATCACCGTCCCCGCAGGCACCCCCAACAAAGCCCCGATCACCTTCGGCCCATCGGCTACAACCGGAATAGACAGCCCTGAGATCAGCTCCCCGGCAGACTCCGACGCCCCCGTCCGTCTCTTCGACCTCCAGGGACGCCCCGTCTGCGGAGATCCCGCTCCCGGCATCTACATCCGCCGTCAGGGCAACTCTGTCAGCAAAATCCTCGTCAGCGGCCTTTGAAGGCCGCTGAACACGGCGGGGCCCCGTGGCGTTATATTTGCAGTAAACCCCGGCCAACAGAGCTTGGCCAACAAATCATCCAAACAACATGATTACTGTAACATATCTCGACCACAGCGGCTTCGCCCTGACAACCCCTGAAGCCGTGATGATCTTTGACTACTACAAAGATCCCGACAAAAAACTTGAAAAAGTACTCCGCGACTCGCCTGAAAAGCCCGTTCTCTTCTTCGTCTCCCACCACCATCCCGACCACTTCAACACCTCGATCTTCGAACTGGCCCAGGACCGCCGACGCACCTACATACTCGCCAACGACATCTTCTCGAAACTCGTCCCCAAGACCGGACTGTCGGTAGCCTGGATGTCGGCAGGCGACGTCATCGACCGCATTCCCGGAATCACCCAGGTCAAAGCCTACGGCTCGACCGACACCGGAGTAAGTTTTGCCGTAACCCTCCCTGACGGAAGTGTGGTCTTCCACGCCGGTGACCTCAACGACTGGCACTGGAGCGAAGAATCGACCCAGCGCGAAGTGGCCGAAGCCGAAAGCCGCTTCAACACCATCGTCAACCGCATCGCCCAGGAGATTCCTGAGATCAAGATCGCCATGTTTCCCGTCGACGCCCGCATGGGAGCCGACTTCGCCAAAGGAGCCGGAATCTTCCTGTCGAAAGTCAAGGTCGGCAACTTCTTCCCCATGCACTTCTGGGGCGAGCCGCAGAAAGCCTGCGACTTCAACGCCTACGTCCCCGCAGGTCTCCCCACCCGCTGCTACTGCCTCGACCGCCCCGGCATGAACGTCGAGATCAGATAAAAGCCTACTCGCTTTTTGCCATCTTGCAAAATACAGAAATTCCCGAAGGCCGCCCTTTCCGGCAGTCCTTCGGGAATTTTTTTAATTTGTAAAATTTCAATCCTATAACGCAGCCGCGATATTACGGATCGCCGAAAGCCGCTTCATCAGAGAGACATCAGACTTTGCCACCTGCATGTTATAGTCACTCTGAAGTTTCAGCAACAAATCGGCCGGAATATTCAAGGCGGCCTCTATAAGAAGCGCTATTTCTGTATTGACTCCTCGCTTACCCTTGATTATCTCATTGACCAATGACGGACTCACACCTATACTTTCAGCAAGTTTGGCCTGAGTCATGTGTATGGCTTCCAGCTCGTCCTTTATAAGTTCTCCTGGATGAGTCGGTTCAAACGGAGTAAGATTATTGGCAATCATATCCGGCTCTTTACCTAACAGACTAATCATATCAGTTATAATGATTTGAAAGTTCCACAATATTACAAATAGTCAGAATCGGCTCTTCGATGGTTTCACGCAGTGTAAATTCTATGCGGTATCGGTCATTCACCCTGATAGAAAACCGTCCGGCCCTGTCACCTTTCAAAGCCTCGAAATTCAAGGAATTGATACGAAAAAGATCCTCTTTGCGCGATGCCCATTTCAGATAGTCAATTCCGCGTTTATAGCGTTTGACCACATCGGCAGCGTAACGATGTTTCTTATCGCCACATTTCCCCTTCGTATAGAGGTCTCGCAGATATTCTTCTTCAAATTCGACTATCATATTATTATACAGCACAAATATACGAAAAGTTTTCCGATCTTCACAAATTTGTGAAGATTTTTTTCAAAAACCAGCCCTCTATCCCAATGCTCCCAACGCTCCCAGCTCTCCCAATGCTCTCCAAATTCTCCCAAAACTCCCGATTTCCCTTCAAAATGTTCTTTACAAAAGACAATTCTTCAAAATTGCCGCTTGTAAAGAACATTTTTTGTAACTTTGTGCTCTTAAGCCAAAAACACTCGAAAAAAATGAGAAACCTGATATCCATCCTGTTCATCATGGCCGCCTGCGCCGCCACGTTCAGTTCCTGCGGAGGCAAGAAGACCTCCGAAGTCCCCGCAGCCACTGCCGAAACCGTAGAAGGGCAGAAATCTCAGCTCGCTGAGGCCCTCTCCACCGGCAATCTGCGCCAGGCCTCGGCTATGGCCGACAGCATGTCGCTCTTCGTCGACGATTTCACACCCGAACAGACCGTCCAGGTCCTCAGCGCCTTTGTTAAGGTCCACTCCGACGCAGAAGCCAAACGCGAATACCGCCGCGATCTCGAAACCATCAGAAAATATGTCGACGTCTATGACATAGCTCTCAGCGTCAACCCCAAAGACACCCGTGCGGCCTTCGCCAAAGCCCGCAGTCAGAATCCTGCACTTGATTTTGACTCCATTGCCCGCGCATTCCGCGAAAAACTCTCCAACTATGACTCCATGCAGGACGGTTCTCTCGCCGGACAGCGCAGCGAGACGCCTGACACAGCAGCCGCCAAGGCCGACACCGTCGCGCGCCCCGAACCGAAAAAAGAAATCCCCCTCGAACACCGTCCCGCCGAATAAACAGGCTCAGAGGTTGTTAAAAGACAACCTCTTAAGACAATCTCCATAAACAGAATAAGAGGTTGTTTAAAAACCTCTAAATCCTCCACCCAGATACATCTCACATGCAGTCATTCATCAGCCGCTATAAATCGCTCTTCACATTTCTTGCCGGTCTCATCGTCATTGCCGGCATAGCATTCGCATTCTTCTACCCCGATGCCGCCGAAGGCAACCAGCTCAGGCAGCACGACATGCAGCAGGGTGCCGCAATCGGCCAGGAAGCCAAAGCCTTCACCGAAGCCACAGGCGAAGTCTCCCGCTGGACCAACTCGCTCTTCTCCGGAATGCCAAACTTCCAGATCTCCCCGTCCTACCCCTCAGGACGCCTCTTCAGCTGGATCGGATCTGTCATGAGCCTCGGACTCCCCTCCCCCTCGTCGCTGATAGCCATGATGATGGTCGGATTCTTCATCCTCCTGCTGGTCATGAAGATGCGCTGGTATGTGGCCCTTTTAGGCGCAATCGCCTACGGCTTCTCATCCTACTTCATAATCATCATCGGGGCAGGCCACATCTGGAAATTCGTCACCCTTGCCTACATTCCCCCGACAATCGCCGGCATAATCCTCTGCTACCGCGGACGCTATCTTGCCGGAGGCGCCATGGCGGCCCTCTTCGCCATGATGCAGATCGCATCGAACCACGTGCAGATGACCTACTACTTCCTCTTCGTCATCATCGGCATCGTCATAGCCACACTCGTCACCGCCCTCCGCTCCGGAACCATGCGCCGCTGGGGCATTGCCACCGGAGTGCTCGCCGTTGCCGCCGGACTTGCCGTCACCGCCAACTCACCGAGCCTCTACCTGACCTACGAGTACTCCAAAGAGACAATGCGCGGACGCCACAGCGAACTGACCCAGCCCTCGGCTGACCCCTCGAACTCAACCGGAGGTCTTGACAAAGACTACATCACCCAATACAGCTACCAGCCCTCCGAAACCTTCTCGCTCCTGATCCCCAACATCAAGGGCGGAGCCTCGGCCAAGCCCGAAAAGGGCCGCATGACCCCGATGGGCCTCTCGGATCTCCCCGACGCAAAGAAAATGGTGGCCGAAGGTAAGATCGACTCCATGCAGGAACAGTATCTGAGCTATATGAGCCAGTATTTCGGCGACCCTGAAGGCACCAACGGCCCCGTCTATGTCGGCGCCCTCATCTTCGCCCTCTTCCTTCTGGGCTGCGTCATTGTGCGCGGACCGATGAAATGGGCGCTCCTGATCCTGACCGTCTTCTCCATAGTGCTCGCCTGGGGCCGCCACGCCATGATCTTCACCGACATCATGCTCTCGATCGTCCCGATGTATTCCAAATTCCGCACCGTAGAGAGCATCCTCGTCATCGCCGAATTCACCATGCCGCTGCTCGCCGCGATGGCCTTGCAGCAGCTTGTCACCGACCGCGACAGGCTCGGAACCTACCGCCGCCCGATCATCTGGTGTTTCGGAGTGACACTTGCCATCTGCGCCATAGCCTTCATAGCTCCCTCGATGTTCGGAAGCATCATCACCGACAATGACCGCTATATCGACAACCTGATCACCTCACAGCTGACCCAGCAGGGCTACGACAGCGCGACCGCCCGCCAGTTCAGCCTCCAGAACCCGGCCATCTACTCGGCAGTCGAAAGCCTCCGCCACGGACTCATCGCCACAGACGCCATACGCTCCTTTGTCATAACCGCCCTCGGCTTCGTGATGATCATGCTCTACATGCGCCGCAAAATCTCCGCGACAGTCACAATGGCCGCCATCGGAGTCATCATCCTCGGCGACCTCTACACCGTCAACAAACGCTATCTCAGCCATGAGAGCTTCGTCCCGCGCCAGCTTACAGTAGGCGCACCGATAGCCATGACCGAGGCCGACAGGGTCATCCTCCAGGACACTTCGATGAACTACCGCGTCATGGACATTCCCCGCTTTTACAGCGCCGACCCCTCCTATTACCACAAGATGATCGGAGGCTACCACGCCGCCAAGCTCACCCGCTATCAGGACCTCATTGACCGCCATCTGGCCAACTTCACCACCGGCACCGAGAATGACGCCGACTGGAACGTCATCAACATGCTCAACGCCCGCTACATCGTCGACATGCAGGGACAGCCTCTGCGCAACCCCGAAGCCCTCGGCAACGCCTGGTTCGTGGACCGCGTCAGCTATGTCAGCGACCCCGACCGGGAAATGGCGGCCCTCTCGGCCATCGACCCGGCCACAACTGCCGTTGCCGACAAGAAATTCGAGGCCGCCCTGGGCGCTTCGTCTCCCAAGACTCCCGGCGACACCATCATCGAGACATCCTATGCCCCCAACCGCCTGACCTACACCGCCAGCACCGCCCGCGGAGGCGTGGCCGTCTTCTCGGAAGTCTACTTCCCCTGGGGATGGAAAGCCACTGTCGACGGCAAGGAAGTCCCCGTCAGCCGCGTCAACTACGTGTTGCGAGCCATGCCGATCCCGGCCGGAAAACATGAAATCGTCATGACCTTCGACCCGCAGTCGCTCCACACAACCGACACCGCCGCCACAGTCGCAGTCATCCTGATCTATCTCGCAGCCATCGGTGCTATCGTCATGGCCGTCCGCGGCAAGCGCCGTGACGCCGACACCGCCAACGGTCACGAATCCAAAACCGATGCCGCTCAGAGCTAAACTCCATCAGGCACTCCGCAAAGCCTGGCGCCCTCTGGGGCGTGCACGCCGCAGCCGTGGCTTCGGTGTGCACTCGCCGTTTGCCTTCCGCTTCATCACCTTCGTGCTCCGCGACCGCAGCAGCATCTACTATTCCACAGCCCGCATACGCCCCCTGGCCTCCGGGCGCAGCCATCGGAACAGGCTCAACCGCCTGTTCCGCATCGTCTGTGACCGCCATCCCCTCGCGCTGATCCTCCCCGACGACTTTCCGGAAGCGGAACGCAGGACCCTGCTCATGGCCGACTCACGCCTGAGCCCGCTCACCCCCGCCGAGGCCGAAAGCGCCCCGCTCCCCTCCGGACGGCTGATGCTATGCCTCCACAGACTGTCGGAAGAACACCTCCCGACAGCCCGCCGCGTTCTCTCGACCGAAGACTCGACGCTCGTCATCCTTGACATCCGCCCGGCGCAGCTCTCGGCCCTGAAAGAAAATCTCGACCACCTGATGACATTCACCAACGGACGCTCGGCAATCATCGTCAGCCGCCATGACCTGCCCCTCCAGACTTTCGAAATAAACATCTGATCCAAGCCACCCAACAATCCCGATGCGCGACATCCTTGACATCCGGCGAATCCTCGACGACTATGACGCCTATCTGTCCGTAGAAAAAGGCATGTCGGAAAACACCCGCGCGGCCTACCGCCGCGACATCGACAAGCTCCACGCCTGGCTCACCTCCGGCGGTCTCGGACTGCGCGATGTGACGATCGACACCCTGCGCCAGTTTCTCGGCGACCTCCACGACGTAGGCATCGCCGAACGTTCCCAGGCAAGAATCGTCTCAGGCCTGCGGTCATATTTCTCCTTCCTGAGCATCGAAGGCTACCTCAACCCCAACCCCTCCGAACTTCTCGAACAGCCGCGCACCGGCCTCCACCTGCCCGAAGTCCTCACCCAACAGGAAATCAACGATCTCGTCAGCGCCATCGACCCCGACAAAGCCGAAGCCACACGCGACCGCGCCATCATCGAGACCCTCTACGGCTGCGGACTCCGCGTCAGCGAGCTTGTCAACCTTGAAATCTCGAAGATCTATGGCCGTGAAGGCTATCTGATTGTCCGAGGCAAGGGCAACAAGGAGCGGATGGTCCCCATGTCGGAAGTCTCGCTGACCGAAATAGGCAACTACCTCCTCGACCGCTCCTACCTCGACATCAAGCCCGACAGCCGCGACATCCTCTTCCTCAACCGTCGCGGAGGACGCCTCACCCGCACACGCATCTTCCAGATTGTCAAGGATCTCGCAGCGGCAGCCGGAATCCGCAAGACAATCTCCCCCCACACCCTGCGCCACTCCTTCGCCACCCACCTGCTCGAAGGAGGCGCCAACCTGCGCGCAATCCAGCAGATGCTCGGCCACGAAAGCATCGCCACGACCCAGATCTACATCCACCTCGACAACACCACCCTGCGCGACGACATCCTCACCTACCACCCCCGCAACCACCATTAACAATTTAAGAGGTTTTTAATATAGTTCGTTGTTTAATAACAATAGTTAAACAACCTCTAAACCTATCGTAAATCTAAAGCCCATTATTTAACCCCTGCAATAAGGTTGAATAATAAATTAATTACCCCCCCCAATTTAGTTAAAATAAGTTAACCATTTGGGGGGTTATATTTATGCTTACATTTGCACGCAACAATTTTTAAACCTTTGTTGCAAAACGCCGGATTTAAACCTTGGCCGGCTCCAAAACCGCCAGCTATTTTTTAGACTCCCACATAACCTATTTAACCAATCAACCGGACGTAAACACTGCAAACCTCGTCCGAGCAACATGCTCTCACAGATGAAAAAGCTATTTTTTCTCATTCTGTTGGCCGGATTTCTACAAACTGCCCATGCCAAGTCGGTGCTGACCGACTCGGTTGACATCCGCTTCAGGGTTGCCAAGACAAACCTCGACCCCGACTTCGCCAACAACCGACATGCGTTAAAGCGCATCGCTGACTCACTCCAGAACGGCTACTCAGACTCAATCTACCGCCTTACGCGCGCCATGGTGATCGGCGCAGCATCGCCCGAAGGCTCGGTGACGCTAAACCAGAAGCTCTCTGAAAAGCGCGCGCAGTCAATCTTCGGCTACCTCCAGCGCTACGGCAAACTGCCTGAAAACATGACCACTTTCAAGTTCCTCGGTCGTGACTGGAGAGGCCTTCGCGAACTCGTCCGCAAGGACTACGGCGTCCCCTCGCGCGAACGCGTCCTTGAACTCCTCGACGAAATCATCTATGAAGTCGACGAAGACTCCCCACGCGCCGAGACCGGCTTCAACCGCCTCAAAGCCCTCGCCGGTGGTGCCCCCTACCGCTACATGCTCAAATACCTCTTCCCCGATCTCCGCTCGTCGAAACTCATCGTCTGGTATGAACGCATCCCCAACCCGACCGTAATCTACCAAAAAGGAGAGACGGTCCATCACCGCGACACACTCAAAATCGAAAAAATCGTCCGCGACACCGTCATTGTCCGTGACACCATTCCCCGCATCTGCCCCAAAACGCCCTGGTACGCAGCCATCAAGACCAATATGCTCTATGACGCCCTCCTCGTCCCCAACATCGGAGTCGAAGTAGCCTTCGCCGACCGGTGGTCAGTAGCTGCCAACTGGATGTACGCATGGTGGGACTGCGACAAACACCACCGCTACTGGCGTATATACGGCGGTGACATCGAAGGCCGCTGGTGGTTCGGCAACCTCGCTATGGAGAAACCCCTCCAGGGCCACCACATCGGCGCCTACGGCCAGCTCCTCACCTATGACATCGAAAACGGCCACCGCGGATGGCAGGGTGCCAAATACAACTACGCCGCCGGTTTCTCCTACGGCTTCGCCCTCCCCATCGCCCGCCACCTCAACCTCGATTTCGACCTCGGTCTCGGATACATGTGGGGAAAATACAAAACCTACAAACCCATCGACGGCCACTACGTATGGCAGTCAACAAAAAAACGCAAATACTTCGGACCGACCAAAGTTGAAGTCTCTCTCGTATGGCTCATCGGCACCGACAACTACAACAAAAAGAAAGGAGGCTCGAAATGAAAATCCTCAACTGTCTGAAAACACTCACAGCCGCAGCTGCCATCTCGCTCGGCTTCAGCTCTTGTGACCACAAACCGCTCTGCTACACCCACCCCCACTATGCCGAAGTCCGGGTCGAGTTTGACTGGAGCGAGAACACCTCAGGGACAATCCCCGAAATGATGAGCGTCTACGCCTATCCCCGCGAGACCGGAGGACCGTATGTCCGCTTCGACATTGATGCCGTTGAAGGAGGCACCATCGAGCTCCCCGTGGGCGAATGGGACTTCCTGACAGTCAACCCGACTTCATCCTACATCCAGTTCCGCGGCCATGAGACCCACAGCACCTTCGAGGCTTTCACCCGCGAAGCCAACCCGATGGAGTGGCTCAGCCGCTCCTCACGCGCCATTCCCCGCGCCAAGGGGGCCGAGGATGAAAACGTCCGCATCGCCCCCGACGAACTCTGGCACCAGACCCTGCGCAACTTCCGGATTGAAGAGGGTGTCCACTCCTACTCCGTGGTATTCACTCCGACCGACCCCCTGAGCAACTACACAGTCGAAATCCGCAACATCGAGAATCTCAGGCATGTCCTCAAGATTTCAGGCACCATCTCAGGTCTCGGTGAATCCATGTTGCTGACCAACCGTACCCACATGGGAGCTCCGGTCACCATGCCCTATCCCACCGACAAAGTCGACGAGAAAACAGTCATCAGCCGCTTCCGCACCTTCGGTCGTCACACCGATGCCAAAGCCCACAAAATCATGGTCTACTGCATCATGGCCGACGGGAAGCAGTATTACACCGAAGCCGACGCCACCCAGCAGGTTGTGGGTGCTCCCGACCCGCGCAACGTCCACATCATCCTCGACGGCCTTGACCTGCCAAAGCCTATCGAAGGTGGTTCCGGACTGGACGTCGACATCAATGACTGGAATGAAATTGAAATTGACATCATCCTGCCGGGAATCAATGACTGAACTCATTCATAATAACCTACATAACATTTTAATTAACTATTAATCACCTTTTCTTATGAAAAAGTATTCAATTCTTCTCATGGGAGCAGCCATCGCCATGACCTCTTGCTCCTCTGACGAAACCGCAGACCTCAATAGCGGTGCCGAAATCAAAATCACAGCCAACGCGGACGCTCAGAGCCGTGGCATGAGTTACTATCACAACATCGAGCAGTTCCACATGACAGCTCTCTCTCCTGACGGAACAACCTATCTCAACGACGTGGTTATGGACCGTCAGAGCGGAATTTCTTCCTTCAAACCTTCGACTCCCATCTACTGGCCCGGCACAGGCAATCTCGACATCTACGCCTACGCATCTCAGCGCAAGGCGGTTAACGGCGTGACCATCAACAAAAACACCAAGAAAATCGAAAACTTCATGCCCGCAGCCAATGTCGAGGACCAGTTTGACCTCGCCTGCGTCGCCAAGACAGCCGTCCGTCCCACTGACCTCAACACTCCGGTACACCTGCTGTTCAAACATGTACTCTCAAGCCTTTTCTTCCGCGGCAGAACATACAATAAAAACTACGACGTGAAAATCAAGCAGATGAAGCTCATCAACTTCGTCGGCAAAGGTACCTATACTTTCGAGAATGCCGTTCCCGAACCCAACTCCAGCTACAAAGTCTGCGGCTCATGGAAACTCGACAATTCCATGCTGACCGACTACAATGGCGCAGAACGCACCGAAGACCTCCTCATTCCCGTATCCGACCGTAACTCTGTTACGGACCAACACACTCCCGGCCTCACCGGCAACGGTGTAAGAGAGAGCTTCTATGTACTTCCCCAGAACCTGACCGGCTGGTCTACAACCAACAAGAATGGTGCCCGCATGGCCTTCCTCGTATCTTACACAAGCAAAGAAAACGGCAAATCTGTCATCGAAAAGACCGATGCCGAAGGTTACGCATGGGTTTACGCTCCCTTTGAATATACCCTCAACCCCGGTTGCTCTTACACGTTCACCATCGACTTCACCAACCTTGGTGGCAAGGGCATCAACGATGAAACCCTCGTCCATACTCTCAATATCACCTGTGACATTGATGGTATGTATGGAGCTTCTCAGAGCTATACCCACGATGCCAACATCACTCTCGAAAAGTAAGAGTCGGTTAAATAACCATCTCTAAAAGAGCGAAATAACTAAAACGAATAAGAAATAAGTACAATTTAGATAGGTAGGACAAAATTCTAAAAAATTATTACTTATTTATTATCGGGCCGGAGACTCCGTCAGGCGTCTCCGGCCATTATTTTTGTCATGACGCGTCCGCAAGCCCCAAAACGGCCAAATCCTTAAACCATGTTAAATCGGTTTGGAAACCCGATTATTTCCACTACCTTTGCAAAAGTCAATCGCTGACTTCTGGAGCAATTCCAGACAACTGATAATCAACTCAATCCGTTAGGGTCTCGTAGCCGCAAGCATCGGGATTCTTTATTTTTTAACTCCCTCTAACAAAAACTCCACTGAAATCATGGCTATAACTTTCATGACCAAAGAAGGTTACAAGAAAAAAATGGAAGAAATCGCGTTCCTCGAATCTGTTGAACGTCCCCGCATATCCGCCGCAATCGCAGAAGCCCGCGACAAGGGCGACCTTTCGGAAAACTCCGAATATGACGCCGCCAAAGAAGCTCAGGGCATGCTCGAAATGAAGATTTCCCAGCTCAAAGACCTCGTTGCCAACGCCCGAATCATCGACGAAAGCAAGCTCAACAACGAAGAGGTCCAGATCCTCAACCGCGTAAAGATCAAGAACACGGCCAACGGCATGACTATGGAATATACCATCGTCGCCGACTCCGAAGCAAATCTCAAGGAAAAGAAGATCGGCTCAAGCACCCCCATCGCCCAGGGTCTTCTCGGCCACAAGCTCGGCGAAATCGTAGAGATCAAAGTCCCCGCAGGACTCATGAAATTCGAAATCGTCGAAATCAACTTCTGATCCGGTCCCGGTAAAAATCAGCGCTATGTCAACCATCTTCAGCAAAATCGCCGCAGGAGAAATTCCCTCCTACCGCGTGGCCTCCGATGACCGCCACTACGCATTCCTTGACATAAACCCCGTGGCTCCCGGCCACGTGCTCGTCATCCCCCGCAAGGAGGATGACTACATCTTCCATCTTGCCGACGACGACTATCAGGCTCTGACACTCTTCGCAAAGCGTGTAGCCGAAGCCATTCAGGCCGCCGTGCCCTGCAAGCGCGTGGGCGTGGCCGTGATCGGCCTTGAGGTTCCCCACACCCACATCCACCTCATCCCGATCAACACCGAAGCCGACATGGACTTCAGGCATAAGGTAGAGCTCCCGGCTCAGGAGATGGAAGACATCGCCAAAGCCATCGCCGCCAAATTCGACGAACTCAACCCCGCAGAATAACCACTAAGAGGCTGCAATGATGAAAAGATCCAAAACCGCCTGCTGGATTGAGGCCATGCGCCTACGCACACTTCCGGTCTCGCTTGCCGGAGTGATCTACGCAGCCGGTCTCGGACTTCTCTCATGGCGTTTCAGCCTCATTCCGGCCCTGCTCTGCCTGATTTTCGCATTGCTCGCACAGATCGCCTCGAACTTTGCCAATGAGTATTACGACTTCAAAGGCGGACTCGACAAAGCCGGACGCCAAGGTCCGCGCCGTGGAGTCACCGAAGGCGACATCACCCCTGCGGCAATGAAACGCGCCACATTCGCCACACTCACAGCCGCCTGCACAGTCGGCTGCGTGCTGGTCGGCCTTTACGGCCCCTGGTGGATGTATCTCGCAGGCATCGCAACAGCCCTCGGAGTCATGGCTTACAGCACAGGCCCTTACCCGCTGTCGCACCACGGATTCGGAGAAGCGGCCGTTGTCTGCTTCTTCGGCATCGTCCCCGTCACCCTGACCTTCATGCTCATGGGCGGCCCCTTCGGATGGTGGCTTCTGGCAGCAGCGGCAGGAATCGGACTGATGGGAGCCAACGTGCTCATCGTCAACAACTACCGCGACATCGACGACGACCGCGCCGTCGGCAAGCGCACTCTTGCCGTGCGCCTCGGCCTGAGATCCATGTCGGCGATCTACCTCGCCAACGGCATCCTGGCCGTCATCCTGACCCTCCCGCCCTGGCTCGCCGCCGGACCCGTCTGGTGGCCGGTGCCCGCGCTCTACCTCTGCGGCCACATCTTCCTCTACCTCCGGCTCACACGCCTGATCGGCTCCCGCCTCAACCCGCTTCTGGGCATGACGGCAGTGCTCATGCTCGTCTATGCCCTCGGCTTCCTGCTGACCGTCCTGGCCGCAGCCTGATCTGTCAAAATCTCTCAAACCACTCACTCTACTCTTCAATCATGAGCAACTTCTACGCCTGGTGCAAACGCTATCTCTCCCTGACACTGCTTGCCTCGTTAGTGGTAGGAGCCCTCGTGCTCTTCTTCAACGAGAACTCCCTGCTGCGCACGGTCGAGCAGGAGCGGCGCATCACCGAACTCGAAGCCAGCATCAGCGAAGCCACTGACACGCTCAACTATTACCGCGGACTCAACCACTCGCTTGACACCGACAAGGAAACAATGGAGCGCATTGTCCGCGAACAATACCACATGCAACACCCCGACGAGGATGTCTACCTCTTCGAATAAGAGGGTGTTTCATCACAAGAGTTAAACAACCTCTAACTCTCCATCCACCCCGACGCCACAA
Source organism: Duncaniella sp. (assembly GCF_029054785.1). Taxonomy (GTDB): domain Bacteria; phylum Bacteroidota; class Bacteroidia; order Bacteroidales; family Muribaculaceae; genus Duncaniella. The sequence continues at coordinate 32,340 of NZ_JAIDEN010000026.1, forward strand.
ATGAACCGAAAATCAGCATCAGACATCATGGTCACTGCCGGGCTCCTCGCCATCATGGCAGCCGCCCTCTTCCCGCTGCTCCACATGGCCGCCATGTGGGGCCGTTATGTATATGCAGCCGGCTCCCTCATCCTCCTGGCCGGACGTTTCATCGCCCCGAAAGTCAAGGACGCCCCTCTGCGCCTGCGCCGTCTCATCAGAGTCGAGATCTGGACCGCACTGATCTTCATGGCGGGAGCCGTATTCATGTTTGTCCCCTCCGCCGGATCGACAGACTGGATCGCCTTCACACTGGCCGGAGGCCTGCTGACAATCTACACCTCCGTGATGATTCCGAGGCAGAAAGCTGATAATAAACGTTAAAACAGCAGCCGATTACGCCGCTTTACACATAGGGCAGTGCAAAAATCACAGGCTTATGACCGTGAAATTGCCACATTATTAGTAATTTTGCCACGCAAAAAACAAAAGCCACCGCCACTGAATGTCGCAATATCTGACAATTGACCAAGGCAACACCGAAGCGAAGATCTCGCTTTGGGAAGACAAAGAACTCGTTGACACAGTCATCGAATCACGTCTCACACCCTCCTCCGTCGAGGATTTCGTCGGCGGACGCCGCCTCAAGGGCGCCATCTACTGCTCTGTGGTTCAGAACAACGGCCCGGTCATCAACAAACTCAGCCATCTTGCGCGCTGTGTCTACCGGCTCTCCCCCTCCACTCCGCTGCCGATCCGCATCGACTATGCCACACCCCAGACCCTCGGAGTCGACCGCATAGCCTCAGCCGTCGGCGCCTGGAGCGACTTCCCCGGACGAGACATCCTCGTCGTCGATGCCGGAACAGCCGTGACCTACGACTACGTGGACTCCACCGGCACCTACCGCGGAGGCAACATAGCCCCCGGCATCAACATGGAGTTCAAAGCCCTCAACCAGTTCACAGCACGTCTTCCGCTCGTGCCCTTCCCTGAGCACATGCCGGAACTCCGTGACAAAATAATCGGACGCGACACCGTCGAAGCCATCACCCTCGGCGCCGTTTACAGCGTTGTCGCCTCCATCGGATATTATCGCAGCCGCCTGCCAAAGGACACCGTCATAGTCCTCGGCGGAGGATGCGGCCATCATCTCGCTTCTCTGTGCGACTTCGATGTTCTCCCCGACGAACATCTCGCCAGCAAAGGATTAAACAGAATTTTGCTTTACAATGAAAATTAAGTCATTTCTCCTCCTCGCCCTTCTCGCCATGAGCGCAGCTCCTGCCGCCGTGGCCCAGACCACAAGTCCGTATTCAAAATTCGGCTATGGCCTTCTCGGCGACAACGCCACATCCGCCCAGCGTCAGATGGGCGGCGTCGGCTATGCCATGCGTTCCGGAAGACAGATCAACGTCATGAACCCGGCGTCCTATGCCGCCATCGACTCGCTGACATTCCTTTTCGACATGGGAGCAGATGTCTCGATGTTCTGGCGTGAAGACCACACCGGCAGCTCGCATGACTGGGGTGGCGGACTTGACTACATCACAATGCAGTTCCCCGTCACAAGCTATATCGGTGTCAGCGCAGGTCTCCTCCCCTACACCTCCGTAGGCTATTCCTTCGGTTCCGACATCGAAAACGGCGTGGCCTCCCATCAAGGCTCAGGCGGCATCAACCAGCTCTATCTCGGAGCCGGTATCAGACCATTCAGAAACTTCTCTGTCGGATTCAACGCAAGCTACCTCTTCGGCAATATCTACAATGATGTCTACGCCACCGGAACCTCCTCGACCCTCTTCGAGCAGGTGATGGAAATCCGGGACTTCCACTTCCAGTTCGGCGCGCAGTACACCCTCAACCTCTCGCGCAAGAACGATCTGACCCTCGGCGTAACCTATTCGCCCGGAAAAACCCTCCTGGGCAAGACCTACCTGCTGAAATACGACACATCACAGGACAATGCTCCTGAACCCACAAAAGAAAACACCGTCAGCCTGCGCAACAGATTCTCCATCGCCGACAGCTGGGGCATCGGCCTCAACTACGAATGGAACAAGCAGTTACAGGTCGAGGTCGACTACACCTATCAGAACTGGTCAAAAGCCAAATTCACTGAAATCGACGACTTCTCGGCCACCCGCTTCGACGACCGCTGGCGCATCGGCGCAGGTCTGAGCTACATCCCCAATCCTCATGGCGGCTACTTCAAGCGCATCACCTACCGTGCCGGCGGATTCTACAACCGCGACTATGTGATGGTCAAGAACAAAGACACCTACAACAACGTCCGCGACTACGGCGTCTCCTGCGGTTTCGGCTTCCCGACCGCCAAGTCAAAGAACGTAATCAACCTCGGTTTCGAATATCATCACCGCCAGTCGACACCCAACGCTCTTCTGACCGAAAAATATTTCAACATAACCCTCGGCATCAACTTCAACGGCCTCTGGTTCTACCAGCAGAAACTCCGTTAAACAAAGCCATACCAGTCACACCATTCCAGCCGCCATGCCGTCATCAACCTCAGCCACACGTCTGCGTCTGCTGCCCGCCATGATCCTCGTGAGCATAGTCGGCGCCTCGTTTGTCGTAAGCGGCTGCAAGGACAACGACCCGGTGACCACTGGCTCGGTCGATCCCTCCCGCACACCGACGATGCTGACCCGCGATGTCGAGACCCTCATCTCCGACTCCGGAGTGACCCGCTACCGCATCGTCACCCCCCTCTGGTATGTCTACGACGAAACCCCGGAACCATTCTGGCGCTTCCCCGACGGACTGAAGCTCGAACGCTACGACAACTTCTTCCGTACAGAAGCCACCGTAGTGGCTGACTCGGCCACATATTTCAAAAACAAACAGCTCTGGCGCCTTGACGGCAACGTCAGCCTGACCAACGTGATGAACGAGAAATTCCAGACCAACCAGCTCTTCTGGGACCAGCGTCAGGAGAAACTCTACTCCGACTCCTTCATCCACATCGAACGTCCTGACAAAGTGCTCGAAGGCTACGGCTTCGACTCGAACCAGAACCTGACCCGCTACACAATCCGCCGCGTCTCCGGCATCTTCCCTGCGGGCGCGTTCCAGCCCGGCGGCAACAATAGAGGCAGCAACAATAGTCCGGCTGCAGCCCCCGTGCCTGCCGACACTGCTGAAAAAGCCGAAGCTCAAAGCGCAAAACCCTCTCCGCAGCAACAAAATCCACAAGCAAAACAATGACACTGACCGCCTGGCTCATACTCGCACTGATCTCCCTCTGCTTCTCCGCACTTTTCTCAGGTGTGGAGATCGCCTATATTTCAGCCGACCGTGTCCGCGTGGGTCTTGACACCAACCGCGGAGGCATAATCAACAACATCATAGGCCGTTACTACTCCCATCAGGATTTCTTCATCTCCACAATCCTCGTGGGCAACAACATCATGCTCGTGATCTACGGCATGGGGGCCGCAGCCCTGCTCGAACCCTGGATCGCAGAGCACATCTCCGCCAATCAGGCCGTCATCCTGATACTCCAGACCATCATCTCGACCCTCGTCATACTCTTCACCGGCGAATTCCTCCCGAAATCAGTGTTCCGCATCAATCCCAACACCTCGCTGCGCGTTTCGGCCCTCCCGGTCTATTTCTTCTACATTGTCCTCTACCCGATCTCCTGGTTTACCTCCTGGCTGTCGAAAATGCTCATGCGCATTGCCGGCATCAAAGCCGAGGACACCCGGCTCGGAGTCCTGTCGATCAACGAACTGAACGACTATCTCGACACCAAGATCGACGACCTTGAAAACCCCGAAGAGGTGCAGGTTGAAAACGAGGTCAAGATCTTCCACAACGCACTCGACTTCTCGACCACCCAGCTGCGCGACTGCATGGCACCGCGCAACGAACTCGTGGCCGTGGACATCGACTCGACCACCCGCGACGAGCTTTCGGAACTCTTCACCTCGTCGGGCCGCAGCAAGATTCTTGTCTACCGCGACGACATCGACAACGTTGTGGGCTATGTCCACGTCTCTGAGCTCTTCGACCCCGCAAGCGACTGGAAAGAACACATCAAAGAGGTGCTCTACGCCCCTGAAACCCTCCTGGCCAACACGATGATGCGCCGTCTGCTGAGCGAAAAGCGCTCGATGGCTGTGGTCGTCGACGAATTCGGAGGCACAGCCGGACTCGTCACCCTTGAAGACCTCGTCGAGGAAATCTTCGGCGACATCCAGGACGAGCATGACAAGACGCGCCTGACAGCTACCGAGATCGCCCCCGGCGTCTTTGAATTCTCAGGCCGCATCGAAGTCCGCACCCTCCGCGACGACTTCCGTCTCGACATCCCCGAAGATGATGAATACCAGACTCTCGCCGGCTATCTGATCCATTCGACCGGCACCCTGCCCGCTCAGGGAGACAGCTTCGAGATCGATGGTCTGAAATTCACCGTCCAGACCCGTTCGGCAACCCGTCTGGACCTCATCCGCATCGAGAAACCTGCGGCTGACCAGTCAAAAGAATCCTGATCCACAGCACTGAAATCCGACAGTTCAACACCGGAATCCAATCACCCGGCACCCACAGACTAACCCCGGTCGGGGACGGCTGTTGCGGTGGTGGAAGTGCAACGGCAGACGCCTTAACGACCGGGGCAGGGTTGGTGTGTTGATGTTATGATATTAGGGGCGATATCCTTCAATCAAGTTTATCGGCAAGGTTCGACGCAGTGTCGGCGATTGAATTCAGAGCGCTCGCAGCTCCTGACTTGATCTTCTCGACCAGCGGTGACGACTTCTCTTTCAGATCGTCAAGCTTGTCTGACAAAGTCTCTTTCGCATCGGCAATCTTATCGGCAAGATTTTCCTTGGCCTGAGCCAACTGCTCTTTAGCGGTAGCCTTGGCTTCAGCGGCTGTCGCTTTGATTTCAGCCTTGTCGGCCTTATACTGGGCCTTTGCGGCGACTTCTGCCGCCTCGGCACTGACTTTTGCGGCCTGTGCGGACACCTGGCCCGCACGATCGGCAATGTTCTGCTGCTTGGATTCCATAATTATCAGTTTTTATGAGTTATTTTATTACGATTCACACCGTAATAACACCTGCACACATGGGCAGGTTGCAGCAGATTCCCTTAAATGAATTTAAGAAAGTGTTAAAAAACAAGAGCGCCTGGGTGACGCTTATCCGCAGTAGAGGGTTGCAGCGGTCATTCGGCCACTGACCTGACGGTGCCGTCGGCCAGAGTGGTCTCGATGACAGCACCCGGCGCAATATCGGCTGCCGACGTTACGGCGTGGCCGTCAACACGGGTGATCGAATAGCCGCGCCGCAGAGTGGCCATCGGCGAAAGCACCTCAAGGAGTTTTCCTGCGGAATCGAGGCGCGATTTCTGACGCTCGACAGCCGCCGCGGCAAGGGCCGGAATGCGCTCTGAAATCATGTCGAGCTGCGAAAGACGCGGTCGCAGCCTCCCTCTGACGGTCTCGCCAAGAGCCATCGCATAGCGGTCGAGCCTGCGGGCTGAATTCTTCAGAGCCGTGGCCGGAAGATGGGGCAGAGTAGCGGAAACGTATGACAGCTGTTCGCGCGCCGCACCGATCATCGACGAAGCAGTGTGGTGAATCTCGGCAGCGAGAGAGTCAAGACGGTCAAGCGCCTCAGTGCCGCGCCCTATCAGCCACTCGGCAGCGGCAGTCGGGGTCTTGACCCTCATGTTGGCCACATAGTCAAGCACTGTGACATCCCGCTCATGACCGATGCCGATGATCACCGGAAGCGGGAACTGGGCGATGTTGGCCGCAAGATCATAGTTTTCAAAAGCCGCGAGATCACTCGTGGCACCACCTCCGCGGATGATCACCACCCCGTCCCATAGATCCTCGTCGGCGGCAATGGCTTCGAGAGCCGAGATGATCGCCGCTGGAGCCTCCCGACCCTGCATCAGTGCCGGATAGAGACTGACGGAAAAACGCAGCCGGCGGCGGTTGGTGAAGAGCTGATGGATGAAATCGCCGTAGCCCGCCGCACCGGGAGCGGAGATCACGGCTATGCGCGAGGGCACTTCGGGCCACTCAAGCTCGCGGTTGAGATCAAGCACACCTTCCTTCTTAAGCCTGGCAAGGATTTCGAGACGCAGACGCATCAGGTCGCCCATCGTGTAGGCAGCGTCGATATCGGTTATGTTAAGCGACAGTCCGTAGGAGGGATGATAGCTGACCGACACCAGCACCCTGACTTTCATTCCGCTCGCCAGACGGCTTCCGGTCGAGGCGGTGAAGTCGCCGTCGATACGAGCCAGGGCCGAACGCCAGATTGTGGCGCGCATACGGGCCACGGGTTCTCCGGTCGACGGATCTTTCTGAATCAGTTCGAGGTAACAGTGCATGGCACGGCGGACATCGGAGGTCTCCGCCGTCACCCAGACATTGCGCAGCGACGGTTCGGAGGCAATCACCCCTCCCAGCCGCGATGTCAGTTGTTCAAGAGTCAGAGTTTCGCTATTGTTCATGAGTGCAAATTTACGGAAATTCGGGTTAGTGTTACCCAAAAACGGGTAAAACATCAGTCGGAAATATGAGTTAATTTTGCAATGCGGAAGTCCGTACATCAGTCCGGCCCGTCCAACAGGCATATTCACAAAATCAACACATATATGAAAACAGATCTTTCAGCCATCCACTCGCCCGCCGACATCAAAAACTTCAGCCTCTGCGAACTGACCGACCTGAGCGCTGAACTCAGAGCGGTCCTGATGAAGAAACTCTCGGTCCGCGGCGGCCACGTAGGCCCCAATCTGGGGGTGGTCGAAGCAAGCGTGGCGCTCCACTACGTGTTCGACGCCCCGACAGACCGGCTTGTTTTCGACGTGAGCCATCAGACCTACATCCACAAGATGCTCACGGGCCGCATCGAAGCCTTCACAGATCCGGCCCGCTACAATGAAGTCACGGGCTATACCTGTCCGCGCGAAAGCGACTATGACCTCTTTGAAGTAGGCCACACGTCGACATCAATCGCGCTCGCCGTCGGACTCGCCAAGTCGCGCGACCTCCGGGGCGGCAAGGAAAACGTGGTCGCATTCATCGGCGACGCATCTCTCGGAGGAGGCGAGGCTCTTGAAGGCCTCAACTTCGCACCGACACTCGGAAGCAACTTCATCGTGGTCCTCAACGACAACCAGATGTCGATCGCCGAGAACCACGGCGCCCTCTTCGACCACCTGAAATCTCTGCGCGACAGCAACGGGACAGCGCCTGACAACATCTTCCGCGCCCTGGGCTATCAATACATCTATGTCCGTGACGGCAATGACCTGCACTCGCTGATCAAGGCATTCGAAGCCGCCCGCAACGCGGATCATGCGGTGCTCGTTCACATCAACACCATGAAAGGAGCAGGTCTTCCCGCCGCCGAAGCCGACAAAGAGACCTTCCACTACGCCGGCCCCTTCGACCTGAAGACAGGCGCCCCGCGCAACGACAGTCAGGCTGAAAGCTATACCGACATCTTCGCGCGCCACATGCTCAGCCGCATGCAGTCCGACAGCCGCATCGTCAGCCTCACCGCAGGCACACCGGGAGCCATCGGCTTCGGACCCGAACGCCGCGAAGCCGCCGGAAAGCAATTTGTCGACGTCGGTATCTGCGAGCAGGCCGCCGTAGCAGTGGCCGCAGGTCTTGCCAAAGGAGGTAGCCGCCCGGTGTTCGGAGTGATGGCAACCTTCATCCAGCGGTCCTACGACCAGCTCTCGCAGGATGTGGCGATCAACCGGCTTCCGGCCGTATTCGTCGACTTCGCCGGAGGCATCTGGGGCATTCCCGACATGACCCACCTCGGCTTTTTTGACATTCCGATGATCTCCAACATTCCTGAGATCGTCTTCCTGGCCCCGACAAGCGCCGAGGAATATCTCTCGATGCTCGACTGGGCCATTGAACAGACAGAACATCCGGTGCTTGTGCGCACACCGGGAGGCCCTGTGGTCCACAGCGACCGCCCGACAGATGCCGACTTCTTCCGCTATGACATTGTCAGCGAAGGAGAAGAGATCGGCATAATCGGTGCCGGAGACTTCTTCGGAATCGCCTCGGAAGCAGCCTCCCTGCTGCGTTCCGAAGGAAAAAATCCCGTGCTGATCAATCCCCGCAATCTCTCGCATCTTGACACTGAGTGTCTTGACTCGCTGAAATCACTGAGTAAAATCGTCACCCTCGAAGACGGCATTGTCGACGGAGGCTTCGGTCAGAAAGTGGCCGCCTACCTCGGAGACTCCGACGTCAAGGTCATAGCCCTCGGCCTCAAGAAGGAATTCCTTGACCGTTACGACGCCTCCGAAGTGCTTGAGGCCAACTCTCTGACACCCTCACAGGTCGCCGCTCTGCTCCGCGACTGCTGAGAGGATCAAGTGGATGTTGCAAAACCTGCCAAGGCTGATCGAGGATGGTTTTGTTACATCCGCTGCTTCGTGTCTGCTTATTGCGGTTGGGCGGGTTGCGGTGGATGCGGATGCTCCGTGGAGCGGCGTTCCATACTTGTAGGGCTGCACCACGGTGCAGCCGTTTCACGCGGGAAAACCGAGTCCGGGGATCACGCGGGAATGGCGGATGCTCCGTGGAGCATCCCTACAAGAGGGTGGAGGCGGTCGCAGCCGTCTCACGCGGAAAAACCGAGTCCGGAGACCACGCGGGAATGGCGGATGCTCCGTGGAGCATCCCTACAAGAGGGTGGCGGCGGTCGCAGCCGTTTCACGCGGAAAAACCGAGTCCGGAGACCACGCGGGAATGGCGGATGCTCCGTGGAGCATCCCTACAAGAGGGTGGAAGCGGCGGTGGCAGGCAGGCCGCGTTAGCGGTCGGGAGAATCCAGGCCACTGCAAGGGCCGCATCGCGGTCCGCAGCTGTGGTAAAACGTCATTCCCCAAACCGACAGAGCGCCGTAGGTGCGAAACATGTGGGCCTACTGACGGGCCAGACGGCGCGTCAGACGGTTTGCCGCACGGCGTGAACGCTGGAGAGCCTTGTCGATCTCCATGCGCAGCAGATTGAAAACCAAAATAACAGTAGTGTCAGAGCCGTTTGGAGGCAGAGAGCCGTCAGCCATATACCGGTCGATACAGCCCATGGTCTCCTCAGCGGCATCCTCGCGGCCTACGAGTCTCAGAGACTCCCTGACGCGGCTTGTGATCGTGGAATAGAATTTTTTTGATACCGGACACAGCGGTTTTCGGGTATGTTTTTTCATAGAGCAGTGAAATTTTGGAGAGGTAGTGATTATTTACTGCAAAGATACAAGCTCAAAAGCCCGGATAAGTGCGATAATGCGGAGCGGGTGAAAAAATTTTCCCGGTTTCGCACCTACGGCGCTCTGTTGGGGTGGAGGTCGCTTAATTACCACAGCTGCGGACACCTACGGCGCCCTTGCAGTGGCCTGAATTCTCCTGACCGCTGACGCGGCCTGCCTGCCACGCGCCTGATGCGGACACCTACGGCGCCCTTGCAGTGGCCTGAATTCTCCCGACCGCTGACGCGGCCTGCCTGTCCCGCGCCTGATGCGGACACCTACGGCGCCCTTGCAGTGGCCTGAATTCTTCCGACCGCTGACGCGGCCTGCCTGCCCCGCGCCTGATGCGGACACCTACGGCGCCATTGCAGTGGCCTGGGTTCTCCCGACCGCTGACGCGGCCTGCCTGTCCCGCGCCTGATGCGGACACCTACGGTGCCCTTGCAGTGGCTTGGATTCTCCCGACCGCTGACGCGGCCAGCCTGTCCCGCGCCTGATACAGACACGCTACGGATGCGGCCCAATGCTGAATTGCCGGGGCGCGAGGGGCCTGGGGCGGAAGGATGGGCAGATATTAGCATTTATTAATAGACGGGCACGGGTTGATTTTTTCGCTTTTAATAGATTTTATTTATCTTTGTGATTGCAAAATTATATATCAACCAAAGCGAATGAAGATCAAACAATTGATTTTCTGCCTTTTGCTCTTTCTCGGTGTGAGTTTCGGGGCCAAGGCAGACACATATTTCCAATATCCCATAGTGCCTGATTCAATCAAGCTCTTCCAGAGCCGCTGCGACTACATGGCACGCCATTTCTGGGATTTCTGTGAGCTGAAAAAGGCTTTTTCGGCCAAACAGAAGATGGCCAACGAGTTTAATGTCTATATCTCGATCCTGCGCAATGCCACTCCCGATTCGGCAATAGCATCGGTCAACCGTTTCACAAAAAAACTTGAGAAGCAGCCCGCCGACCAGCTGTTCATGGCCGAATGCGCCGAAAACATCCTCTACGGAGATACGGCTGAGATGTGGATCGACGAACTCTATCTGCCCTTTGCCGAAGCCGTCGCAGCCAACAAACGCATCGACAAAGCCTCGAAGGCCCGCTTCGCCCATCAGGCCAAGATACTGAAGAACTCGATGACCGGCAAGCCCGCCGGCTCACTCCCCTACACCACCCGCGAGGGACAGAACCGCAATCTGGACAACGACTCGGCCCAGGTGCTGGTGGTGTTCTTCAACGATCCGGACTGCGACGACTGCAACTTGGCCCGTATACGCCTCGACGCCGACATCTCCATGTCGGAACTGATCAGCGAGGGGAAGGCCAGAATCGTGGCGATCTCGCTGACAGAGCCGTCGGAGGAATGGAAACAGTCGGTCAGCTCTTTTCCGACAAGCTGGACCGTCGGGGCCAATCCCGATGCCGACCTGACGATAGATCTCCGAAGCGGCACTCCCGACTTCTACATCATCGACAAAAACCACAACATCCGTTTCAAACATCTGACAATCGACCAGGTGCTTGACGTGGCCCGACAATTAAAGAAACGCTAACCAGAGACACCCCAAAAACAATGAGCTGGTACAATTCATGGCCGGTCAACTGCTTCGTCAAGCTTTCCGGCTATACATATTCAAACCTCGCGCGACTGTTCATCCGCCTCTTCGTCGGAATTATGCTGCTTCAGTTCGGCATACGCCATCTGGTCAATTACAGTGTGCTCAGCCACTCTTTCCCGACGGTGCTCAACATGTCGCCTGAGTGCTCGCTGATCATAATGATCACCATCGAGCTTGTGTGCTCGCTGCTGATCATGGCAGGCTTCATGACCCGCCTTAGCACCATCCCGCCCATCTGCGCCATGATCGCCGCCGAGTACTATATCCTGCATGACATGGTGCCATTCCTCCCGGTCTACGGTCTGGACAGCACCGATCCCGGCTATCTGCCGATCATGTTTATCGGAATCTACTTCTACCTGCTCATCGCCGGACCCGGCAAAATCTCGCTCGACTACTTCATCTCGCTCTATATCATCAACCTCAAAGGCAAATCCGAGGAAGAGGAGATGGAAGAAGTCTGACACGGATCTCTCCTCCACAGAACCACATTCGCAAGAACCGACGTAACGCCGTCACCTGCGAACGTTTTTAACTATTGTTGTTATTAAACACCCTCTAAAGACTCTGAATGAAGATAGCGGTACTGATATCAGGAGGCGTTGACAGCGCCGTGGCCGTCCACCGTCTGGTGGAAGAAGGCCATGACCTGCACCTTTTCTATATAAGGATCGGACTTGACAACGGCGAGGGCGACTGCTCGGCCGAGGAAGACATCGAGATGTGCACGTTCATAGCCCGCCGCTACGGACTGCCATTCGATGTGGTCTCGCTCCATCAGGAGTATTGGGACAACGTCATGGACTATGCCCTCCGGACCGTCCGCGCCGGACTGACTCCCAACCCCGACATCATGTGCAACAAGATGATCAAGTTCGGATTTTTTGAAGAACGCTGGGGCCATGAGTTCGACAAGACCGCCACAGGCCACTATGCGACCACCCACGAAATCGACGGACTTGTCTATCTCGGCACCGGAATCGATGCAGTCAAGGACCAGACCGACTTCCTCTGCCGCATCTCCTATCCGCAGCTGAGCCATCTGATGTTTCCGATCGGCGACCTGCCCAAGAGCCGCGTCAGGGAGATAGCCGTCACCACTCAGCTCCCCAACGCCTTCCGCCGCGACAGCCAGGGGATCTGCTTCCTCGGCAAGATCAACTACAACGACTTCATCCGCCGCCATCTTGGCGAACGTCCGGGGCCGATCATCGAGATCGAGACAGGCCGCAAGCTGGGCGAACACCGCGGATTCTGGTTCCACACAATCGGGCAGCGCAAAGGCCTCGGCCTGAGCGGAGGTCCGTGGTATGTGGTGAAGAAAAACGTCAACGACAACGTAGTCTACGTCTCGCAGGGCTACGACACAGAGAAGCAATACGGACGCCTGATCCATCTCGACGAGATGCACTGGATCACCCGCGATCCGTGGGCCGACAGCTGCGACGGAGTAGAGATCAGATTCAAGAACCGCCACTCGCCCGATTTCCTGCCGGCCCGTCTGAGCCGCATCGGCGAAGGAGAATATATCATTGACTCCGAAGTCCCGGTCCAGGGGATAGCCCCCGGCCAGTTCGGAGTCATCTACGACCGCGACGCCCGCCTCTGCTACGGCAGCGGAGTGATCACAGGCCGTAACATTTCATAGATACGCACAACCAACAGAGAGAAACATCCAAACACAACAATGTCAGAGAACGACGAAAACCGGGTCAGGCTCAAAGTGATGGGCCTCTCGTATAGCCAGATCCAGACCGGAGCCTACGCGCTGATTCTCGCGCAGGCCGGCGGTCCGATGCGCATCCCGGTGGTAATCGGCGCCGCCGAAGCACAGTCGATAGCGCTGAAAATGGAAAGCATCACCCCTCCGCGGCCCATGACCCACGACCTGTTCGTGAGCTTCGCCCACGCCTTCGGAGTGAAACTGACCGAGGTGTTCATCTACAAGTTCGAAGACGGAATCTTCTCATCGGAAATCACATTCACGGACGGCGATCGCACAGTGACGATCGACTCCCGGACAAGCGACGCCATCGCCATCGCCATGCGCACAGGCGCCCCGATCTACACCACCCGGACAATCCTTGAGGAAACCGGCTTCGAAATGGAGATCGCCGATGAAAATTCCGATGACGAAAACGCAGCTTCAAACCCTGAGGCCGACGAAACTGACGCCAACACTGAGCCAAAACTGGAAAACTATGCGGTCGAGGAACTCGAAAAGACCCTCGCGCGCCACATCGAGCGCGAAGAATACGAGGAAGCCGCCCGCGTGGCCGAAATCCTGAAGCGCAAACGCGGCAACTCAGCCGCTCCACTCTCCGGCGACAATCCCGACGACCTAACCGATTAAAAACAGCCGACATTCGATAACATAAAAATTTCTAAGAGGTTGTTTAAAAACAAGAGCTAAAATCTGAGTGGTATATCTTTTAGATAAATTGTTGTAAATGAGAAAGGAGAATAGCGAGCTATGCGACTGACGAATTTCAACAATTTAGCA
>NZ_JAIDEN010000027.1 GCF_029054785.1 Duncaniella sp.
CCTCCAGACCCGTCCCCTCCGCAAAACCGCCCCTACCCCCTCGCTAAAGCTCAAGCCAAAACAAAACAAAAATTTTTGTCCATGCTCCGAGCTTTAGCGAGGAAATGAGAGAAGTGAGGAGAGAAGAAAAGCAAGAAGCAATAAAAAACGACACAGCATGAACAGACTCTTAAGAGCCTCCTGGCACGACTACACGCAAAGGTGCATCTACATGATAACCCTCAATAAAAATCCGCATGTAAAAGACTTCGGCATCCTTATGGGCGATCACCGGATCCCTGTCGGGCAAAAAGGGAGTTCCTTTGTCAGCGCAACCATGATCGGCTCTGCCATCAAAGATATTCTTCGCCGTTTCTACCTCATCGAGCCAAACATCAGGATTCTGCAATACGCCCTCATGCCCGACCATCTTCATTTGCTGCTTTTCGTGGAAGAACCAACCCAAGAAATCCTCGGACGGATAATTGCCCGCTTCAAAGTCACAGTCAACAAAGAAGCAGGCATGACAGAAGTTTTTGCCAAAGGATTCAATGATCAGATCCTTAAAAGCACACGCTCGCTTGATACACTCTACCGTTACTTGCGGGAGAACCCCTACCGCCTCGCCGTCCGCAGGGCCTATCCTGACTTTTTCAGGCGCGTCTATGGAGTCACCATCGGCGGCAAGCGTTACCAGACCTATGGCAACCAATTTCTGCTTCGCAACCCCTTCAAAGAGCAGGTCGTTGTCCATCGCAGGGACAGCGAGACAGAAAAAGCACAAAACCGCGAACGATGGCTCCACACAGCAGCCAACGGCGGCGTATTGGTCTCCCCCTTCATCTCTCCCGCAGAAAAAGCCATCAGGAAAGAAGCTGAAGAGCATGGCGGAAAGATAATCCTCATCACCAACCAACCCTTTCAGGACCGCTACAAACCGTCGGCCCATGACTTCGACCTCTGCCTCACCGGCCGCCTCCTCATCATCGCCCCGCTCGAAGCCGGCCCGGCAGAACTTACCCGCTCGGCCTGCCTGGAGATGAACACCCTTGCCGAAGAGATCATATCCATTACATAAGCATGAAAATGCCGAAAGTTTTCGCTATTTTTGCAGGTGGATAAGTATAGAAAAGATGTATAAGAACTATGAATGCGAAAATCAACACTGAGCGTCGGGTGACGCCTGCAAAGGGATGGCTGGCGCTGTCGCCTGTCATCGTCTTTCTGCTGCTATATGTGGCGGTATCGGTGATCCTCAACGATTTCTACAAGATGCCGATCGCCGTGGCTTTGGCTGTGGCGTCGATCTGGGCCGTGGTGATCTACCGCGGACAGCCTCTCGCCGCCCGTATCGAGACTTTCTCCCGCGCTGCCGGACACTCCAACATCCTCTACATGATCTGTGTCTTCATCCTTGCCGGTGCTTTCGCCACTGTCGCCAAGGAAATCGGGGCCGTCGACGCTACTGTCAGCCTCACACTCCGGATATGCCCTCCGCAGTTCGTGGTCCCGACTCTGTTTTTCGCCGCCTGTTTCATCTCGCTGTCGGTCGGAACCTCGGTCGGTACCGTGGTGGCTCTGACACCACTGGCCGTAGAGATAGCTCAGACGGTCGACGGCTCTGTGGCGTTTTATGTGGCGGTAGTCCTCGGCGGTGCTTTCTTCGGCGACAATCTTTCGTTCATCTCCGACACCACCATCGCCGCCACCCGCTCCCAGGGGTGCAGCATGTCCGACAAATTCAAAGCCAATCTGTGGATAGCCCTCCCTGCCGCTATCGTGACCATCGTGATCTATATGGTGATGAGCAAAGACTCACCGGCAATCGAACTGACGAATGACAGCAATCCCTGGCTTGTGTTGCCCTACCTTGTGGTCCTTGCCACGGCCATAGCCGGCATAAATGTCACCGTCGTCCTCACACTTGGCATACTCTCGGCTCTCGTCATGGGGCTGATCAACGGCTACTCAATCATGGATATGGCAGGCTATGCCGGGGCCGGTATCGACGGGATGGGCGATCTCATAATCATTACCCTCCTGGCTGCCGGAATGCTGGGCATCATCAAGGCCGCGGGCGGCATACAGTTTCTGCTCCAAGGACTCAGCTCTCGCATCAGCGGCAAACGCGGCGCCCAGGCTATACTCGCCATGCTCGTCGGGCTTGTCAATCTCTGCACGGCCAACAATACGGTAGCCATCATAACCGTAGGCGGAATCGCCCGCGACATCGCCGAGCGCTATGGCATCGACCCGCGCAAAAGCGCCTCGCTGCTCGACTCGGCCTCCTGTGTGGTGCAGTGTCTGATCCCCTACGGCGCCCAGACCCTCCTGGCAACCTCTCTCGCCGGAATCTCCCCGGCCTCTCCCTTCCCCTATCTCTACTATGCCTGGGCTCTTGCCGCAATGATAACCCTGTCAATCATATTCCTCTTTCCACGCCGTCTGAACTAACCGAATCCCCCCACCATCCCCCACGGCCATGTCCCGAAATCTGCTCGCCCGCTACATCTGGATCATAGACACCATACGCCGCTACGGCTCCATCACCCGTGAGAAGCTAAACGAACTCTGGGTGCAGTCGCCATATTCCGACGGCAATCCGCTGCCGCGCCGCACGTTCTACAACTACCGTGCGGCCATCGAAGAGCTTTTCAACATCAACATCGAGTGCAACTCTGCCACATACGAATACTATATCGACTCCGGAGACTCCCATCAGGAAAGCGTCACCGACTGGCTGCTGAACTCCGCAGCGATGAGCAATGTGCTCTCGAACGTGAGCGACATCTCGGACTGCATCTTTCTGGAGGATGTCCCCTCGGCGCGGCTCTATCTCTCGCAGGTGGTCTCGGCCCTGCGCGAACGCCATCCGCTGCGCTTCACCTACCGCCCCTACACGCGTGTCAATCCGACGCGCGACGTTGTCGTCGAGCCATACTTCCTCAAGATATTCCGGCAGCGCTGGTATGTCACAGGTCTCAATGTGCGTGACGGTGTTGTCAAGACCTATGCCCTTGACCGCATGGAGGATGTCAAGGTTGAGGCCGAGACCTTCGTGACCGACCCCTCGTTTGACCCCGAAAGCTTTGTCAAAGACTCGTTCGGAATCATCTTCACCCAGGCAGAACCGCGCGAAGTTGTGATCCGCACCTCCACGCGCCAGGCCAAATATCTCCGCGCGCTTCCCCTCCACTCCTCGCAGCAGGAAGAGATCCATGATGACTACTCGCTTTTCCACTACCGGCTGCGTCTGACCCCTGACCTCGTGCAGGAACTCCTCTCCCACGGCCCGGACATTAAGGTCGTCGAACCTCCCGAACTCCGCGCCATGGTCACGACAGCCCTCCGCGACGCCCTAAGACAATATGACTGATCCATCCACACCCACCACGCAGATTGCCATTTTACCACTATTATGAGAATACTTTTTTACGGAATACTTCTCATGCTGATATCCGGCTGCTCGTGTGTCATCTCCTCTGCTCACGGCTTTGAAGACACGGAGAAGCTGATAGACACCGATCCGGAAGAAGCCTTCAGACAGCTGAACGCCTATGATGTGACTGAATTTGAAGACTCAGCCACGATGGCCCGCTGGGCCTTGCTGTATAGCGAGGCAATGGCAGCAAGCCGCCTGTGGATCCCGACAGACACCATCATTAACATCGCCATCGACTATTACGGACGCAACCCTCGCTCGACCGACTATCTCAAGGCTTGCAGCATCAGGGCCGAGATGGAGGCTTATGCCACAAAAGATGACCTCGCCACAGCTCTCTACCGCCAGAAAGAGAAAGAGTTTTTTCTCTACAAGGAACGGACCAGAAGGCAGAACCTGGTATTCGCGACACTCTTCGTGGTCCTGCTTGCCGGAGGCGTGATCATCTATCAGCGTCAGCGCCTCAGAATCAAATCGACACAGAACGAGACCCTGATCTCGGAAGCCTCACACCTGCGCGAAGCGATGCTGAAACAGCAGTCGGACTACTCACGGCTTGAATGCAAGCTCTCAGGAGTGCTGGAAAAACGTTTCAGGCTGATCGACGAACTCTGCGAGACCTACTATCAGTCAAAAGGCACAGCCGGCGAGCGGAAAATGATCGCCGAAAAAGTGAAATCTCAGATCGAAGCCCTGCGGACGGAAGACGGTCTTTTCAGAGAAATGGAGCTAACGGTCAATGACAGCCTCTGCGGATTCACCGACCATCTGCGCGAGGCTTTGCCCGATATAAAAGCCGATGACTACCGCCTCGCCGTCTACCTCGCGGCCAATCTCTCGAACAGGACCATCGCACTTCTTCTCGGTGAAAGCATCGAGGTTGTCTACAAGCGTAAATCCCGCCTGAAAGGCCGGATCGCAGCCCTTGACAGCCGCCGGAAGGAGCAACTGATGTCAATTTTCTGACCTCATTTCCAGACGGTCAGACATTTCGCAAACAGCTCAAAGCAACAAACAGCATATCAACATATTGCACCTCCGACGGTCAGACTTCAAATTTGGATAAAAGGGCCTCATGGCAGTAATTTTGAAGTAAAAAATCAGCTTCTCAATTACTGTCATCATGCGAAAACAAATCCTACTCCTATTCATTGTCACAGCCGGGCAGATCTTTGCCTCAGGCACCACACCGCAAGCCGCCGACTCGCTCGCCTGTGAATTGCAGGAAATAGTCGTGACCGCAAATCAGCCGACGACAAAACTTGTCGGCCACACACTCATATCGACAATCGGCGGCACTCCACTCCAGAACCTTGGCTCGGCGCTCGATGTCCTCGCCCAGCTGCCGATGATCAATGTCAGCGACAATGAGGTATCGGTCTCAGGAAAAGGTACGCCGGAGATTTTCATTGACGGACGTCCGGTCAACGACGGGACGGAACTTGCCCGACTGCTCTCCGAAAACATCCGCCGCGTGGAACTTGTGATGGCCCCAGGCGCAGAGTATGCGAGCACGACAAAAGCCGTCATCAAGATCATCACCCGCCGTAATTTCCTCCATGGTCTGTCAGTAACCGAAAAGGCAGAAATCAGAATGCGCCGCCGCTTTTCGGCAAACGACATGCTCGACCTGAACTACCACTCCGGCAACTGGGATTTCTTTGCAAGCGGTACCCTGGCTTCCGACAAAAGCCTGACAAAAGGCTCGACAGTCAATTCACTTATATATGACGGCAGCCCTACGGTCATCGGAAGTTCCCAGCATAATGTCAGCCGGGAGCATAGCGGCGCTGTGAAAGGGGGCATCAACCACACGTCAGACTCCCGGTCGGTCGGCGCATACTATCTTTTCACCCCTCAGCAGTCCCGCCTTGACAATTCCGGCCATGAATGGCTCAACGGAAATGATCCGGTCGAACGCCTGATCGGTCGGAAAGCCCGCGGACACAGCCATCTCATATCGGCTTACTACGACGAGACATTCGGCGATAAGTATCATCTGCACTTCGACGGGGACTACAAGACCGCCGATACCGACAACCGCGTTACAACCTCCTATCCGGCGGCCCAAATGGAGGATGTCAGTTCCAGCCAACACCGCCGCTCATCGCTCCTGGCCGGAAAACTCTACCTGAATGCGCCGCTTTTCGGCGGAAAGCTGACCGCCGGAACCCAGGATTCACACTCCGAATCGAAACTTGACTTCCTGATGCTCAACGAGGCTGTCAGCGACTACCTCCCCTCGTCGACCACTGATGTCAGACAGACTTCTCTTGCATTCTTCGGCTCCTGGAGCAGAATGTTCGGAAAATTCTCGCTGACAGCAGGCTTGCGCTATGAATATTCCGACTATGATTTCCGGCTCGACGGCAAACGCGACAGCCGGCTCTCACGCAAAGACCGTCTGCTGACTCCGGATCTCAGCTTCGGATATTCCTTCGGCAAGAATGCCCAGGTATCGCTCAGTTACAGAATGGCAAGCGTCAGACCGCCCTATTCCCACCTGTCGGGAGGCTTGAACTATGTCGGGATCCATGAGATCGAGGGCGGAAACACGGCTTTGCGCGATGAGCGCAACCACGACATCCGTCTCTTCACCGCCATAGGCGACTTCATGCTTCAGGCCGACTTCACGCGCAGCCTCGACAGCTATGCCTTCGTCAAGGAACTTTATCCCGCCCCATCGCTTCAGCTACTCATGCACCCGGTCAACATTGACGTATCAGCCATTGACATCTACCTTGTCTGGTCCCGAAAAATCAGCCGGTGGTCACCGCAGATGGTTCTCGGCGCCTACCGCCAATGGCTCAGCCTCGGAGGCCGTGAATATCAGCGCCCGATATTTTCCTATGACTTCAGCAACACCCTCTCCTTACCCAAAGGATTCCTGCTCACCCTGAACCTCAGGGGTCAGAGCAAAGGCGACATGCACACCAACCGATTCGGACGGACCGTCTGCTGCATGGACATGTCTGTTGAAAAATCGTTTTTCGGCAAAGCACTCAGCCTGAAAATGGCAGCGACAGACATCTTGAACACACTCAACAACGACTGGTCGATGACCACCTGCGGCATCAACGTCGACAAACGTCAGAGCTATGACCGCCGAGGCCTGAGCCTGAGCCTCACCTACCGCTTCCAGCCACGCCAAAGCGCCTACAAAGGAAAAGCAGCCTCCGAAGCCGAAATGAAACGCCTGTGAACTGCAAAATGGGAAAATCGGAAAAGCCCCGCATCCTTTCCCAGGCTTACTGAATACTTCTCAAAAATCGCATTTTTTGAGAAGTAACCTCAGAATACTTCTCAGAAATCGCATTTTTTGAGAAGTATTATAGAGATTCTGAAACAGACTCTATCGGAGGAACACTTTCAGTTGCCTGAGAATCGGAAACACTTAAGAATAGATCCATCAACGGAAGATTCATGTAATAACAGGACCTCCCGACCTTAACTTTATTAATTAATCCGGTTTCAACCAATCCATTTAGATAGCGGGTAGCTGTGGGGCGACTGACTGCAAGTTCCTTTTCAAGGAATTCCACTTTTGTATATGGGTGAAAGAACAGGTTGTTCAAAAGTTCATGACGATACTGCTTTCCGAATTTCGGACGAAGTATGCTTTTGAACTCGGCCATTAGCTTGGAAATACCCTTGACAAGCCTTGTAGTCTCTATGGCTGTCTCTTCCACACCTTTAAGCATGAAGAGAATCCACAATTCCCACTCGGCGGCATTGTCATCGTTCTTGTCTCTGATCGCCTGAATCAGTCGATAGTATTCGCCTTTATTATGAGTTATATATCGGCTGAGATAAAGAATCGGAAGATCCAGTCTGCCGGTAAGAACAAGATACAGCACACATATTATACGGCCTGTTCTTCCATTACCATCATAAAACGGATGAATGCTCTCGAACTGATGATGGACAATGGCCAATTTTATTAATGGATCAAGATCTGATATGCGGTCATCATTGATGAAACGTTCAAGATTGTCCATCAATTCAAGGATCGTCTGTTTATCCTGAGGAGGTGTATAGACGGTTTTGCCATCCGAACGTTTCAACGCAGTGCCCGGCACACTTCGGAATCCTGCCGAATTGTGTTCCAAAATCTGCTGAATCTCCTTTATCACCGAAGATGTCAGCATTCCTTTTTCTTTTACAAGATGAAAACCATGCTGAAGAGCCTCCCGATAATTAAGGACTTCTTTGGTTGCGGCATTGGCAACGAAATCAGACATTGACTCAGCCGCCCCTTGATACAGATCGTCCTGAGTAGTAACAATATTCTCAACCTCTGAACTGTCTTTGGCTTCCTGCAAAGTCAGTGTGCTGACAAGAATATTCTCATTCGGAATCGTCAGCGCAACTCCCTTCAACTCAGCCAATCTGCGATTAGCCTGATTGAGTTGCTTAAGCACCGCTTTCGTCTCCAAATCATACGGAAGCGGAAGAGATGGAATATTATACTGAGTCATACAGTCTGTTTTTAATGTTTCTCGCAAATTTACTCATAAAATCCGAGATATAAGAATAATTTATTCCCCAAAACTCCCTCTATATCAAGCCAAAATATAATATAAAAGTAACACCGACTTTCTGAAATACAGAAGTCGGTGTTACTTTTATGAGGATATATGCCAGATGGTGACTGGCGCTGTCTCTTACCAGATGATTACGCGTTCTGACTCAGGACGGAACATCGGCTGGTCTTCGGTGATCGAGAATGCCTCGAAGAAGGGGGCGATGTTGCGGAGGGTGACATTGACGCGGTTGCAGCCGAGAGAGTGGACGTCGCCGGTGGTCAGCGAGCGGATCTCCTCGTCACGGATGTTGTTGGCCCAGAGGTTGGCATAGTTCATGTAGAACACCTGGAGGGGATCAAAACCGTCGATCTTGGCTTCAGGCGACTTGATGTCCACTCCCTTCTTGGCCTGGGCGTCGAGGAAAGCTGTCATCGCGATGCGAAGACCGCCCTGGTCGGCAATGTTCTCGCCGAGGGTGTACTGGCCGTTGGCGTGAACGCCGGGGAGCACCTCTACTTCATCGAACTGGGCGATGAGAGCCTTGGTCTTTTCAGTGAACTTGGCAGCGTCCTCAGGAGTCCACCAGTCAACCATATTTCCGTTTGCATCGAAATTGCGGCCCTGATCGTCGAATCCGTGGGTCATCTCATGACCGATCACCACACCGATGCCGCCATAGTTTTCAGCATCTGAAGCGTTCGGGTCGAAGAAAGGAGCCTGGAGGATTGCGGCGGGGAAGACGATCTCGTTGGCAAGCGGATTGTAATAAGCGTTGACTGTCTGCGGAGTCATGCCCCACTCGGTACGATCAACGGGCTTGCCCCATTTTGCATAGGTCTCGGCCTGGTGCCACATGCTGACGTTGTGCATGTTCTCATAATAGCTGAGCTGGGGATCGATCTCCATCGAGGAGTAGTCTTTCCACTTGTCGGGATAGCCGATCTTGACAGTGAAGGCTGCAAGCTTCTCGTGGGCGCGGGCCTTGGTGGTGTCGCTCATCCAGTCGAGGTTGTCGATATGCTTGCCAAGAGCCACACGGAGATTCTCGACAAGTCCGAGCATATAGTCCTTTGAGGACTGGGGGAAATATTTGGCTACATAGAGCTCGCCCACCGCTTCGCCGAGAGCACCCTCGGTAGCGTCAATGGCGCGCTTCCAGAGCGGACGCATTTCCTGAACACCGCTCATCACCTTGGAGAATTCGAAGTTGGCCTGAGTGAAGTTGTCGCTGAGCTTGGATGCGGCCTGGCTGACGTATTTCCACAGGTAGTAGTCCTTGACCTCACGGTCGGAGAGAGAACCCATCAGCTTGTCGGCCTGGGCAAGGTATTTAGGCTCTGTCACGATCAGAGTGTCAGGAGACTTGATGCCCATTGTCTCGATGAAGAAACGGTCCCAGTTGACGTTGGGATAGAGTTCCTTGACCTGAGCGAAAGTGCGGGGATTGTACATGCTTGGGATGTCGCGGCTTTCCTCACGGGTGCGGGAGTCTTCAGCCAGAGCAGTCTCGATCTTCATGACATTGGCCACAATACGGGAAGCGTCGGCAGCTGAATAGCCTGCGTTCTGCATCTGGTCGGCGATGAGTTTCTTGTAAGCGTTGCGCACAGCTGTGTTGCGCTCGTCGTCAAGCAGATAGTAGTCGCGGTCACCCAGACCCATGCCTCCGTTGGAGAGATACATGGCATAGACCTGCGAGTTGGCAAGGTCTTCCATAGGACCGGCACCGAAGAAGGGGCTTGCATAGTTGCCGTGCATCCAGAGGAAGAGATCTTCCATACCTTCATGGGGAGTCTCCTCGATTTTCTTGAGGTCGGCGAGGATCGGAGTGGCGCCTTCGCGGTTACGGCGAGCGGTGTCCATTGCCTGGGAATATACGGTCCACACTTTGTGGGCTACGGTGCCGGGTTCGGGATTCGTTGTGCCGAGGTTGGCGATAAGATCTTTCACGCGGCTCTCCGAAGAGTCGTTGAGGATATCGAACTGTCCGTAGCGGGCGTGTTCGGCAGTGAGCGGATTGGCTTCCATCCAGCCCTTGTTGACATAGGTGTAAAAATCTGCACCTGGAGCTACTGTCGTGTCAAGATAGGCTACGTTGAGGCTGGCTAAGTGTTCGGAGGCACGGTGATTGCAAGAAGCCGTGGCTAATGTCATTGTCATGGCAACTGCGGTTAGGGGTAATAACTTCATTTTAAGTTTTATTGGTTTGACTGGTTTTCGAGAGTGGAGAGAATGGTCCGCAGCTCTTCCTCGGTTGCGGTGAGGTGTGAGCGGCAGGCTTTCAGCAACTCTGTCGCACGACGGGTGTAGGATGCAAGCCGGTCGATGTCGCAGCTATCGCTCTGCATTGTGCGCAGGATAGCTTCGAGTTCGCTGAGGCTCTCGGCATAGGTCATGGTGCCTACGGGTTTTAGAGGGTGTTCCATAACAATAGTTAGAGGTTGTTTAAAAACAATAGTTAAAATCTGAGCGACGATATTATTTTTTCTTCTGTCAATAAATCCATATTTCAATCGTTAAAGTTACATGAGCCTTGGTGTCTCTTTTGCAACAATTTATCTAAAAGATACTCCACTCAGATTTTAACTCTTGGTATGAAACCCCCTCTTGATTCAGGCATCGGTGATTTGTTGATTGGTCAGAGAGAGTTGAGGGTTGATGTTTTTTGAGGGGTGAAGCGCATCAGTTGAGAACCGGATGGCTGTCGATGGCTTCGGTTATGCGGGAGAAGATCTCGTCGACAAGCCCTGTGCCTTCGATTGCACGATAGGTTCCCTCGGCGGTATAGTAGTCGCGCAGGGGTGAGGTTGTCGAATGATAGACTTTCAGGCGCTTGCCGATTGTTTCGGGATTGTCATCCGAACGGCCGCTCTGTGCGCCGCGTTTGATCAGACGGTCCATGAGTTCTTCGTCAGCGACTTCGAGTCCGATGACGGAATGGACGTCCTCACCACGCTCCTTAAGCATTTTCTTGAGGGCTTCGGCCTGGGGAATGGTGCGGGGGAAGCCGTCGAAGATGAAGCCTTTGGCCTGGGGACGCAGATTGTCAACCTCATTTGCGAGGATGTCAACCATCAGGTCATCGGGGATGAGCTGGCCTTTTGAAATATAACTGTCGGCGATCTTGCCGAGTTCTGAACCTGCGGCGATTTCCTTACGCAGGACGTCGCCGGTTGAAATGTGAGTCAGACCGTAACGGTCGATGAGCTTTTCGCTTTGGGTGCCCTTGCCGCTGCCGGGTGCACCGAAAATCACAAGATTAAACATTCGTTATCCTTAAAAATTGGGAAAAATTTGCCATGAAGATCCGGAAGCGTCGTCCCGGTCGGGAAGAAACAACGGATGGCCGAAATCTTCCTAAGAGGGTGTTTCTGAAACACCCTCTTAAGGGCTATTCGTCAAGTATATAAATATCCTGAAGATTGCGGGCGAGGCCGTCGATGTCGAGGCCGTAGCCGATAATGAATTTCTTTGGAATCTCGAATCCCACGTAGTCAGCGTGGAGTTCCGGATGCTCAAGAGCTTCCGGTTTGAAAAGCAGAGTCGCGATGCGTATTGACGCCGGATTGTGTCTGCGCAGTTCTGCCAGAAGGCTGACCATTGTGTTGCCGGTGTCAATGATGTCTTCGATCAGCACAATGTGGCGTCCTTCGAGGTTTTCGCTCAGGCCCATGATCTGTTTGACATCGCCGGTGGAGCCGGTTCCCTCATAGCTTTTGAAACGCATGAATGTCAGTTCCGCGTCGATGTCCTCGCATGCACGGAAAAGATCAATTGCAAACGGAGCCGCGCCGTTGAGGACGCAGATGAACAGGGGGGTCACGCCTGCGCAGTCTTTCATTATGGCGGCTGCCAGTTCCTGAACTCGTGTTTTAATCTGGGAGTTGTCGATATAGGGACGGAAAGTCATCCCCTGATAGCATTTCTGTTTCATGGTTCCTGGCGGAAAAATTTGCGGCAAAGTTACGAATTTTTCTTGAAAATCTACATGGATTTTCTGCCGATGGCTACAATGAATTGCTCTCAGGGGAAAAATATTTGCGAAAAAACCTTGTTATTTTTTCTTTTTGAGACGGTCGTTATGAATTTTGATGCCGAAGACGATGGCCGAGGCGATGGTGGTGATCGTGTTTGTGATCATGAGCGGCCAGTTGGCAAGCATGATGCCCTGAATGACGAAAAAGATGCTGCCGAAGCCTAAAAGCAGGAAGGTCGGGAGCGCGATGCCGTCGGTGTCACGCGTACGGATCGTATAGATTGCCTGTGGCAGATACCCGCAGATCATACAGATGGCCGCGGCATAACCAATGATGTTTATAATGAGGGGTGAGGCCATAATATGAATGTAATTTTACAGATTAATAATAATTAAACGTCCGACAAATCCTTATGTTGTGGAAATTTCATAATTTTGCATTTTTAAACACCTTGATTAAGTGTTATTAAACAACCTCTAAATACAATAATATGCGCTCAACAACAGCCCTGAGGCTGCTCTTCATAGCGGTGATCACCGCCTTCTTCGCCGCATGTGCGAGCATCGGACGCCCGGAAGGTGGACCGCGTGACGAGACTCCGCCTGTCTATGTCCGATCCAACCCGAAACCGGGACAGCTCAGGTTTGACGGCTCCAAAATCACTGTCGATTTTGACGAGAACGTCGCCATTGACGACCCCATGACCAAGGTTGTGGTCTCTCCGGCCCAGCGCAACACTCCGGTAATCTCGGCCAACGGCCGCCGCATCACAGTAGAACTCCGTGACACTCTGCTGCCCAACACAACCTATACGATTGACTTCGCCGATGCGATCAAGGACCTGAACGAAAGCAATGTACTCGATGGCCTGGCTCTCGACTTCGCGACAGGCGACACAATCGACACCCTGCGCGTCTCCGGCATGGTCTTCGAAGCCCGCACCCTCGAACCGGCTCAGGGAATGCTGGTCGGTGTCTACTCCAATCTGTCGGACACCGCCATCTCCACCCTCCCCTTCGAGCGGATCACCAAGACCAACCAGCTCGGACAGTTCACCCTGCGCAATCTCAAAGCCGGTACATACCGCATCTATGCTGTCAACGACGTGAACCGCGACTACCACTGGGACCGCTCGGAAGACGCGGCGTTTTTCGACGTAACGATATCGCCGACCACCGAAGCAGCCCAGTTCACCGACACACTGACCAATATGGCCGGCGAGGATTCGATCGTGACCTATCCCGGCACCCGCTATCTGCCCGACGACATATTGCTGACATGGTTCAACGAGGGCTATGTCTCCCAGTATCTCCGGAAAAACGAGCGCCCCGAACCGCGCAACATCGACCTCGAATTCTCCACGAAGGCCGACACTCTTCCGATCCTCAGACTCCTCAACACCCACCGGGCCGGTGACGAAAGCGAAAAATGGTCTGTGCTTCAGGCCTCGCCGACCCTCGACACTCTGCGCTACTGGATCACCGACACCGCGCTTGTCGCTCTGGACACCCTCATGATCGAGGCTAAATACATGCGCACCGACACTCTGGATCAGCTATCCTGGACCACCGACACCCTGCGCATGGTGACCAAAAACGCCCGTATGCGCAGAAAGCGCATGGAGGAGGAAGCAAAGGAAATGGCCAAAGCTCGCGAAGAACACCGCAAGGAACTTGCCCGCCAGGGCGTGGACCTCGATTCTCTCGACGCGGCTGACACCATCCCGCCGCCTCCACCGCCGCTAAACTTCAAGATCAGCAGTCCTGCCTCTCAGGACCTCAACCTCCCGCTGGTCTTCAACTCGGTCACCCCCGTGGCCAGCTTCGACTCGACCGCCATACATCTGGAGGAGATGATTGACTCCGTCTGGTATGCAAGACAGACTCCGTCAATGCGCTTCATCGGACCTTACAATACAATAAAACTCATCGCGCCCTACCAGTGGGAACCGGGAGCCCATTACAAACTGACCATCGACTCGGCGGCCATCTATGATGTCTACGGGCTGACCAATCCGCCGCTCGTCCATGAGTTCGAAGCCAAGAAGCTCGAAGATTATTCGACACTCAACTTCAACATCGACGGCCTGGACGGACGTCCCGCCGTGGTCGAGGTGCTTGACGCATCAGACAAGGTTGTGGCCGCGGCCAAAGTCAAAGGCTCTCTCGGACGCATCGAATATCTCACGCCGGGCACATATTACGCCCGCCTGTTCATCGACACCGACTCCAACGGTGTCTATACCAACGGCATTCTCGACTCCATACAGCCTGAGGAGATCTATTACTACCCCAAGAAAATAACCCTTAAAAAGAACTGGGGAGTGGAACAGTCGTGGAACATCTACGAGCTTCCTCTGGAAATGCAGAAGCCGCAGGAAATCAAGAAGAACAAGCCCAAACGCAAACGCGGTGAAAACGAAGAACGCAATGATGAGGACGAGGAGGAAGATGAATTCTTCGACGACCCATTCATGAACGCGGCTTCCCGCCGTCAGCTCGGCAACAACAACTACAATAACAGCTACAACAGCCGCCAGGGCTATTGACGTGGTTGTTGCAGAACTATGATTCACGGTAGGGACGCTTTTCAAAGCGTCCCTACCGTGTCCAATTACGGCAAGTTTTGTAACATCCTCCGGAGGCATCCGTAGGTGTCCGCATCAGGTGCGGGGCAGGCTGGCCGCGTCAGCGGTCGGAAGAATTCAGACCACTGCAAGGGCGCCGTAGGTGTCCGCAGCAGGTGCGGGGCAGGCTGGCCGCGTCAGCGGTCGGAAGAATTCAGACCACTGCAAGGGCGCCGTAGGTGTCCGCAGCAGGCGCGGGGCAGGCTGGCCGCGTCAGCGGTCGGAAGAATTCAGACCACTGCAAGGGCGCCGTAGGTGTCCGCATCAGGTGCGGGGCAGGCTGGCCGCGTCAGCGGTCAGGAGAATTCAGGCCACTGCAAGGGCGCCGTAGGGGTCCGCATCAGGCGCGGGGCAGGCTGGCCGCGTCAGCGGTCGGAAGAATTCAGACCACTGCAAGGGCGCCGTAGGTGTCCGCAGCTGTGGTTAACCGCCATTCCCCAACCCAACAGAGCGCCGTAGGTGCGAAACCGGGAAAATTTTTTCACCCGCTCCGCATTATCGCACTTATCCGGGCTTTTGAGCTTGTATCTTTGCAGTAAATAATCACTACCTCTACAAAATTTTACTGCTCTATGAAAAAACATGCACGAAAACCGCTGTGTCCGGTATCAAAAAATTTCTATTCCACGATCACAAGCCGCGTCAGGGAGTCCCTGAGGCTCGTAGGCCGCGAGGATGCAGCAGAGGAGACCATGGGCTGTATCGACCGGTATATGTCTGACGGCACTCTGCCTCCAAACGGTTCTGACAACACTATTATTTTGGTTTTCAATCTGCTGCGCATGGAGATTGATAAGGCTCTCCAGCGTTCACGCCGTGCGCGTCAGCGTGCCGCCGACAAGGCTGCGAGCATGGACAAGCAGTTCAGTGCGCTCGCTGCTGTTTTAGCCGCCTCGAACGGGGCAGCACAGGAAACAGCCGTGAAGGACAATGCGGATGTTGCGAGCGATGAAGAATCGGAAGATCCGGCGCCGTTCGTCCCCCGCAACCGCCGCGAACGCAGGCTTTATGAGCAGGAGGTACGCCGTGCGGCAAACCGTCTGACGCGCCGTCTGGCCCGCCAGTAGGCCAATATGTTTCGCACCTACGGCGCTCTGTCGGGTTGGGGAATGACGTTTTACCACAGCTGCGGACCGCGATGCGGCCCTTGCAGTGGCCTGGATTCTCCCGACCGCTGACGCGGCCAGCCTGCCCCAGTCGCCTGATCTTAAACAATCCCCGTTCACTACCCACCGGACAATCCAGCTGCCCCTGCGCCTGCCGCCACCCTCTTGTAGGGATGCTCCACGGAGCATCCGCCATTCCCGCGTGATCCCCGGACTCGGTTT
The DNA here is from genome assembly GCF_029054785.1 of Duncaniella sp. Lineage (GTDB taxonomy): Bacteria > Bacteroidota > Bacteroidia > Bacteroidales > Muribaculaceae > Duncaniella. The sequence goes on from NZ_JAIDEN010000027.1 coordinate 15,879, forward strand.
TCCCGTGTGAAACGGCTGCACCGTGGTGCAGCCCTACAAGTATGGAACGCCGCTCCACGGAGCATCCGCATCCACCGCAATGATCAGACACGAAGAAGCGGATATAGCAAAACCATCCTCGACCGGGAATCACAGTTTTGCAACATCCTCGATTTACGGAATATGTTTTTTGGGGGGTGAGGTAAATCCGTGTCCTGGCGGACACTTTTATTGGGGATGAAAACCACAACCCCCGACACTCTGCGCGATGCGCGTGCGTCAGGGGCTATGAGTAAATCCGCGTCCTTTCGGACGCCCGCGTACCTGCCCGCAGGTACGCGGGTTGTGTTTTTATGGGCCTGATGCGGACGCGGTTGAATCGCGTCCCTACAAAGGCGGTGTGTGACAAAAACATCCGCTTCCCGGTGAGGAGGAGCGGATGCGCATGTTTTACAGGTCCGGTTTGTAGTAGTGTTTTTATAGGTTGAAAAGTACTGCTTTACCGGATGATTACTTTTGAAACCTTGTTACCCTGACGGCGGATGTAGAGGCCGTTTGAAGGATTCTCGACGCGAACGCCCTGGAGGTTGAAGAATTCAACGGGAGCATTTTCATTGTCAAGCACGATGTCGGCGATACCTGAGGGGTCATTCTTGATTTTAGCCACGATACTTACGATAGTAGCTCCGTTGTATACGTTGAAGCTCAGACCCTGCTGGTTGTATTGGTCTGTGATATATTCGCCGTTCTCTTTTGCCCATTCCTTAAATTGTACAGCAGTAAATTTGTAGGTATTCAAGGCTCCTTCTTCAGAGACTTCCTTGGCATTAAAGCCGTATCGAGTGGTTGAGTAGTCGCTGATCGGATGTATGGCGCCCACACCCCATCCGGCAGCAACGTTGGAATCTTTGTTTGAGATCGAGAGGGTAACGATTATTTCCGTGTCATCTGGAAGCTCAACAAACTGGCTCAGCAGGAGATTGTTGCCGTCAAGCGACAGCGTTTTTTCCGTAGTGGGGACTGTCGGACCGGTTTCGGCTGTAAGCGTGATTTTTGAAATTTTGATAGCTGTTCCCTTGAGGAATATTCCGTGTACCTTCGCTTTTTCGACGAAGTCCTCGGTCATTTCATATTCCATGACGGCCGGGAATGAGGTTTCGTTCCATACCCCGATGTTGTGAAGGTCAATCCACTTCCAGTCTGCGTCGGAACCGCAGATTGTAAACTGAGGCCACGCGTCATCGTCGGTTTTTTCAGCGACGGTAAAGCCGAGTATGTCACCGGCTTTGAAATCTTCACATTTGGCAGCTGAGATTTCGCAGCTTGGCGAACCCCAGGTGATGGTGACGGGTTCTGCGCTTTCCCATAAAGTTGATACTGTTTTCTCGGCCTTTGCACCGAAAGCAATGATTGAAATGGCCGCGCAAGAGAGTAAATGTTTAATCATAAGCGTAAAATGTGATTTAGGTAAGAAATATCATGGATGAGAGTTTTTGTGGTCGTAGTCAGGCGGTTTGCAGTGTCGTCATTTCAGGTCTGTGAGACTTGTCGCGATGAGCGTGAAATCGCTTTTTGCAAATTTATGTAAAAAAAGGATGCCCTAAGTGATACTATTTTATCATTTTCACGTGGAAAGATACGATAATTATGCACAGCTGCGGTAAAGCGCTGATCACCCCTTATTTCTTTCTGCGATTGCATAATACAATAAAATCACTATCTTTGCAGAAAAACAAAACCCGATAGCTTGATATACAGGGGCTACCGGGATTCAACACTACAAAGATAGTGCTTTCTATCTTAAAAACAAAACTTTACTCCAAAAGGTTACGATTTTCTGATGAAATACGCAGATTTTGAAAAAATAATGTCCGCCAAAAGAATGGAGCGGTATCTGACAGCCTGCGGCGGCGATACCCGTAAGGCTATGACACTATATCGCTATAATCTTCAGATTTCACAGGAAATGTTTACTATTGTCTGTTGCTTTGAAGTCGCCCTCCGTAATGCGATAGACCGAAAACTTACAGATAATCTTGGGGATGACTGGCTGAGAGATTCAATTATGCCTGACGGCGTATTTGCAGAACCGATTTTAAGAAAAACTCGCGACATAATATCATTTGCCCATCGCAAGCTAATTCAATCCCATTCATATAGCCATTCTAAATTACTTGCAGAGATGGAATTTGGTATATGGAAGTATATGTTTTCACCAATACAATATCGGGTAACCGGTCGTAATCTTCTATCCATATTCCCTAACAAGCCGCGTTCATCAAGGGAAATGCAGTATAACCAGACTTATATATTCAACGAGCTTGACAAGGTAAATTCATTGCGCAATCGTATCGCACATCACGAAACGATTTGTTTTGCTACAACCACGTCAACGATAGACACTTCGTATGTGATAAACATTTACTCAAAAATCAAGACATTATTCTCTTGGATGGATATTGATAGCAATTCTCTATTATATGGGCTGGATCATATAAATCGTGTTTGCGCTCAAATCAATCAATTGAAAGCAGGAATTTGAAAATACAAAATCAGGCGGTCCGGAATGATTTCCGGACCGCCTGGCTCCTTGCTTTGCGCTTCAGGATGGGCTTGAACCAACGACCCCCTGATTAACAGTCAGGTGCTCTAACCAACTGAGCTACTGAAGCAGGATATTGTTTTAAGTATGGCGTTTTGCGCTTCAGGATGGGCTTGAACCAACGACCCCCTGATTAACAGTCAGGTGCTCTAACCAACTGAGCTACTGAAGCAGGTGCAATTTCAATTCGGTCTCTACCGAAATTTGCGTTGCAAAATTACACCGTTTTTTTTAATTATGCAACCTTTTGCAAGAAAATTTGAAAAAAAGTTTTTATAAACTCCTTTTTCGCTTATCTTCAAAGCTTTTCAGAGCAGGCTGACAGCAAGAAATACCATGTGGGCGACAATTGCGGCCACAATGCCTCCGACCGTATGGGCCAGAATGGCTTTCGGAGTCAGTTCGCGGTAGCCCAGAGAGTCAAGCATGGCGGTGTGGGTGCTGAGATAGCCGCTCCAGCACATGCCGATGGCTGTGAAGACTGCGATCGCATTGCCGTCGATCCATCCCTGTGCTGCAAAGTTGGGCACCAGACTCAGGGCCGCGCCAACTGCGCCGAGGGCTGTGATCGGGAAGGCCACGAGATGGGGATCATTGAAACCGAAGAGCCATTCGAAGACGAAATTGACCTTCGAGGCAAGCCAGGGGAGAAGTTCTATGCCTTCATAGGCAGCTCCCGTATAGCCGTTTTCAGATGCGCCGAAAGTCAGGATCATGACCAGCGTGGAGATGATCAGCACACCGGGGATAATCGCAATGCCGACGTCAACACCCGTGCGGCCTCCGTCAAGGAGCGAGTTGAGTGTGCGGATGAAAACCGACTTGGATTCAACCTTGGTCTCTTCTTCCTCCAGCTTATCGGCCTCTTTGGTGACCGCATCCTCGACAGCGAAAGAGGGATAGGCCTTTATGACGAAATATTGCATCAGACGTGTGGAGACGATACAACCGCAGAAGGCGCCGAAGAGGCCGATGACCGGTTCGATATAGTAGCCCTGGCCGACCATGAAGACCATGACGAGGAGTCCCATGCCGAAGGCTGTTCCGAAGTTGGTCAGAGAGATGTATTGAAACTTCTTGAAATAGCGGCAGAAGCGGCGGTCCTGCGAGAGGGAGATGATTGCGGGGTTGTCGCTCAGGAAGGTCATCGTAGCACCCAGTGCTGCCACACCGGGCAGGTTGAAGAGCGGACGCATCAGTGGGCGCAGGATATTCTCAAGGAGTTTGACCACTCCGAATTCGACAAACAGACGGCCGATGGCTCCGGTGACCACACAGATACCCATGAGGTAGAACACCGTGTTGAGCAGAAGATCATGGGCTGTGTGCATGATCGTGTTGAGCATGTTGGGCAGCCCCATGATAGAACCTACATACCAGAAGAGGAGAAAAACAACCGCCAGACAGGGCACACCTGTCGGGATTAAACGTTTCAGTGAGAATGAGCGGGACTGTGTCCTGCGTTCAGTTTTTTCCATGGTGGGGATTCTAAGGTTGGTTGAGTGTTGTGAAAGGCAATTGAGCCCCGGCGGGGCATTAACGTTTGAGTGACAATAGGTTCATGTTCCATTTGACACCGAAGTCAACGAGCATCGTCTTGTTCTGCATGACATCGGCTGTGTTTCCGTTGCTGCCCCACGAATAGAACATATTGGCGTGAAAACGCAGATTATGACGTCCGTTGTCGAGCGGATAGAATTCGACACCCGCACCGGCCATTTTCATTTCTGTGCCGGGAGTGACACAATGGTCGGCATCGGTGTGGGTGCGGTTGACATCATAGGTCATCTTGCCGAAGACCCTCCACTTCCGAGCCGGTGCATAGGCCACTTCGCCCATCACCGACATGTCGCGCAGGAAGAATGTCTGGTGGGAAGCGGCGCGGTTCATCAGATCCAGTTCAACCGACACTTTGTTGAAAGTAAACTTGTTGCCAAGAACGAGGTAGCTGATATAGCGGTCCGGGGCATATTCGATGAGGTTGGCCGACCAGATGGCGTCATAGAAGCCGTGGCTGCCGTTCCACATCAGGTTGTAGGCATACATGTCGCGGTTTTCAGCCGTGTAGAACGGGCTTTCGCAGAGCTGGAAGGTCAGTCTGTCAGAGGCAGAGGGACGGAAGCTGACCGATCCGCCGATCTGATAGCAGGGGATATTGTTCCAGAAAACAGAGCAGCCGTAGAGGTCGATCGGCGAGCGGTCATATTCCCAGCCGCCTATCGCCACCACCTGCTTGCCTCCGGCCACAGACCATCGGCCGAAATCATAGTTGAGATAGACCCAGTCAGTCGCATCGAAAAACGAGGCATCCTTGTGGGCTTTGTTGAAACGCTGACGCCACGAATAGCTCAGACCGTCGGTGATGTTGCCGTCGACACGGACGTTGATATATTTGCCCTCGAAGCCCGTGTTGTCTTTGACGGTGCTTCCGTCAAGCCAGTCGTGCTGATAGTCAAGGCGCACTTCAGCCTGAACTTTCAGGAGAGTGTCGCTTGCCGGCTCGTCAGCACACACAAAAGGCGCTGCCGCCAGGCAGAAAAGTGAAAGTGTTTTCCTCATTGGTGAATTTAAGGTTAAGAGGTTGATTAACAACAATAGTTAAAAACTTTCGCAGGCGACGGTATTATCTTTTTTCTTTTAATAATTTCATGTCTGAGACTTTTTAAAGTTACCTGAGCCTTGGTGTCTCTTTTGCTAAATTGTTGAAATTCGTCAGTCGCATAGCTCGCTATGCTCCTTTCTCATTTACAATAATTTATCTAAAAGATACTCCACTCAGATTTTAACTCTTGTTTTTAAACAACCTCTATTGTTAACGGTTTTTAAGTCTGGCAAAGATAAGTTAATTTATTTAGATTCCAAAAAAGTGCACAGGATAATTGCCGTCAGCAATTTTAAGCGACCTCTTAACATGTTTAAACGAGATTGATATTTTGATTGTTGTAATTATTGATTATCTTTGGTCTCCGTTTCCGAAGACAGGAAATCAGACACCCCAGGAGGTTGTCAAAAAAAACGGCCTATGGGACTCACGTCTCTCACCCTCACGGACTTTCATCAATTCACTATCATTCAGGAGTATGAAAAAACTTACCCTTATTGCCGCGTCGCTCGTGCTGCTCTGTATGCTTGCCTCTGCGGCTACACGCAGCAAAAAAAACGAGATCTCACGCAACCTTGACATATTCAACGCTCTCTACAAGGAGCTCCAGACTTTCTACGTAGACTCCATCGACGCCGAAAAGTCGATCAACACGGCCATCGCGGCGATGCTCAACGACATAGACCCATACACCGAATACTTCTCGGCCAAGGATCAGGATGCTTTCCGCACCATGACCACCGGCGAATATGGCGGTATCGGCTCTATCATCCAGCAGAACGAGGAGGGTGTCATCATCTCCGAACCCTACGAGGGCAGCCCCGCACAGAAAGCGGGCCTGCGCCCCGGCGACCTCTTCGTGTCGATCGACGGCGACTCGGTCCTTGGCTGGACCTCCGACCGTGTCAGCAACAAACTGAAAGGCCAGAGCGGATCGACCCTGAAACTCGTGATGAAGCGTCCCTGGGTCAGTGACTCGATCAAGACCTTCGAGTTCAAGCGTGCGAAGATCCAGATTCCACCCGTGCCTTACGTCGGAATGGTCCGTCCTGAGATCGGCTACATCGGCCTGAACACCTTCTCGGAAAAAAGCGCTGCCGAAGTCCGCGCCGGTGTCGAGAAACTGATCAAGGATGGAGCCAAGGGCCTGATCCTTGACCTCCGCGGCAACGGAGGCGGCCTGGTTGAAAGCGCCATCGAGATCCTCGGTTTCTTCCTCCCGAAAGGTACCGCTGTCCTGACCACACGCGGCAAGGGAGTGCTCAACGAGAAAGTCTACAAGACCAGCGTCAACCCCATAGACACCAAAATTCCTCTTGCAGTGCTTGTCGACGGCAGTTCCGCCTCAGCTTCGGAAATCGTCTCCGGCGCTCTTCAGGATCTTGACCGCGCCGTCATCATCGGCAACCGCTCTTTCGGCAAAGGACTCGTGCAGAGCACACGCGAACTGCCCTACGACGGCATGCTCAAAGTGACCATCGCCAAATACTACATCCCCTCAGGCCGTCTGATCCAGGCCATCGACTACTCGCGGCGCAATCCTGACGGATCTGTGGCAAGGATCCCCGACAGCCTGACAAACGTGTTCAAGACCGCCGGCGGACGCGAGGTGCGCGACGGAGGCGGCATCACCCCCGACATCAAGATCGAATATCCCGAGGTCAACCGTCTGACCTACAATGTTGTCCGCGACAACTGGGCGTTCAACTTCGCCAACAAGTATGCCGCCACCCATGACTCCATTGCCTCGCCGGAGACATTCGAGGTGACCGACGAGATCTACGCCGAGTTCAAGGACTTCATCGACCCAGAAAAATTCAACTACGACAAAGTCTGCGAGAGCGCCGTCAAGCAGCTGCGCGAGATCGCCACTGCCGAAGGCTATATGAACGACTCGACTGCGGCGCAGTTCGATGTGCTCGCGGCCATGCTGCGCCACGACCTCAAGCATGACCTCGACATCAACCGCAAGAATCTGACCCCCTACATCGCCGGCGAACTCCTTAGCCGCTACTATTTCAACCGCGGCGAAGTCATCTACTCGCTTCGCGACGACCAGGCAGTCGACTCGGCCACTGCCGTCCTGACCACTCCCCGCTTCAACGAAATATTAGGCAAAAAGAAATAAGTAACTCTTCTGTCACACACTCAACCAACGCACATGATCTCCATACAGCAGTTAAGCGATGAATTCATGTCGTCACGCCGCCGGGAGGCCCTTGAAAAGGCTCTCGGCGGCGAGGCTGCAATTACGTCGGTCTACAATCTGGCCGGATCGTCCCCGGCCCTGATGCTCGCAGCCCTGCCCCCGCGCAAGGTCCCGACGGTGGTGGTCGGAGACTCGCTTGACGATGCCGGCTATATCTACCACGACCTCAGCCGCATTCTCGGCGAAGACCGGGTGTTGCTTTTCCCCTCCGGCTACAAGCGCGACATCAAATATGGCCAGGTCGATCCGCCGTCGCAGATCCTGCGGACCGAGGCCCTCAACCAGTGGCACTCCGACCGGGCGCCGGTCTATGTGGTCACCTACCCTGAGGCCCTGGCCGAGAAAGTGGCCCGGCGCGAGGTGATCGACCGCCACACTCTCCATCTGCGCAAAGACAGCGAGACCGACATGACGGAGACCATCGCCTGGCTGCGTGAAAACGGTTTTCTGGAGGTGGACTACGTCTATGAGCCGGGCCAGTTCGCCTCCCGCGGCTCAATCCTCGACATCTTCGGTTACAGCCATGAGCTTCCGTTTCGCGTCGACTTCTTCGGCGACGAGATCGACTCGATCCGCACTTTCAACATCGAGACACAGCTCTCGGAGAAGCAGCTTCAGGAGATCGCCGTCACCTCAGGGGTGGCCTCGCAGTCTTCGGGCGAGTCTCTGCTGGAATATGTAGATCCGTCGACTCTTTTCGTTGTCCGCGATGCCCTCTACACCGTAGAGCGCGTCAAGGCCATCGGTGCCGAAGAGCTTTCACAGAGCGCCCTGGCCGCGGTCGATGCCGCGACAGACACCAACGCCATGAAGCAGGTGGTCGACGGCGATGCCTTTGCCCGCCGCTTCAGCTCCTTCCGCCAGCTGCGCTTCACAGCCGCCGCCAGGCCCGACACCGCAGCCAAGGCCTCGATTGATTTCCACTGCTCCCCGCAGGTCATCTACCACAAAAATTTCGAGCTGATCAGCGAAAGTTTCTCGAAATTTCTCGCCGAGGGCTACCGCATCTACATCCTCAGCGACAGCGAGAAGCAGATCGAGCGCCTGAAGGTGATTTTTGCCGACCGCGGCGATTCGATTGACTTCGCGCCGGTGATGCCGACCGTCCACGAGGGTTTCACCGACCATTCGCTGAAGATCTGCGTCTTCACCGACCATCAGATCTTTGACCGTTTCCACAAATACACTCTCAAAAGCGACCGCGCCCGCTCCGGCAAGCTCGCTCTCTCACTCAAAGAACTCAGCGCCATCGAGCCGGGCGATTTCATAGTCCACGTGGACCACGGTGTCGGCAAATTCGCCGGCCTGCTGCGCACCAATGTCAACGGCAAGACCCAGGAGATGATCAAGCTGGTCTATGCCAATGACGACATCATCTTCGTCTCCATCCACGCGCTCCACAAACTCGCGAAATACCGGGGCAAGGAGGGCGTGCCTCCGAAAATCAACAAACTCGGTTCCGGCGCATGGAACAAGATGAAGGAGCGCACCAAGTCGAAGCTCAAGGACATCGCCCGCGATCTCATAAAGCTCTACGCCGCCCGAAAGGACGAGAAGGGCCATGCCTTTGCCCCTGACAGCTATCTCCAGCAGGAACTGGAGGCGTCGTTCATCTATGAGGACACCCCTGACCAGCTCACGGCAACAAAGGCTGTCAAGGCCGACATGGAGAGCGACAAGCCGATGGACCGCCTGATCTGCGGCGACGTGGGCTTCGGAAAGACCGAAATTGCCATCCGCGCGGCTTTCAAGGCGGCTGCCGACGGCAAACAGACCGCTGTGCTCGTCCCGACGACCGTCCTGGCCTATCAGCACTTCAACACCTTCCGCGACCGTCTGAAAGAACTGCCCGTCCGCGTTGACTACATATCCCGCGCCCGCACTGCCAAGCAGGTCAAGGAGATTGTCCGTGATCTCGCCGACGGTAAGATCGACATCCTGATCGGCACCCATAAGCTGATCGGCAAGGAGGTCCGCTTCAAGGATCTCGGTCTGCTGATAGTCGACGAGGAGCAGAAGTTCGGCGTTGCCGTCAAGGAGAAGCTCAAGCAGATGAAAGTCAACGTCGACACTCTGACCATGAGCGCAACGCCGATCCCCCGCACCCTCCAGTTCTCGCTGATGGGCGCGCGCGACCTCACGGCGCTCAACACTCCCCCGGCCAACCGCTATCCGATCATAACCTCTGTCTGCGCCGGCGGCGACGATATTGTATCTGAGGCTGTCAACTTCGAACTCTCGCGCAACGGCCAGGTGTTCATGATCAACAACCGCATCGAGGGCCTCTACGAACTGGAGGCGCAGGTCAAGCGGCTTGTGCCCGATGCGCGTGTGATCGTGGCCCACGGGCAGATGCCCCCCGAAAAGCTCGAAAAGGCCATCATCGACTTCGCCAACCATGACTATGATGTCCTGATAGCCACTACCATCATCGAGAGCGGCATCGACATGCCCAACGTCAACACCATCATTGTCAACAACGCGCAGAATTTCGGCCTCAGCGAGCTTCATCAGCTGCGCGGACGCGTGGGCCGCAGCAACCGCAAGGCTTTCTGCTATCTGCTCGTCCCGCCCCACATCCCGCTGACTCCCGTGGCGCGCCGCCGACTTCAGGCCATCGAAAGTTTCAGTGACCTCGGCAGCGGCATACACATCGCCATGCAGGACCTCGACATCCGCGGCGCCGGCAACCTCCTTGGTGCCGAGCAGTCGGGATTCATAGCCGATCTGGGCTATGAGACCTACCAGAAGATTCTGAAGGAGGCTGTCACCGAACTCCGCACGGAGGAGTTCTCGGATCTCGACCAGGCCGACCGCCTCGGAGAGGAAGAGACCGACTATGTGGCCGACTGTGTGATCGAAAGCGATATGGAGCTGCTTCTGCCCGCCGACTATGTCCCCACCGAGAGCGAACGCATTGCCCTCTATCAGGAGCTCGACGGCATTGAGCGCGAACTGGATCTTCAGGCATTCAAAAGCCGCCTGACCGACCGCTTCGGCGCCATCCCGCCTGTCACAGCCGAGCTGCTGCGCATCCCGCGCCTGCGGAGTTTCGCCCGCCGTCTGGGTATCGAGAAAGTGGCTCTGAAGCAGGGCAAGATGTACACCTATTTTGTCGACGAGAGCAACAAGGCTTACTATCAGTCGGAGATGTTCGGTAAGATGCTTTCCTATCTGACGTCCAATCCGCGGCGTGTGCAGATCCGCGAGCGCAATGGCAAACGTTCGTTTGCCATCTCCGATGTCCCCAACGTAGAGACCGCCGTGGCAATCCTCTCCGAAATCATCGGGTGACAAGCGGGAGTGTCGCACCTACGGCGCTTTTTTGGGAGGAGAGGATGGTATCGGCATACCACAGCTGCGGACCCCTCTGGGGCCCTTGCAGTGGCCTGGATTCTTCCGACCGCTACGCGGCCAGCCCGCACCGCATGGCGCGTCCGTGGATATGTGTCCGAGACGGACGCATCCGTGGATGTGTGTCCGCATGGGCGTCCGAAGGACGCAGATTTATCGTAGCCCGTGACGCGTCGGTGTCACGGGAACAATGAATTCCCCCCATGCGGCGTGTCCGGTAGGACACGGATTTACGGGGTGATGATTTGTCCGATTTTATTACGGATTTAATATCGGTTATTTTGTGGCGGATTTGGATGACGGTAAATCGGTGTCCTGTCGGACACCTTTCTTATTCTATATACACCAAACCCGTGACACCTGTCGCTGCGCGACGGTGTCACGGGCTATGATAAATCTGCGTCCTACGGACGCCCATGCGGACACATGTCCTTCGGATGCCCATCCGGGATGTCTCGTTGTGGACGCCCATGCGGGATGTCTCGTTGTGGATGCCCATGCGGGATGTCTCGTTGTGGACGCCCGTGCGGGCTTCACGCGCCAGGCGGGCCGCGTAGCGGTCGGAAGAATCCAGGCCACTGCAAGGGCGCCGTAGGTGTCCGCAGCTGTGGTATAACGATACCACCTCCCCACAAAAAAAGCGCCGTAGGTGCGACACTACGCATACCCCGCCCAAAACGTAATCGCGCCCCGGAGGCCTTAAAAATGGCTTCCGGGGCGCGGGTTAAAATGTATTCAGTAAGAATTTACTCGCGGCTGACTACTCGGTTAGCGTCCCATGTAGCGCCTCCGGTGTACCATTCGGTAGTCCCGTCTTTGAGCCACTGCTCAAAGTTGTAATAAACCTCGTGGATTCCCTGCTCCTCCATCGGCCAGCGCCAAGAAGCCTCAAGACAGAGCATTTCGGGCGATACATAGACCGGTTCTTCACCATTCTTGAACGAGGTGGGAGGGGTCACCATGTGGTAGTGGTTCTCATCGTCGAGCAACTTCTCGTCGAAAGGCCTGATAGCATTCTCCATATAGTGCAGACCGTCACCGGGATTGACAAGCACATAGAAGCCGCCCATACCCTTGACATCCTTCTCAGACCACTGGGGATTGTCCTTATATTCATCGGTCAGCGACCACTGGCCGTCCACATGGAACGAAAGCGGAATACCCTTTGCCGATGCCACGGGGGCGTCAACGTTGATCGGGCTGCGGTAATAGCCTCCGAGCCATTTGTGAAGTTCAGGGCCGATGTTGAAATGACCCTTACCGTGATCATTACCCTTCTCATCAATAATATCTCCGTTGAACATCACGTAGATGGGCAGTGTACCGCCTGCGGCGAGGGGTTCGACTGTGATCCATGTCTGAACTGCATTGTCTTTCTCGCCGTCGACAATAGGCGTAGCCGTAACGGCAAAGACAGCGTCGTTGAAGTCCCAGTCGTATGTTCCGGCCAAGTCCTCGGCAGCGATCAGCCAACGGTAAGCCTCAGGTTCGGGATCGTCGGGATGGATGATTGAGTCGACCGGATCGTGGTAGACCTCAGTGTCGTCATCGAGGATAAACACGAAATCCTGCATGTCGAAATCGCAGCTTGAGCGGCTGTATGTATCGCCGATCGTACCATCCTCAAACGACATATATCTCCATTCATATTTGGATCCCAGCCAGGTCACGGCGCGGAAAGCATTGCGATGCGGATCTTTGACAAATGCTGATTCGGGATACCTAAAACTTTTGACACCGCTTTGTTCGTCTTGGAACTCTTCTGTTCGTTCGGCACCGGGTCCCGGCACCCATCTCACCCCTTTGTTCAGCGGAGAGTAGGAATAGAGATAGCCGTTGTAGGCACTCTTGATATATCCTCCATAAGCCTTGTCGATGTCATCGAGATGCACCTTGATTCCCTTGGAAATCAGAGACGGATAATTATTATCGTCCATCGTCAGATCGCCTATCATATCAGGCAACCGATTTGACCAGCCCTTGGCTTTGTTCTCATAGTCATAATTATAATATGTATAGACGATCTCCAGATCCTTTTTTGGACACATCCATTCCCAATTCAGGTTCTCAGCCTTAGCGGTGAACGTCTTGTCATAAATATCATTACCATTTTTGTCTTTGAGCTTGTCGCCTGTCATTCTCCAGCGGTAGACATAGTTGAATCTGCTGTCAGCCGGAGCGTCCGGATCGTTTTTGATACCGATCCGGTCAAGATATTCACGGCAGGCATGAGTCATGTCTCTGTCACAGATCGAAGTGGTGAAGCCGCGGAAGTTATCAAGAGAGTAGACATCGATATATCTGTATTCCGCTCCGTAGTTGCCGACTCGGTCGATCACCGATATTCCGTTGTTGTTCAGGCACTCCATGAACACCTCATCATTCATGAAATCCTTGATGGTGATTGACTTTGTCTCTGAGGGCACCCAACAGAGAGCCAGATTGTCGACAGGCTCGTTTTCCGTGTTTTTCTCCATATCGTAGATCGGACAGTGGACTGGTTTGCCATCTCCATCAAAGTAAAAGAGTCCGAATTCCAGCTGCTGGCTTGTCTGCCAGTAGAGAGGACGGATAATGATGTCATTCTTCTTGAACTTCAGCATGAAGTCGTTGTCGACCCCGTCGCGGCTGGAATTATAGCAGCCTTCCGGCATCTTGCGGCGGAAGATAGTGGCATTGAGCAAGGGAACCACCATCCAGTCTTTTTTTTCGGTGCAGAGTTCGGCAGTGATACCTGAGCCGCCCTCCGACGATGGATCCTGAACTCCTTTTCCTACGTATTGACCCGACGAAAAATTCTGAACACCTGAGCCGCTTCTTGAGGGAGCGTCGACCCTGACCGTAGATCCGATGGCGGCAATGGTTTTCGTGCCTCCGGCATCGACGATCACTTCCTTGACCGATGCGGGAATGTCGAATTTGAGTGTTGTTGTGCCGTTTATCCTGCGTCCTTTGGCAAAAAGGTAGCGCTTTCCGTCAACATCGGCATAGACCTTGACATCTGTCGGGGCTGTGGTGACGATGTTGATCCCGGAGTGACGGGCTGCATTGAGATTGCGGTTCGGGTCGATGACACCGAACTTCTTGATAAATTCACGTGCATAGAGTTCGCGACGGGGGATTGCGATCTCATCAGCAGTGCACGAAGTCAGCAGTGCACCAGCAATGGAAACACCTAACAATAAGTTACTTAAACGCATAATGTATGGTCTGTAAAGATCTCGGTTAACGAGAAGGAAACATGAGAAGAAGAAAAAGATAAATCTGATATTGTCAAGCTCTACAATTTCGGGGTGCAAAATTAACAAATTCAGAAGTGAAGCGAATAAAATTTAACCTACCTTAACAGAATAAAACACAAATTTCACACACTTCACTTCCATTCCCAACAGCCGCTGACATCAGTGTTTATCGGCAGGCTGCTTCTTAATAAATGTTAAACCACAGACAGCCGCAGACCCCGATAGGACTTTTTTAGTAACTTTACCACTTAATTGAGATTGGTGTGTGCGGCCCGCTGCATCCGCCCTCTCTCTATTTCACATTATGCACTGACAAATGGAACAAGATAGAAAAATTCGTGTCGGAATCACCCACGGAGACATCAATGGCGTCGGCTATGAAGTACTGCTGAAAGCCCTTGGCGATGTGCGCATAGCAGAGCTGTGCACTCCGGTGATCTACGGCTCGGCAAAAATAGCCAACTTCTACCGCAAAGGCATCGAGCTTCCTGACTTCCGGCTCTTCCAGATCGACAGCCCCGACAAGGCAGCCGAAGAGCAGATCAACATCATCAACGTGGTTCCGGAAGACTGCAAGGTCGAACCCGGACAGGCAACCCAGACAGCAGGACAGGCAGCCCTCGCCGCCCTCGAACGGGCTACTGCCGATCTGCGCGACGGACTGATCGACGTGCTCGTCACAGCCCCGATCAACAAACAGACCATCCACAGCGACGCATTCAACTTCCCCGGCCACACGGAATATCTCCAGGAGCGCCTCGGCGGAGGCCGCGAAGCCATGATGATCATGTGTGGCGGAAATCTGCGCGTGGCGCTTGTCACCATCCATGACAGCATCGCGACAGTCGCCGCAGGCATCACTGCAAAGAGCGTCACCGACAAGATCGCAGCTTTCAACCGCTCGCTGGTCGAAGACTTCGGACTCCACGGACCGCGTATCGCCGTGCTCGCGCTCAATCCTCATGCAGGCGACGCCGGAGTCATCGGCTCGGAGGAGACTGAAATCATCGCCCCCGCCATCGCCGAAGCGGCCAAGCGCAAGATCCTCGCTTTCGGCCCCTATCCCGCCGACGGATTTTTCGGCAGCGGCGCCTACACCAAGTTTGACGGCATCCTGGCAATGTATCACGACCAGGGCCTGATCCCCTTCAAGCTCCTTGCCGCCGAAAACGGCGTGAACTTCACCGCCGGACTCCCCTTCGTGCGCACTTCGCCCGACCACGGCACCGCCTATGACATCGCAGGCCAGGGCAAAGCCGACGAACAGTCGATGCGCGAGGCCATCTACACCGCCATCGACATCTACCGCAACCGCCGGCGCGAGGCTGAAGCGACCGCCAACCCTCTTCGCAAACAGAATTTCGACAAAGGCAGCGACAAGCTCCCCGCCGACCGCGGATAACAATCTCCCCTGAAAGGAAATTTCACAATGGACTTCGCCATCATTGCCGCCGGCCAGGGCTCACGCCTGAAAATGGAAGGACAAGATCTTCCGAAACCATTGGTGCGTCTTGGAGGCAAACCGATGATCGGACGGCTGATCGAAGTGCTCTCCCTCGCGGGCGCGCGTACTGTATATATAATCGTCAACGAAGAGATGAGCGAAGTGGCCGACTATCTGCGGTCACTCACCCCTGCGGGCTGCGAACTGCGGCTGACGGTCAGAACCACCTCAGGCTCGATGGAAAGTTTCCGCGAACTTGCCCGTTCGATGGACCGCCGCCAACCGTTCTGCCTGCTGACAGTCGACAGCGTCTTCCTCCCCGACGAATTCGGGAAATTCATCGCCGAATTCGAGGCTGACAAAGAGGCCGACGGCTATATGGCCGTAA
The DNA here is from genome assembly GCF_029054785.1 of Duncaniella sp. GTDB lineage: Bacteria > Bacteroidota > Bacteroidia > Bacteroidales > Muribaculaceae > Duncaniella. The sequence goes on from NZ_JAIDEN010000027.1 coordinate 31,699, forward strand.
CATCATACGTCGCAGACGAGAAACCGCTCTATGTGGCCGCCGGACCCGACGGAGAGATCACAGGCTTCCTTGACCGTCCGCTCCACGACACTCACTACGTCTCCGGAGGCATCTACGCCCTGCGCCCTGAGGCATTCAGCCTGCTTGACGACTGCGCCGCAGCCGGAAAAACCCGCATGCGCGACTTCCAGCGCTCGCTTGTGGCCGCCGGACTCAGGCTCAAAGCCCGTCCGTTCTCGAAAATCATCGACGCCGACCACGTCTCCGACCTGCGCGAAGCCGAAATCTTCCTTTCTGAAAACCAATCTAACCTCAAACGATATAATGGCTGACATAAAGATAGCCGGGATCATGAGAGCCGGCGCATACTCGCCCAATCATATCGGCAATGACGCCGCCATCCTCAACCTCACAGCCGAACAGTTGCGCAAACGCGGATGCGAGGTGAAAATATACAGCGAAGAGCAGCTGATGGCCGGACAGGTGACTGAAGATATCATCGTCAGCATGTGTCGCCACCACCGCTCTTTCCCGATACTCCAGAAGATGGAAGACGAAGGCGCGCTGGTCATCAACTCAGGCTACGGCATCGAAAACTGCACCCGCGAACGCCTCACCCGCATCCTCATCGGGAGCAATATCCCGACACCCGACAGCCTGATTGTCAACACCAACGAGGTCGTGACCGAACGCATGAAAGAGGCCGGGATGACCAAGGCCTGGATCAAGCGCGGCGACTTCCACACGATGCACAAGGAGGACGTCACCTATGTGCGCCACACCGAAGAGGCCCAGGAAGTGGTGCAGGAATACTTCCTGCGCGGCATCAAGCGGGCCGTCATCAACCGCCACATCGAAGGCGAGCTGCTGAAATTCTACGGCGTCTACGGCACCCCCTGGTTCCACTGCTTCTTCCATTACGGATCACGCGAGGCCAACGGGACCGACGAGGGAAAGCCGCAGTTCGACCACGACAAACTGAAGGAGGTCTGCACCCGCGCAGCCGAAGCCCTGGACATCAAGATCTACGGCGGCGACGCCATAATCCTGCCCGACGGCTCGTTCACGATCATCGACTTCAACGACTGGCCGAGCTTCGCCCCATGCCGCGCCGAAGCCTCGGCAGTGATCGCCCGTGCGATCCTCTCGGAAATCAAAAGCCACAACGCCCGAAAATCATCACGAAAATGACCGACAACTCACATTTCCCCTTTCTCCCGCGTTTCATAGCCACATCGTTCGGCGCCGGTTACTGGCCCTACGGTCCCGGAACCGCAGGAGCAGTCGTCGGACTGATCCTCTGGCTGCCGCTTGTCCTGACAGGCCATGTGACAGGCACCTTCCTTGCCACTCTTGGTCTCATCCTGGTCTTCACCGTCCTCGGCATCTGGTCGGCAGGAGTGGCCGAGCAGCACTGGGGACCGGACCCCTCGCGGGTTGTGATGGACGAAACCGTAGGGCAGTGGATCACCATGCTTCCGCTGTCGGTCTTCGCCGGGCAGCCCGATGCGCTCACAAGCGGCAAATTCTGGCTCTGGGCCGTCATCTCACTGATCCTCTTCCGCTTTTTCGACATAGTCAAGCCACTCGGTGTCAGAAAGATGGAAGACCTGCCCGGAGGCACCGGCATCATGGCCGACGACATCCTGGCCGGAATCTACGGCGAAGTCATCCTGGCCCTGGCAATGTATTTCTTCTTTTAAGGATTAAGGATAAAAAAACAATACCGACAACATGTCAAAATACAGTGAGCTGAAAGATAAATTTCTCCACGGCGGAGGCCTGATCTCCACCTTTCTGCGCTCGTCGGTCTCATCGCAGGTCGCGTCATGGGTCGATCTCGGCACGAGCATGCTGCTCTACTCCTTCGTCTTCGTGGCCCTCGAACCCTTCTACCGCTCAAACCTCTCGGTGGCAATAGGCGCCATTGCAGGAGGAATCGTGAACTGCTGCATCAACTACCGCTTCACGTTCCACGCCGCCGGTCAGAGCGTGAAAGCCGTCGGAGTGAAATACTTCCTGGTCTGGACCGGATCGCTGCTGCTCAACATGTACGGCACAACCGGACTGGCCACTCTGCTGAGCAAATGGCAGTGGCTGCTCGACCTCGGCTTCAAGCCCGACGGCATCTTCGCCGCCTCGCGTCTGGCCGCCTCGCTCGCCGTCTCCTGGGGATGGAATTTCGTGCTCCAGCGCAATTTCGTCTACCGCAAGACCCCCTTTGACCCCTATGCCATCCGCTTTGTCAATCTCTTTGTAAAAAAATCAAATCAGAATACCGCCGCAAAAGAGCACATCGACTGATCCCCCGCTACGGACCGCCTCCGACTGCGCCCACGGCTCAACCCCATCAACACATCACAGTATACAATGGCTGAAAACGAAATGACAATGACACAGAAATCATCGACATTCAAGCGTTTCCGCGATAGCCTCCAGCAAGGCATCTACTTCATCATCAACCCCTTCGTGCGCTTTCTGATCCGCATCGGAGTCACCCCCAACATGGTCACCACCATCGGGCTGCTCGGCAACATCGCCGCTGCCGCCATCTTCGTCTATGCCGGTTACAGCGCCACTCCGGGCACCGACATGAACTATCCGCTCATGACCTGGGGCGGTGTGGTCATCATCCTCTTCTCGCTTTTCGACATGCTTGACGGCCAGGTTGCGCGCATCGGCAACATGACCTCCACTTTCGGAGCCATGTATGACTCGGTGCTTGACCGCTACTGCGAGCTGTTCACCCTCGGCGGCCTGAGCTACTACCTGATCCAGACCGGCTACGTGATCGGCGCCCTGATCACCTTCGTGGCCCTCGTCGGCTCCATCATGGTCAGCTATGTCCGCGCCCGCGCCGAAGGCCTCGGACTCGAATGCAAGGTCGGCTTCATGCAGCGCCCCGAACGCGTGGTAGTCACCACCATCGGCGCACTCGCCACAGGCATCACAGGCCAGTGTGTCGATCCCGCCAGATTCGATGCCGTCAGCATCCTCATCTTCTGCATGGGCGTGATCGCCGTGTTTGCCAACATCACGGCCTTCGCCCGCATCAACCACTGCCGCCGTCTTCTCAGCAAAAAATAATCACCCCCAGGACTGCTCTCCCGGTCTTTTTCCAATCGTTATCATGACAGGATTTTCATTTCCGACACGTCGCGAAACGGCTATAATCATTCCGGTTGTGCTGCTCTGGATAGCAGTGACAAGCATCTGTGTGGGTTTCCGCCCGGAACACATCTACATCGCCGGAACTCTGACTCTGCTGCTCTTCATTACCGCGACCTCACGCCGTTTCGTCGTGGCGATGCTGCCATTCGCCGTCTTCGCCATCTCCTATGACTGGATGAACATCGTCCCCAACTATGAAGTCAATCCGGTTGACATCCGCGCACTCTATGACTGCGAAAAAAGCCTCTTCGGCATAGCCTCGGCAACCGGAACACTCACTCCTAACGAGTTTTTCGCCATCCACAACTGCACGCTGATGGACTTCATGGCCGGACTGTTTTATCTCTGCTGGGTCCCGGTGCCGATCCTCTTCGGCATCTGGCTCTATTACAAGCGCCAATATTCAGTCTATCTCCACTTCTCGCTGGTGTTTCTGCTGGTCAACCTCATCGGATTCGCCATCTACTACATCCACCCGGCCGCTCCGCCGTGGTATGTAGCATCCCACGGATTCGATTTCATCGTAGGCACTCCGGGCGAAGTGGCCGGACTCGGAAAATGGGACGAGATGACGGGCCTGAACATCTTCCACGGTCTCTATTCGCGAAATGCCAACGTCTTTGCGGCAATGCCGTCGCTCCATGCCGCCTACATGCTCATTGCATTCATCTACTCGCTCAGAGCCCGCTGCTCAAACCTGCTGCGCGCACTCTTCGCCTTCATCTGCCTCGGCATCTGGTTCACGGCGGTCTATACCTCACACCACTATATCCTCGACGTGCTCGCCGGAATCAGCTGCACCCTCGGCGGATATGCTCTCTTTGAATACGTGTTCATGAAGATCCCGGCATTCGCCCGCTTCATGAAGGCATATACCGGCTACGTGGCCTCCGGCCCCTCCACTCAAGCATAATGAAGAAGAATCTCAAGGAAGACTACCGACGCTCGCTGAAGTCAATGGATACCGAAGAAGGTATCGACCTGGCTTTCTACCGCCCCATAGGCTATATGTGGGCCAGGCTGGCCGCGCGCTTCGGAGTCTCCCCCAACGCCATCACCATTGCCGCGATTTTTCTCGGAATCGGTGCGGGTGTGCTCTTCTACTATCCGGATCTGTGGATCAACGTTGCGGGAATGCTGCTGCTCGTCTGGGCCAATTCTTTCGACAGCGCCGACGGACAGCTCGCCCGCATGACAAAACAGTATTCCCGGCTGGGCCGTATCCTCGACGGTCTCTGCGGCGACTTCTGGTTTGCCGCCATCTACATAGCAATCGTCCTGCGGGAAAACACATTCTCGCCGTTCTTCAGCCTCCACCCGTGGATCCTCTGGGTGACTGCCGTGGTCACCGGAATATGCCACACCCGCCAGGCTGCAATGGCCGACTACTACCGCCAGTTCCATCTCTATTTCCTCAAAGGTGAGGAAGGGAGCGAGCTTGACAGCGCCGACCAGCTGGAAAAGCAGCTCAAGGAAAGCGGCATCACCTGGAAGTCTGACTTCTGGAAACGGCTCTCGACGGGGACCTATCTGGCCTACACACGCCAACAGGAGGCTTTCACTCCGGCAATGCAGAGACTGCGCCGCGAGCTGCGCCGGCGCTTCCCCGACGGCAATATCCCTGCGGAATTCCGCGAAGATTTCCGCCGGGCCTCTCTCCCACTGATGAAATACACCAACATTCTCTCTTTCAACTGGAGGACGATCTCACTGTTCACCTCCCTGCTCATCGGCCAGCCCTGGCTGTACTTCGCAGTGGAGCTGACGGTGTTCAACATCCTTCTTGCATACATGACAATCAGCCATGAAAAAATCTGTAAACACTTTATCATCCGGCTCGGCAAAGGACTATACCGACCTGATTGATTTCGTCCCCGAAAATGTCAAAGGCATAATTTTCGACTATGGCGGCACACTTGACAGCCACGGCGACCACTGGAGCCGCATAATCCTTGACGGCTGGCGCCATGCGGGCCTCAACATCGACATCGATGAATTCTGCCGGGCCTACATCCACGGTGAGCGCTATCTTGCCTGTCCAGGTGTCATCGATCCTTCCGACACGTTCTTCGATGTGATGCTCAAAAAGATCGAGGCGGAAAGCTCGGTCCTTGACCCGATACCCGACGGACGGACCTGCGAGCGGGTGGCCCGCTATTGCTATGACACGGCCCGGACCTGCACTTCAGAATCCAAACTGACGCTTGAGGCACTCTCCCGGAGATGGCCCCTTGTCTTAGTTTCGAATTTCTACGGCAATCTTGACGCCGTGCTTGAGGATTTCGGCCTGAGCGGCTATTTCAAAGCCGTGATCGAAAGCGCCAAAGTAGGCCTGAGCAAGCCCGACCCCGAAATTTTCCGCCTCGGTGTGGAAGCCCTCGGTCTGCAACCAGAAGAAGTGCTTGTCATCGGCGACAGCATGGACAAAGACATCTTGCCCGCAGGCTCGATCGGTTGCCCGACTCTGCTGATCGACGGACGCCCCTGGCCTCCTACTTCAGAAAACGAGGCGCAAGGATAAAGGCGCCGATCGAGATGCCGAAACTCCAGTTGCTGTCATGGGCCGGCGTATAGTTGCCATAGGCGCTTATCGAGCCGAACGGCAAGGCTATGACGGCCTGGATCTCACCGAAAAACTCCGGATCATGAAGCCACTTCCCGTATGAGGCGGCCCCGTTGTCGTAGACTATTTTGCGCACAGGCAGGAAGCAGTGGAAAGAACCTCTCAGCTGAAACGATCCTGAGATTTTCCACACAGGAGCCACTCCCGCCGCCACGTAGGAATTGGCCCTCAGCTTTGTGTTGAAATAGTTGTAGCTCGACGGTGTCGGGTGGAAGGCTTCAGCCGAGACAATGGAAGCATCGTAGGTCGGGAGGAGCTTGCGCGTCGACAGCAGTACATTGCCGAGCAATCCGAGGGAGAATTGCTTGTCAAGGACAAGATAGTCGGCGACCGAGGCGGAGGCCTGCACCCATTTTAGGTTGCGCCTGTAAGAACGCTCCCGGCTGTCCTCTGCCTTGTAGTGGTAACGGCCCAGTGCGCCGAGCACTCCGGTGCGCAGATCGATTCCAGATGTCGGATTGAGCTGATTGTCAAGAGTGTTCAGTTCCCAGGAGGCAAAGAGTTCGCCGAGGTCGGATATGCCGCTGTTGCGCCCTGACACCTGTTCCTCGCCGATCAGCTGCGCATGAAACCGGTCGGTCAGATGGCCTGCGCCGATGCCTGCCGTCAGCTGCGAGCGCTGAGATGTGGCCGAGGTGTAAAACAATTGGCCGAAAGTCTCGGATTTGACCACAAAATCAGGCTCATGGATCTGATAGAAGAGCTTTTCGGTCTCGTGGTACTTCTGCCGCGAGCTGACGAAACGCGCAACCATCGCCGACGGACGTCTCGAATTGAAGATGAAGCTGAAATCGCCCTCAGCCGCCATGTAGCTCTGCCCAAGCCAGGCATTGATATTGGCCCGCAGGGTCCGGAAGCTCAGTCGGTTGTAACCGGCATTGAAAAAGAGCATGCTGTTGGTCGATGAGGATATGTAGCCCCCGACTCCGACCGTGAACGGGTCTTTGATTATGGCTTTGAAATCCAGATCGACAAGGCTGTCGCGGACATTGAAGCGCGGGGTAGGCACGAAATTCTGAATTCCTCCGGATGTCGCGGCCCGATAGTAGGCATCGCGTCCCTGTGCGAGATCGAGCGTGGACCCATCGCGCCTATGCCCGAAAAACGATTTCAGATAGGCATTCTCCACCCCTTTGCCACCGCTGACATTCACGTCGGCTATGCGTACCTGCGGAGTGGCGCTCTTGAACTCTCGGCGGGCGGCGCTGACAACACTGCTGTCGACCCGCTGGCTGATCCGCGCCTTGATCGAATCCATCATCTCCAGTCCGCGCTTATAGCCTATGTCGTAGATCTCGCGGTAGCGGTCGAAAGCCAGAAGCCCGAACTCTTCGAGATTGATGCGGATGCTGATCCCCTTGTCCGAGGGGAAGGGGTAGTCATTGGGCTGCATGATCATTTCTTCGAGCTGGTCCATCATGTTGCGCGAGTCCGGGGAGGTCTTGCCTGAACTGACATTGACTCCGATGACGGCGTCCGGGGCGAACTCTTCCATCATGACGTCGACCGGATAATTGTCATAGATGCCGCCGTCATACATCGGCACACCGTTCAGCTCTATCGGTTCGAAGACCATCGGAAAGGACATCGACATTCTGACGGCATCGCCGAGAGGTCCGCGGCCCAGCACAACCTTGTGTTTGGCATAGACGTTGGATGTCACGCAGCGATAGGGCACAAAGAGCTTGTTGAAATCGCCGCCGCATTGCAGGGTGTAGGGGCTGAACAGTTCGAAAAACGCATAGTTCATCGGGATCGGGTTGATCAGGCTGATCGGCAGCACCGAAGTGATCTGCGTCGAGTCCTTGCCGATGTTCAGAGTGACAAACGACGGAGTGTCGCGCCGCGAGCTGAAATAATAGGTGTCCGACGGATCAATCCGCCCGGTGCTCCAGTAGCCGAAATCTTTCGAGGCGATCAGCTCGATCATCTCAGCGGGAGAATAGCCCGACGCATAGAGGCCTCCGACAATCGCACCCATCGAGGTGCCGGTGATATAGTCGATCGGGATTCCGGCGTCTTCAAGCGCCTGGATCATGCCGATGTGGGCTATGCCCTTGGCGCCTCCGCCACTGAGCACAAGACCGACTGTCGGACGGTCCGGACGCGGCGGACGCCCCATGGCGCCGCCGGGTGTCACAAATCCTTCCGGCGTGATGGCCGGAACCGTATCGGAAGTCTGCGCGCCTACTGCCTGCATGCCCGCTATGGCCATGACCAGCCACAGAGTCAGTATATGTCTCATAAATCAAAATAGTTGAAGCGTTTCTTTTTTAACAATCCAACTATGAAAATTGATTAATATGCAGTAATTTTGCATGAAAATCAAACCATCAGAGATGACAGAATTCAATCAGTTCCAGCAGATCAAACGCAATTTTTTCGCCATGCGCAACGGCATCGTGGCCGACACCATCCGCCGCGGAGGCCTGCAATATAAGATGATATTCGGACTCAACCTGCCGCAGATCGCCGACATTGCCGCCACACTCCCCCACAGCCGTGAACTTGCCGAAGAACTGTGGGCCGACGTGCGCACCCGCGAAAGCCGTCTGCTCAGCCCGATGGTCTATCCGCGCGAGGAACTGACGCGCGGGCGCGCAGCCGAGATGCTCCGTGAGGCGCAGACAACCGAAGTGGCCGACATCCTCTGTCACCGTCTGCTGCGCCACATGCCATTCGCTCTGGACCTGGCGACTGAGGCTGCCACAGCCACAGAAGAAATGCACCGCTACGGCGCCTTCCGCCTGATGTGCAACCTCGTCTACACACATCCTGCCGAAATCAGACCATTCGCCGAAGCGGAACTCCAGACCGCCACATCCCTCACCCGCCCCCTCTGCCTCAACCTCCTCCAGGAAATCGAATTCCTCAGCGAAGGGGAATAAGTTCGGTCAAAATATCGGATTCAAACAGAATTATGTAAATTTGCAGTGGCACTGCAAACTCACATAATCTAACTATAATATACTAAATTACTTATATGGTGGGATAAAGATGAAGGGATAATCAAACTTATTTGTTTTGGGACTCATTCAGAGCTGTTTTAGAACGGCTCTGCAATTTTCAATTCTCAATAAAAAATACCCACTCCCCGACGGCTATTTGACATCCTGTCGGGGAGTGGGTATTTTATTGAGGGTATATAATATCTCTACGCGGGGAGGGGGTTATCTTGCGATGATGCGGACGGCGGCGGGGTGCTGGGCGGTGCGGACAAGGTAGATGCCGTAGGGGAGGGTCAGCTCGTAGCCGTCGGTGATTTCAGGCAACATCATCATGAGGCGTCCGGTCATGTCGTAGATGCAGACGTCGGTGTGGGTGCCTGCGCAGCGGAAGCGGACGGTGCCGGGATAGCTTTCAACCGAGAAGGGGTTGTCAGCACCGATGTTGGAGATGCCCGACTGGCTGACAAACTTAGTCTCAGAGGGTTCGGAAAGATAGCCCAGACGGCTGCTCTGCACATAATAGGCTTCGGATACGGAGGGATCATAGTCGTCGATCACAACTGAATTTTCATCGCACTCGATCTTCTCCTCAACCATATTTCCGCCGATAGTGCGGATGCGGGTCAGCAGGTAGTAGTCAACCACTTCAGGAGCCTCAGACCAGGAAGCCTTGTAGGATGTCGCGGTGATGTCCGAAGGATCGTAGGCTGTCAGGCGGCTGAGTGTCGGCACATCGAAAGCCTGACCGAGAAGATTGACAGTGGTGGTGCCGACCATGCCGCCGTCATAGATCGTGATCTTGGCGCTGTGTTCTCCGACAGCAGTAGGCTTGTAGGAGACCTGAAGCTGATAGCCGCCGGACGCATTGATCAGAGAAGCCGAAATGTTATCGGACAGTTTCGGATTCTGGGCCGCAGGATCAAGGGTAAACATATTCCTGTCGGTTCCCGAAATGCGCAGCGAGACATTGCCTGACAGGCTTTCACCTTTCAGATAGAGGAGAGCCGTGGTGGTGCTTCCGACAGCCGCTTCTGCAAAATCGAGAGCAGTGTTGTTGACCGGGTTGATCAGTATCGGATCGCCACCGGGTTCGGAAACGCTGCCCGGATCAAAGGGCTCACCGAACTTGTTGCCCCAGATGTATTCCGCAAGGTCGGGAAAGTCAATGAAGGGGTTGCGGTTGTTCTGATAGCTGTACACAACCTCATTACGAGTGGTTTCTTTCTGGCTGACAGGGTCGCCGCGATGCCACTTGAGCAGCAGGTCGACAGCCCATGAAGAAAGGGTCGGATAGGCGTTCTGCTGAAGCATCCAGGTGCTGTTCCAGGTCAGATTCTGGTAGCAGGTGACCATGTAGAAATATGTACGGGCGAAATCTCCCTTGTATTCGTCGGCAGGCTCGAAGACATACTGTGCGCCGCCTCCCTGGCCTGCGACCGGATAGCCGATTTTAGAAACACCGTTGTCAAACTTCGGGTTGTTCCCAGTCACGCCAAGCGGATAGTTGCTCTTGGCCTGATTGGCCGGACCGTCACCGGGATAAAGATGGTTCAGGTCAATGTAGGCCGGTGTGTACTCAACACTGCCGTTCTGCTTCCACCAGCTTTTAGGGAAGGCATGCTCACGGTTCAGGCCGGAAAAACTCGGCGAATAGCGCTTGACATTGGAGTACATGTCCCACCACTGCCTTGACGATGGATAGACGTCGGTCTTCTGGAAATACTGAGGCAGGTTGCTGTAACTCGAAACAGTCGTGTGGGGATTGATCACCTCAAAAACAGCTGTTTTCAGGTCGGCTCCTGACTTTCCTTTCAGGCGTGAATAGTAACCTGCTGGAATTTCTGCGCTTCCGGCGAGCCACGATCCGGCTCCTAAAGCCACAAGCACAAGTCGGCTTAGGAAATTTCTCATAATGTTGGATTAACGTGAGTGGGAATTAATGAGGAGTGTTGCTATGATCAGTGTTTCAGTTCTACCTTGTGAGTGGGCGGGAGCTCGCGGTTGCGTTCGGCAACTGCGTCGACCACTTCACGGCCCAAGTGGGCAAAAGCCTGGGCTGTCACGCTGCCGTCAAGGGCGATCGGGGTGCCGTTGTCGCCGCAGTCGGCGATAGAGCCTACCAGGGGAATCTGGGCGAGCAGACGGACTCCGAGCTTTTCGGCGAGACGCACGCCGCCTTCGCGGCCGAAGATATAGTAGCGTTCGTCGGGATGCTCGGCAGGTGTGAACCATGCCATGTTCTCAACAAGTCCGAGAATGGGGACATTGACTTTGTCTTCCTGGAACATGGCGATTCCCTTGCGGGCGTCGGCGAGGGCCACTTCCTGAGGGGTGGTCACCACTACGACTCCGGTGATCGGAAGGGTCTGCACAAGGGTCAGATGGATGTCACTTGTTCCCGGCGGCATATCTATGACAAAATAGTCGAGATCGCCCCAGTCAGCATCCATGATGAGCTGTTTGAGTGCGTTGGAGGCCATTGATCCGCGCCAGAGGACTGCTTTCTCCTTGTCGACGACAAAGCCGATGGAGAGGAGTTTGACGCCATAGCGCTCCTGCGGGATGATCAGCTGACGGCCATCGACGTCGTGGACGTAGAGCTGCTCGTCCTCTATGCCGAACATTTTAGGCATGGAGGGGCCGAAGATGTCAGCGTCGAGGAGTCCGACCTTATAGCCCTCCTGGGCGAGTGCCACAGCGAGGTTCGAGGCTACGGTCGACTTGCCTACACCACCCTTGCCCGAAGAGACTCCGATGATGTTTTTTACTCCGGGAAGCGCAGGAAGATTCTTCGGGGCCGCCGGCTGACGGGTTGCCACATTGACAGTCACTTTGACTTCGGGTGAGATATAGGTATGGATCGCCGTTTCGGCAGCCTTGACCATTGACTTGATGAAGGGATCGGTCGGTTTGTCGAAAATCAGCGAGAAGCTGACGCTGTCGCCGTCGATGCGGATATCGTCCTCGACCATTTCTGCTTCGACAAGATTTTTGCCATTGCCGGGGTAGCGGACGGTCTGAAGAGCGTCTGTGATCAATGCAGGATATAATTGCATGGTTTCAAGCAGGATTTTGAAGGCTTGGAGATGCCTTTGTGAGTGATATTTGTGAGTGATGAATGTTTTTTAGATTATTTCTACGGGAGTAACACCTGAAAGCTCGTTTATGTTCAGAAGCCCTGGAGGGTTCCGCGTCCGAATGAGCGGTAGGTGTCCGGCTCGATGTCGATTTCGGGTTCGGAGAGTGACACCTCCGGCTCAGGAAGAGCCCACGCGATGTATTTGCTCGGAATGCCCCGTCCGAGCCACTGCTGCTCGTAGTAGGTGCGGATCGGCGGCACAATGTCGTTGCAGGGGGAGTTGTAGAGATCGGCGGTCGAGTGGATGGGAGCAATCGAGTTATGGTCGAGCATCGCCGAGGTGTAGGCATAGAGAAAGGGGCTGTCGGTCTTCAGATGGACCACGGCGCCGGGGGCCATCACCTGGCGGTAGATGTCGAGAAAATGAGTTCCCGTAAGGCGTTTGTTGACCTTCTTCATCTGCGGGTCAGGGAAGGTGATCCAGATCTCAGAGACCTCTCCGGGCGCGAAGAAGCGCGGAAGCAGATGGATCGAGGTGCGCAGGAAGGCTACGTTTGACAGGCCGAGCTGATCGACTTCCTTGGCTCCGGTCCACATGCGGGCTCCCTTGATGTCGATGCCGATGAAGTTCTTTTCAGGATAGAGCTTGCCCATCCCGACGGCATATTCACCTTTGCCGCAGCCGAGTTCAAGCACTATCGGGTTGGAATTGCCGAAGACTTCCCGGCCCCAGCGTCCGCGCAGAGGGCAGTCGCCGTGCTCTTCAAGCACCGACTGAGGATACTGATAGACGCATCCGAGCGTCTCCATCTCAGCAAATTTCTTTAATTTGTTCTTTCCCATAGAGGGGTTGGTCTATATAGATTTTGATAAGTAACTCTTGAGAATTGATTTAGAGGTGAGATTTGTTACTTATTGACAAGTTTAAGGCCCAACAGGGCGTCCGAATGCAGACGCAGGGCAATGATGTAGACTCTGCCCGTCGGCAGGCCGGTCTGGAGCGAGAGCGAACAGCTGTTCTTGACAGCGGAACTGAATAGCGCGCGTCCGTCGGTGGCATAGACCGTCACAGAGGTGATCTCGGCAGCCGTCCTGACGTTCAACACAGAGTTGTCAAACGAAGCCTCGATCAAGGCTTCGCCGGCGCTGTCGGCAACCGGCAGACGGTCGAGAGTCGACTCGTCGGGAATCCGGATGATGAAATCCTTCCACTGGTCTGCCGAGGCGAATTCCGTCTCCATCCCTTTGGCTACGGAAAGCACAGTCTCCGGGCAGTTCACTCCGGCCCAGACCGCATTGCCCAGCTCAGGGACTGATTTCAGGTTTTCGGCGTCAACAAATGCAAGAGATGTCCAGCCTTCAAAAGCCCCGGTGCCGATCCGCTGAAGAGATTCCGGCAGCGCGACATCTCCCGGAGTGTCGATTCCGGCCAGTGAATAGTCTCCGATCTGACTGACCCTCTGGTGGAGCAGAGCAGCGGCATCACTGATGCCTGACGCTCCTGTAAGGGCCATGTCGGGAATCCGGACCACAGATTCAGGGAGGCTGAATTCCCGCAGCGACTCGCAGCCGAAAAGCACACCCTCGCCCATCTCTGTGACCGACGGCGGGAGTCTCAGTTCTTCCAGAGAGGCGCAGCCGGAAAAGGCGCGCGGCCCTATGGTCTGCAATCCGGTGCAGGCGCTCAGATCGAGCGAACGCAGGCCGCTTGAGCTGAATGCTTCCTCTCCGAGAGCCGCGAGAGCCGGTGTGGAGGAAACAAAGCCGAAAGTCTCCAGTTTCAGACAACCGGAAAAGGCCCGGTCGCCGATCTCCCGAAGACAGCCGCCTCCGGCTTCTACCGATACCAGCTCGGCACAGCCGCGGAAAGCATATCGCCCGATGCATTCAAGTCTCTGGCCAAGGCGGATACTGCGGAGAGCGCCGCAGCCTGCAAATGCGCCTTCGCCGATCCTGACCACAGACTCCGGGAGCACAATATCCGTGACAGCCGCGCCCAGCAGAGCGCCGTCAGAGATTTCGGTGATCCCCTCAGGCAATACAAGCTCTTGGGCTGCAAGCCCCGACAGCGAATAGGCAGGAAGGACCCCTCCGGGAAACTCACGCAGCCCGGTGGCCAAGCCCTTTTCAAGCCGGCATGGTTCGACAGTCACCTCACGCATGTCCAGGCGCCGGAGTTCCCGGCAGTTACGCGCGATCCAGTCCAGATCGGCGGCATTTACGGACCCGCGCAGAGTCAGGGCGCTCTCATCCTTGCCGACAAGCGTTCCGCCGGCAATTCCGCCGGCAGTGACATCGAGAGTCACCGCGCCGCAGCCGTCGGCAAAAGCCAGGGCCACGGCCAGAACAAACGCCGTTATCGCCAACCTCAGCACTCTCACTTCATCTGCTGTTTTGCCTGAAACGCGAGAGCATAGAGACGCATCTGCTTCACCATTGCAAGCAGACCGTTGGAGCGGGTGGGCGAAAGATGCTCCGAGAGGCCGATGTCGTCGATGAAATGCAGATCGGCCTTGAGAATATCGTCAGGCGTCTGATTGTCAAGCACCTGAATCAGCAGGGAAATGATTCCCTTGACAATGATCGCGTCGGAATCAGCCGTATAGTGCACACGTCCGTCAGGAGTCATGTCGGCATTGAGCCAGACACGGCTCTGACAACCCTCGATCAGGTGGTCGGGAGTCTTGTAGGCCTCGTCGATTTCCGGCAGATTGTTGCCGAGATCTATAATCATTCCATAGCGGTCCATCCAGTCCTCCACATCGGAAAACTCTTCCACTATATCATTCTGGATTTGGTCAATAGTCATAGTAAACAAAAATTATGAGTACAATTCACGATTCAGCATCCTCCCCATAGCCGCCCCGGTCGGGGAAACAGAAGAGGACAATTCACATTACCTTGCAAATTTACAAAAATCCCCTTGTTTTCAACAAAAAATCGGATCGCTATCTGCGGAATAGCTTTGATTTTCAGTTTTTCGCAACTATAATACCGTCAAAAAGGATCGAACAGGCCCCGATTCCAATCGTGCAGATTCAATCCTGTATCAGTCTCTGCATTCTCTCCTCCTCAGGCTTGCTATGATTGTGAAAGGTTTGTATCTTTGCACCTGATGTCATCAATGTGTTTTTTCTTAAAACTGATTCCATGAACAAGACTTCTGTTTCGGGCAGGATCGCGGTGTTTGCGTCGGGCAACGGGTCGAATGCCGAGAATATCATCCGCTATTTCCGCGAGGCTGACCGCGGGGCGGAGGTGGCGCTGGTGGTCACCAACAAGGCTGAGGCCGGGGTGATCGGTCGCGCCGGAAGACTCGGTGTCGACTGCCGCATAATGACTCCTGCCGAGATCCGCGATCCGGAGATCATGCTGCCGCTGCTTGAGAGCTATGGCGTTGACCTGATAGTCCTCGCGGGTTTCCTGCTGATGGTGCCGCAGTTCCTTATCGCCCGCTATCCCGACCGGATCATCAACATCCACCCGGCGCTGCTTCCGAAGTTCGGCGGCAAGGGGATGTATGGCCGTCACGTCCATGAGGCCGTGGTTGCCGCCGGGGAGTGTGAAACCGGCATTACGGTCCATTTCGTCAGCGAGAAATATGACGAGGGGCGCATCATCGCTCAGGTCAGAACCGACCTCAGCCCTGCCGACACTCCCGCTGATGTCGAGGCAAAGATCCATCGGCTGGAACAGGAAAACTTTCCCCGCATCATCCGTGAAACTTTCTATAACTAAGAGGTTGTTTAAAAACAAGAGTTAAAATCTGAGTGGTGTATCTTTTAGATAAATTGTTGTAAATGAGAAAGGAG
>NZ_JAIDEN010000028.1 GCF_029054785.1 Duncaniella sp.
TCTCAGCCTCCTGCACCTCCTTCTCGTCCTTGCCCTCCCGGCCTTCGGAGCCACAGGCAAAACCGACGTCAAACCCGACAACATCGACTACACCGCCATCCACGACCACTTCGCCGCAACTCTCCGGGGCGACACCACCGCCTTTGCCTCCGGCCTGACCATCAGCCCCCGCCACATCGCCGAAGTCAGCGCCCGCATCTGGCAGCAATGGCAGCAGGCCAACGCCGGGTTCGACGAAGAGAAACTCCCCTCCGTGCTCTCCCCGCTCGACGGCTTCACCCCGACCCTCAAAAACGACCACGCCCTCAGATGGCATCTCCCCGCCGACCTCGAACCCGATGCCACAATGCCATTCTTCTTCGGCACCAAAGGCACACCCTCGGACTGCAACGGAGGGAAATACCCGCTCATCATCTACCTCCACGGCTCAGGCCCGAAATACCATGAATGGATCACAGGCCTGAAACTCGCCCGCAGCTTCGACGACGCCCCGTCGCTCTACGTAATCCCGCAGATACCAAACACCGGACAATACTACCGCTGGTGGCAGAAATCCAAACAATGGGCCTGGCGCAAACTCCTGCGCCAAGCCATGTTGCGCACCGACTCGATCGACCCCGACGCCATCTACATCACCGGAATCTCCGAAGGAGGCTACGGCAGCCAGCGTCTCGCCTCGTTCTACGCCGACTACCTTGCAGGAGCCGGACCGATGGCCGGAGGCGAACCTCTCGTCAACGCCCCCGTCGAAAACCTCCGCAACACCGCATTCACCTTCCATACCGGCGAGCATGACAGCGGCTTCCTGCGCAACCGCCTGACGCAGATCACCGGCGAAGCCCTCGACTCCATCAGAGCCCTGCACCCCGACGGCTACGTCCACCATATCGAGATCCAGCCCGGACGCGGCCACTCCATCGACTATTCCCACACCACCCCCTGGCTCATCGCCCACCGGCGCAACCCCTACCCTCACCACGTCATCTGGGAAAACTTCGAGATGGACGGCATCTACCGCGACGGCTTCCACAACCTCTGGGTCGACACCCGCAGCAACACTGACAGCGACTCGCGCACCACCTACCGCATGGACATCGACGGCAACACCATCGACATCCGCGTAAGCCTCGTCAGCTACACCGTCGCCGAGTCCGACAGCCGCTTCGGCTTCCCCATCGGCCTCCGCTTCACCCGCACCGCCGTCCCCGCCACCACAGGACGCTTCACCGTCTATCTCAACGACAGTCTCGTCAACCTCAACAAAAAGATACGCCTTCGGATCAACGGCAAAGAAGTCTTCAAAGGACGCCTCACACCCCGTCTCAGCGACCTCGTCAACAGCTGCGCCCGCTACTTCGACCCCCGGCGCCTCTATCCCGCCTCCATCACCGTCGACCTTCAGTCACTCGCGGAAAAAGCCCCCTCTGAAGACACTCCCTGACCACACTTCCCGGCACAACAGCACAAAGCGGAAAAACTGCATGTAACCGGTCATCACGCATGACGGTGGCGGCAGTTTTTCCGCTTCTTGTATTTTGAGGGAGGCGGCATTGAATATGTACAAAATACAATAAGCAAGACGAAAATCCGCCCCTTCTGTTAACTTATTTTAACTTTTCGGGGGGGGTAATTTGGCTAATTTTATCTAATTTTGCGCACAATTTGTTTGTTTCGGAACTATTCTGCATTTTCTAATACCATCATACCTTAAAAATAACAGCACAATAAGTGCTATATTCTAATTGTTCTTTTAACCAGTACCATTATGAGAGACAAGCATTGTTTTGTTTCAACCGTTTGCCTCAGTGCATTCCGACGGTTGTACATCCTTCTGCTTTTAGCTGTGACAGCATTTTCTGTCAATGCACAGACTCTGTCGGTAAGCGGCACGGTGATTGACACCGAGGGCGAACCGATGATCGGAGCCAACGTCATTATCAAAGGCACAACAACAGGTGTTGCCACAGACGTGGACGGCAAATATTCACTTAAAAACGTACCTGCCAACGCAACCCTGCGTTTCAGCTACATCGGCTATCAGACCAAGGAAATAGCGGTCAAGGGCCAGAGCGTGATCGACGTGACCCTCGAACCGGAAGCGGCCATGCTTGACGAAGTCGTGGCCATCGGCTACGCTACCGTACGCCGCAAGGACCTCACTGCCGCAACATCGTCGGTAGGCGGTGCCGAACTCGCAAAAATGCCCGTCACCACAGCCGCACAGGCCCTCACAGGCAAGGCTGCCGGTGTCAATGTGATCACCCAGAGCGGTGCACCGGGCGCTGACATCAACATCACCGTCCGCGGCGGAACATCAATCACCCAGGGCTCAGAACCGCTCTACATCGTCGATGGTTTCCAGATGGAATCCGGTCTTCAGAACGTCGACATCAACGACATCGAGACAATCGACGTGATGAAAGACGCCTCGGCGACAGCCATCTACGGTTCGGCAGGTGCCAACGGTGTGATCCTCATCACCACCAAATCAGGCAAATCCGGCAAAAGCGAGGTTAGCTACAACGGCTACGTCAGCTTCTCGCGCCTCGGCAAAAAGCTCGACCTGCTCGGAGTGGAAGACTATGTGCGCTATCAGTATGAATACCAGGCCCTCCGCGGCAATCTCGACAGCTTCACCGGAATTTTCGGCGGCAACATCAACGACCCCGACTTCTACACCGGTGCCTACTCCCGCATAGCCGAGAACTACCGCAACCGCCAGGCCATCGACTGGCAGGACGAGGTGTTCGGCAAGACCGGCATCACCCAGAACCACAATGTCAGCATCACCGGCGGCAACGACCGCACAAACTTCATGGTCAGCTACAACTACACCGGTGAGGACGGCATCATGGACAAGCACAATTACAGCAAGAACAGCGTCCGTGCCAAACTCAACCACAAGATCTTCGACAACGTGCGCTTCAACTTCGCCACCAGCCTCCAGTCGACCACAACCGAAGGCGGCGGCTCGCTCGGCGGCACTCTGAAGCAGACCATCCTTCAGCCCGTCACCGGCGGTGAGCGCTGGACCAACGAACAGCTCCTCCACCAGGACCTCGCTGACGAATATCTCGCAATGCCCGGCAGCGCAAGCTACGACACCAACAACCCCATCCTCACCAACAAGGCCATCGACAACAAGAAATTCAAGCGCATGGCAACCGTCAACGCCGGCCTTGAGATCGACATCATCAAAGGCCTGACTTTCCGCACGGCAGGCAGCTACATGTGGACCCAGACCCGCGAAGACTACTGGGACAACGGCACAACCCGTACAGCCCACTCCAACAACAGCCCCTACGGCTACGGAAAGCGCAACAACTACGAGGATTCCAACTGGCAGATCACCAACACCCTGAACTATGCCTTCGACATCGACAAGAGACACAACTTCACAGTGCTCGTAGGCCAGGAAACCTCCCACTGGGAATCCATGAACCTCAAGAACGAATACCGCTCCTTCCCTGACGGCAACTTCGGCCTGAACGACGTCAGCATCTCGACTCCCTACCAGTGGACTTCGACCAAATCGCGCATCGGTCTGGTTTCAGTCTTCGGACGTGTATCCTACGGCTTTGAAGGCCGCTACCTGATCAACGCCACAATCCGCGGCGACGGTTCTTCGAAATTCGCCAAGGGCCACAAATGGGACAGCTTCCCCTCTGTTTCAGCAGCATGGCGCATCTCAGAGGAGAAATTCATGGAACCGGCCCGTGACTACATCCAGAACCTCAAGCTCCGCGCAGGCTACGGTGTTGCCGGCAACAACAAGATAGCCAACAACATGTATGCCACCGAGTACGGCTCAGGCCACTACGGCAACGGCCCCTCCGACTTCCCGACCTACGTGCCCGGCACTGTCCTCGGCAACCCCGACCTCGTATGGGAAAAGACCAAGACTGTCAACCTCGGTCTTGACGTATCGGCCTTCAACAGCCGCGTCAATCTTCAGGTTGACTGGTACAACAACCAGTCGGACAACCTGCTGATCGAAAACAAGATCCCCAGCTCGACAGGCTACACCACCCAGTATCAGAACATCGGTTCGATCCGCAACCGCGGTGTCGAAGTCGTCCTCAACACCGTCAACATCGCAACCCGCGACTTCACCTGGACAATGGACTTCAACATCTCGTTCAACCGCTCGAAAGTCCTCAGCCTCTACGCCAACAGCGACAAGGCCTGGATCAAGGACTACGAATCACGCATGGGCTTCAAGATCGAACCCGGCAAACCCCTCGGCCAGTTCTACGGTCTCGTCTATGACGGCATCTATACCACCGACGACTTCGATCAGCTCGCCGACGGCACCTACAAGCTCAAAGACGGAGTGGCACGCCTGAAAGGCTTCAACGGAACCGTACGTCCCGGCGACGCCAAATATAAATCAATCGCAGGCGAGACCGACGCCGACGGCAACCCCGTCTGGAGCGTCAACGACCGCACCGTCATCGGCAACGCGGCTCCCAAATTCACCGGCGGCTGGACCAACACATTCATGTACAAAGGCTTCGACCTCTCTGTCTTCATGAACTTCAGCTACGGCAACAAGGTGTTCAACATGAGTACCCAGCGCTTCATCGGCCCGTATCTCCCCAACCAGAACACCATCTCGACAATGGCCCGTCGCTTCACCCTGATCGACCCCGCCACAGGCGAAGCCACAACCAACCTCGCCCGTCTGGCAGAACTCAACCCCGGCCAGCACAGCGGCAAGCTGATGTGGAACATCTCGGAAAACAACAAAACCGCCATCTCGGACCACAGCAGCTACTACATCGAGAATGGCTCCTTCCTGCGCCTCAACACGATCACTCTCGGCTACACCCTGCCCAAGAAAGCGATCCAGAAGATCCGCCTGAGCAACCTGCGCTTCTATGCGACAGCCAACAACATCCACACCTTCACCGACTATACCGGCTATGACCCCGAAGTCGCAGCGTCTTCAAGCGCCCTGACCCCCGGTATCGACAACTCTTCTTATCCCCGTGCCAAGAGCTGGGTGATCGGTGTAAATCTTTCATTCTAAACCCCAATCAGAAACTATCATGAAAAAGATATTCAACATATTGGCGGCTGCCGCGGTGCTCGGCGGACTCACTTCATGCGAGGACTGGCTCGAAATGCCGTCGGAATCGAAAGCCGACAGCGAATCGGTATTCGCGACAATCAGCCGCGCCGACATGACCGTGGCCGGATGCTATGCATCACTCCACCATCAGGAACTCGGCTATCAGCTCCTTGAAGGCACCGACGAAAGCGCCTCAAAGGAAAGCAACTCGAAGTATAACGTCAGCAATTATGACTATACCAACCTCACCGGTATGCTCAGCAACGTCTATACCTCGATGTACAAGTCGATCGAATATGCCAACGTCTGCATCAGCAAACTCAACAAGGTCCCCGTCACAACCGAAGCTGACCGCATCCATGTCAACGGCCTCATGGGCGAAGCGCTTGCCGTGAGAGCCTACGCCTACTGGAACCTCATCCGCTTCTACGGCGACGTCCCCTTCTCGATCCGACCGACTTCGGAACTCACCACCTTCGAGTCATCGCGCGAAAGCCGCGACGTCATCTATGACCAGTGCATCAAAGACCTCCAGGAGGCTACCGAGCTCCTCCCCTGGCGCAGCGAAAGCTACCTCTCCACACCCGAACGCTTCACCAAAAACGCAGCCTACGGCATTCTTGCCCGCGTAGCTCTCTATGCCGCAGGCTACTCCCTGCGCTGGGACCTCGACAAAGTCCCCTATGACAACTCGACAGTGCGCATCGCCCGCCGCGACGACGATGCCCGCGTCCGCGAACTCTATCAGATCGCAGCCGACGCTTGTGAGGCCGTCATCCTGAAAGGCGAAAACGACCTTCTCGACAACTATGACCAGGTTTTCCGCGATCTCGCCCTCAAGCAGTACAACAAAGAGACAATGTTTGAATACGGCTGGTACGGTGCAAACTCAATCGACTGCCGCACAGGCTACACCAACGGTATCCCCGGCACCGGCTCAAGCTCCACAATCGGCAAATGCGGCTCGCAGATGATGTCAATTCCGACATTCTATTTCGAATTCGAGGAAGGCGACCAGCGCCGCGACGTCTCCATCTGCAACTACGCACTCGTGCTCGCTTCGTCAGGCGACTCATACCGCATGAACACCTATGCCGGCATGGGCGTCGGAAAATATCGCATCAACTGGAAATCCGAAAGAGGCACTTCTGACTCGAAACGCGACATCAACTGGCCGATGCTGCGCTACTCTGACGTCCTCCTGATGTATGCCGAGGCTCTCAACGAGCTCCACAACGGCGCTACCGACGAGGCTGTCAAGGCTGTCAAGAAAGTGCGTATGCGCGCTTTCCGCAACGATGAGTCAAAGGTAGGCACCATCCCCACCGGACATGACGAATTCCTCGATTTCATCATTCAGGAACGCAAGCTCGAACTCAACAACGAGGGCCTGCGCCGCACCGACCTCCCGCGCTGGGGCATCCAGTACGAGACTCTCATGGCCGAGAAAGACAAACTCGTCCAGCTCTGCAAGCGTGAAGGCCGCTATGCCGACATCGCTCCCTACTGGGCTTTCAAGATCGACGTGACTCCCACTCTGAAGGATCCGACAATCGCTCTCGACCACATCGAGATCACCGATGCCGACCTTGCCACAATCGGCCTCAGCGACGATGATGTCACAAAACTCAAAACCATGAACTCTGCATCCGCCGGTTCAGTGAAATGCAAGCTCTTCGAAGCAGACGGCAAGGTATATCTCAGCCGCAGCCTCGTGCCTGCATCGGCACAGAAAGTGGAAGAAGTGGAATACACACTGCTCAACATGTTCAGCATCAACACTTCCACCCAGAAGGGCAACCTGTCAGTCGTGAAGATCGACGGTGTGGCCGACGAAAACGCCTGGATCACCAACTCGAACGGCACCGGCATCTTCTACGGTCTCACCAAAAACAAGACCGAGCTTATGCCTTTCCACCAGACCAACATCATGGATGTCAACCCCGGTCTTGCCGGACAGCAGCACCCCGGATACTAAGAGGGTGTTTAATCCCAACGAACGGAACCGTTAAATAATAATAAACCTCAATTTCGGACGGCGGATCCCGGCGGCACTCATCTGCCTCCGTTCCGCCGTCCGCTTTTTTCTATCGGCTATATGACACTGCACAAAAATATTCTGCTTATACTCGCCACTCTCGCCGGCACCCTCAGTCTCGAAGCTTCCGAAGCCGGACCTCTCGCCTTTCCGGGCGCCGAAGGCTACGGCAAATACACCCGCGGCGGGCGCGGAGGCAGGGTGATCAAAGTCACCAACCTCAACGACAGCGGTCCGGGCAGCCTGCGTGAAGCCGTCGAGGCCTCTGGAGCGCGGATCGTGACCTTCGATGTCGACGGGACAATCGAGCTGCTCTCCCCACTGCGGATCAACAATGACAGCATCACGATTGCCGGACAGTCGGCCCCGGCTGACGGAATCTGCCTCAAGGACTATCCCCTCGTTGTCAATGCCTCGGAAGTGATAGTCCGCCACATCCGTGTGCGCCCCGGCGACCGCCACAATCTCGACAGCGACGGAATCGGGGGCGGACGCTACGGCCAGCGCAACGTAATCCTTGACCACTGTTCGGTCAGCTGGAGCATCGACGAATGTCTGTCGATCTACAAAACCGAAAATCTCACCGTGCAGTGGTGCCTGGTCAGCCACAGCCTCAACAGCTCTGTCCACACCAAAGGAAGCCACGGCTTCGGAGGAATCTGGGGCGGCTATAAGGCAACCTTCCACCACAACCTGCTCGCCAACCACGCAAGCCGCAACCCGCGCTTCTCTTCGGTCGACGGCACCAAATGGGTCGACTTCCGCAACAATGTGGTCTACAACTGGGGATACAAGACCGCCTATGGAGGAGGCCATCACGCCGAAATCAACATGGTCGCCAACTACTACAAACCCGGTCCGGCTTCCGAACACCGCCGCCTGCTCGACGTCTCCGACGATGCCACCGGACGCTACTATGTCAGCGGAAACATCATGGAAGGCGACCCGGCCGCCTCGGCAGACAACCGCCTGGCTGTCTCAGACCGCGAGGGACGCCCCTACATGCGCCACCGCCGCAGCGCGCCGCCGGAGTCAGGCATCAGCCCCGCAGCCATCCCCCAGCCAGGCAGCGCAAGCCCATCCTGCCTCGTCAGCAGCCCTTTCCCCTATATGGCCATAAACGAAGACAAGCCTGAGGAAGCCTACCGCCGTGTCATGGCCGACGCAGGGTGCAGTTTCGTGCGCGACAGCTATGACAGCGAAGTCATCCGCCAGGTCAGCCTCGGTCTGGGCGAAAACGGACACAACGGCATCATCGACACCCCCTCGCAGGTCGGAGGCTGGCCCCTGCTTCGCAGCGCCGCCCCGCAGACTGACACCGACGGCGACGGTATCCCCGACGCATGGGAACTTGACCACGGACTCAATCCGTCAGATCCCTCCGATGCCTCGGCCTACACACTCGACCCTGCCTACACAAACGTCGAAATCTATCTCAACTCCCTGCTCCGTCCCTGAATGATCAGCGGACAGCGGATAGACAGACCTGTTTTTCAAGCGATTGCACATAAATCAGACGTGAATTGTGAAGATATATTTAATGTTTATTTAATATCATCTGTTAAAATTGGTTGAATAATTATTGCTACCTTTGCACTCTCTTTCAAATTTCGAGTGAGTGTTGCATGACTCCTGTTTATTTATGGAGCCTGTGACAGGATTCGCAGCAGCAACACCATCATATTTCGAATTTCCAAGGTAACATATTCCCTTCATCATGACACTACGTCTGAACGTATTTTCAATCATCTTTTCAATTTTAGGTCTGACAGGTGTCTCAGCCTCGACAGTTCCCGGAGAAATCTCACCGAACCACCTCAAAGAAGGTCCCGACACCCTGCATATCGGAGAGGTCAATGTCACCTCAATCAAGCAGGCACGCTCGCTGCTGCGCCAGCCCGTCACCGTCACCACCCTGCGGCAGCACGAACTCGAACGCTTCGATGTGGCCGGACTCAAAGGGGTCTCTGAACTCGCTCCCAACTTTTTCATGCCGGACTACGGCTCCCGTATGACCTCCTCTATATATGTACGCGGCATAGGAGCCCGAATCGACCAGCCGGCAGTCGGACTCAACGTCGACAACGTCCCTTATCTCAACAAGGACGCCTACGACTTCGACTCGCCTGACATCCAGCGGATCGAAGTGCTCCGCGGTCCGCAGTCGACCCTCTTCGGCCGCAACACGATCGCAGGCCTCATCAACATCTACACACTCTCCCCGATGTACTATCAGGGAATGCGTGTGCTCGCCGGTGCCGCCACTCAAGGCAACTATCGCCTCGGCCTCTCATACTACCACCGCTTCTCTTCGAAATGGGCCTCGTCACTGAGCGCTTACGGCAACCGCCGCAACGGCTATTTCAGAAACAGCTACGATGGCTCGCGGGCCGACCGCGAGCACAGCGAGTCACTGCGCTGGCGCACAGTCTTCCGCCCCTCCGACGCCCTCAGCATCGAGAATGTCGCCTCTTACGGCCACGCTCATCAGAATGGCTATCCGTATGCCTCGGCAGAGACCGACCGCATCGACTACAACGACCCGACCTTCTACCGCCGCACGACATTCACCGACGGCCTGACCGTCACATGGTCCACTCCCAACTTTACCCTCGCCTCGATCACCGGATTCAACTATCTGTCCGACAACATGACTCTTGACCAGGACTTCCTGCCACAGAGCTATTTCACCCTCACGCAGCGGCAGCATGACCGCAACATCACACAGGACATCGTCATCCGCGGCAACAAGGGTGACTACGGATGGCTCGGAGGCATATTCGGCTTCTACAAACACGCCGACATCTCAGCTCCAGTGACCTTCAAGGAAGACGGAATCAACAGCCTGATCCTCGACAACGTCAACTCCATCCTACCCCCCGGAATGAGACTGGGCTGGGATCAGCCGGAACTGCTGCTCGGATCCGAATTCCACAACCCGACAAAAGGAATAGCCTTCTATCACCAGAGTTCCTACGACATCAGCAACCTGTCATTCGCCCTGGGTCTGCGCTTCGACTACGAACACACAGCCCTGCGCTATCACAGCTATGCCGATGCCTCGGCAACCATGTGGCGCGGCAACATACCCCTCCGCACCCAGGAGATCAAGATCGACAACAGCGACCGCCTTTCGCAGCACTTCACACAGTTTCTGCCGAAAGTCAGCGTAACGTACAACCTTCCACACTCCGCAGTGTTCTTCTCCGTGGCAAAAGGCTATAAATCAGGAGGCTTCAACACCCAGATGTTTTCCGACTTCCTGCAACAGCGTCTGATGGAAGAGCTGGGACGTCCGGTGGAATACGACGTTGCACGGATGGTAAAATACAAGCCTGAAATCTCCTGGAACTACGAGCTTGGAGGCCATTTCAGCGTGGATCAGGGACGTGTCTACTCCACCTTTGCCCTCTTCCTTATCGAATGTCGCGACCAGCAGCTGACCATGTTCCCCGACGGCACGACAACCGGACGCATCATGGCCAACGCAGGCCGCACCCGCAGCATGGGCGGCGAGTTCACTCTCAACTACCGTCCGACCACCCGCTGGAACTTCAACCTTGCCTACGGCTATACCCACGCCACATTCCGCCGTTTCTCCGACGGAATCGAAGATTTCAAGGGCAAGCGAGTGCCCTACGCACCGTCCAACACCCTCTTCGTCGGCGCGACCTACCGTCAGCCACTGACCCTCAGCTGGCTCAACGCCGTCAGCCTCTCTGCCGACATGCGCGGGACAGGCTCAATCTACTGGGACGAGGCCAACCTCTGGCGACAGCCATTTTACACTGAATTCGGTTCCACCCTGCGCTTCGAATTCCCCGCCGGATCGCTGGAAATCTGGGGCAAGAACCTCGCCGACAAGAAGTTCAACACCTTCCGCTTCGAATCAATGTCCAACAGCTTCTTCCAGCGCGGACTTCCCGCCCGCGGAGGTCTGACTCTGAGACTTGACTTCCCCTCTATCTGATTGGGATGCGCAGAGCAAATCGGGAGCCTCAGGGATAATTGGCCGATGTTGTGTTTTTTTAACTAAAGCAAACGCCGCAAACAACAATAAGCAAGCACCCACAGCGTTAAATTATAGACTATTATCACAGCCTTTATAATACAACCAACCAATAAAACCATTATGAAGAAATATCTTCTTTCAGCAGCAATGCTGGTCAGCACTCTTGCTCTGACATCCTGCCTTGGCAGTTCGTCAGATGATCAGCGCCTGACCTACAACTACGGCGGAGGCGAATGCTTCAACCGTGTGATCGACCTCCAGACAGGCAGCGAATTCATTGCAAGCGCCCCGACATATAATCTGGAATACACACCGAACAACGGAGAAGTCGAAATCGCTCTTTCAAACGTAGTTCTCAGCCAGGGAGCTTCCGCTCTTTCGTTCAAATTCCCGACAATGAAATATACACAGGATCAGAACGACGGTTTCATTGTGACCACGGGCCGCAGCATCACACCTGAAAACGCAGGTGCCTCAGCCTATGTGTTCGATAACTTCAATCTGCGTGCCTATTTCGGCCGCAAACTTGGTCCTGTCTATTATATCCGCTATCAGCTCGACATCAACAATGAACCGCGCTACTACGTGACAACCTACGCCACACGCAACGCTTACATCGGCCCGGTTGCCGCAATCAATCTTGAAAATCCGGATAAGACTTATACCAATGCTGACAATCTTGAGGCTCAGGCAGATACATATTACATCGTACTTCTCAATCAGGAGAAGCGTACTGCTACCATTCAGGTCTACAACGGCAAATATGCCGAAAGCATGAATCCTCTGACTTTCATGGTCAAGGACGTTCCTTTCACATTTACCTCTGATGGATATTCAATTGTTGCCGGAACCGACAAACCGCTTGGCATTTTCACCGGAACCTCCGGCGACAAACCTGCCGAAGGTCTTGAAATGACAGATCTGTCTGTGATCGGTAATCTCGAACGCGGCGCAACAATCCGCTTCAAGTGCAATCTCGGTGACAATGACAAATATAACGTTACTGCGTCACTGCGTTATCTCCTCTATAACACAAAGAAGGACTGATCCTTTTTCCTTTAAATACCTTAAAATGCCTGACGGTATCCGAATTTCAGATTCAGATGCCGTCAGATGTTTTTCTATACCACCCCAATATCTCATATATGTCATTTGTCGGCGACAGCCTCTCGGATCAGACTTCGGTTTTGCCAATCTTGACGGTAAATCAATGTCCTGACGGACATTTCATTGGGGTGGTATATCATATTCCCGCGACGCTGTGCTGACGCACGGCGTCGCGGGCTACGATAAATCAGTGTCCTAAAGGACACAAAAATCCAATGACGCGGATCATGAGGACCGCAGATGGCGGGGCATGACATAGGCGTGGAAATCACACCGAATCCGGCATGATGCTATCCGGATCAGGCATACCATTTACGGACACTGAAATCCAGGATCAGGAATGTGACGTCCGGAAGGACGTCGGTTTACTCATAGCCCGTGGCACCAAAGCGCAGCGCTGGTGTCACGGGTTAAGCATTCAAAAAAATAAAGGCGTCCTGTCAAGGATGCCGATTTACCGTCAGGCAATGCCTCGTATCAGGCCTGAACCGAAAGGATCTCGCCCTTTCCGGAAAACACAAGGCCACGAAGCACAGCCGGGAAAAGCCATGTCTCACCACGTGAAATCTTCTGAGAACCTTCCGCACCATCGGTCCCGGTCCACGAAATCTCGGCTTCGCCGTCAAGACAGATAATGATGGTGAACGAATCGCGGTCACGCGGAATGTCAACGCAGCCATCAGCCTGCACAAACCTGCGGGTCACGAAATGGGCACAATCGGCAAGGAGCGAACCTTCGGGATGCGACTTATAGTCGGAATGGACCGTATAGTCGATGGCATCGCGGGCCTGGGAAGTGTGCAACTCGCGCGGATTGCCGTCCTTGTCGCGGCGGTCATAGTCATAGATGCGGTAGGTTATATCGCTTGTTTCCTGAATCTCGGCCAGAAGATTGCCTGCGCCGATGGCGTGGATGCGTCCGGCAGGAAGGAAGAAAGTGTCGCCGGGCTTTGAGTCATAGGCGTCAATGACATCCATGATGGTATTGTCGGCCACACGCCGCTCATAGTCCTCAGGAGTGATCGGCTCCTTGAGTCCGACGTAGATTTTAGCCTCAGGAGCAGTCTCCATGATCTGCCACATCTCGGTCTTGCCGGGACAGTTGTGGCGCATGGCGGCCAGTTCATCGTCAGGATGAACCTGGACCGAAAGATCGGCTTTCGCGTCAATAAACTTGATCAGAAGCGGAAACGCAGTGCCGAAACGGTCATAGATCTCAGCGCCGACAAGGTCAGCCTTATAGGCAGCGATAAGATCCGTGAGCGAGCGCCCCTCGAAAGGACCGCGGTCAACCACAGAAACATGGCCGGGGACTGCCGAGAGTTCCCAGCTTTCACCTATCGAAGTCTGATCGGTCTCTATCCCCTTGTAAGGGGCAATGCGTTCACCTCCCCAGATGACTGATTTGAGGTAAGGCGTAAAATGTAATGGTCTGTCGAGCATTATTGTAGCATTTATTTGTGTGTGATGAATGGTGTGTGATGAATGGTCTGTGCAGTAATGTGCAGATAAAGTTCGGAAGTCACGCATCAGAGCACCCTGAGAGCCTCCAGCTGCTCAAGCACATCAAGACGCGAGAGCGAGCGGCGCGAGAGGAGTTCGGCGGCAAAGTCATGGGCGATTGACTGGACACCACGATGAGAGAAGACTTTGGTCAGATAGGCCATGTTCTTCTCGAACAGACGGTCAATCTCGTCATCCTCAAGCGAACATGCCTCATGGCCCTCCTCGACTGCGACCTGATGAATAAGATCGCGGAGAGCTGCGGGAAGAGCCTGACGCGCAGAGACGAGATGACGGCAGAGGAAGTTTGACATCAGCATACCGATCCCAAGATTGTAGTTCTTAAGCAGCTGATTCCAGGCGGTTTTTGCTGAAACACCCGGATTGCCGGCAAAATAAAAATCCGGCGACATCTCGACCATGTCGTTCGGATCGTTGTCGATGTTAATAGAGGCAAGCATATCCTCGCCGTCGAAAATCAGCAGTCCGATGGCCATTCCGGTCGCACCGTAGCTTCGGTCAGTATCATCTTTATATTTCAGAGTTTCCATGTTCGGAGGGTGTTAAAATCAAGAGTTAATATCAAATTTATTAAGAGATTGTCTGATAACAACCTCTGAGTCATCTGAGCCTTGGCGTCTCTTTTGGCAAATTGCTGAAACACCCTCTTAGAAAACGCCATTCATAAGCGTCTTGTTCTCTAAGAGGCTCAGTACTTGACTAAAAACCGATCAATTCACCACGAGGATTTTCGTCACGACATCCCCCTCGGAGGAAAGATCGTCGGAAGTTGATGCCAGGACATAGTAGACACCGCTTTTCACGCGGGCACCGTTAAGAGTGCAGCCGTCCCAGACAGCCATTCCGCCCTGCGAGCGCGTCTGATAGACAAGGTGCATTCCGGAATCCATGATCTTGACGAGTGAATTGTCCATCAGGCCCTTGATCGTAATCCAGCCTGAATAGCCCGGCTCTACGGGATTCGGGTAGGCGTAGACATCTGAATAGTCCGGACGGGCAGGGGATGTGCTGGTAGCATATTCATAAAGTCCCTGAAGCGTGGCGATGAACACCGAATTGCTGTTCGGATCGGCATAGACGGCCGTGATCGTGTTGGTGGCGAGAGGAGAATTCGAGGTATTGAAATTTGCAATGACCTCATCACCGTTCTCACTCACAAGATAGACCCCGGAGTTCATCGTCCCGACCCACTTCCGATTGGCCGGATCGACAGCTATGCAGTTGACCTCCTCGCTCTCAAGCAGATAGTCCGCAAGGTTAGTGCCGTCATTACGAGGCACTTTCAGACGGTTGATATTAAAATCGGAAGCGAAGACGCCCAGCGGATTAGTGATTTCAAAGATTCCGGAGGTTGTGCCACACCAGACCCTTCCTCGATGATCCTCGACAAGGCATTTTGCAAAGTTTGGAGCGAAGGACTTGCCGTCCTGGTCTATCATTGTATTGACCACCACATTGCGGTCATCCGAAGGATCAGTCATGGTTCCTCCGTGATGCAGCGCTGCAAAACCGCCGTTGTGCTGCACGTCGATCATGAAGATCATCGGAGAATGCTTGCACACGAGCAGGTCCACATCGCGCACATAGATGAACTTGCCGATGTCGAGATTGATCCAGTCTTCTTTCTTTATATCCTTCAGCTCTTTGGAGCGGCGCACGGAAGCCGGAAGCACTGCCAGAGGCGATGCGTTGATATTCTGAGTGTAGACACCTATAATAAGATTGCCTTCCTCGTCAAAGCAGGCGTCATTAGTGCGCCATGCCCAGTTGACGTTCTTATATATGCTGCTGTTCTCGTCGAACTTCGCAAGCTCCTTGCCGTCCTTCACAACGAAAAGGCCGTCAAGACCTGAACCGATATAGCGGATCGAATGGTCATCCGGATCTTCAAGGACGAATGAAGGTGCGAAAATGTGGTTATAGCCGTATTTTGACGCCGAAGAGACACCCGGAGAATTTTTGATCGTCATCGGACCGGTGATGGGTATATCCTCGATTTCACCGTTGCTGATAAAATTGCCGGTAAACACCGTGTCAAAGAAATCGCCTTTACCGACAGGCTTATAGCCACTGATGCCAAGATTGGAGATGAAGAATCCGCGCCCGTCAGTCGAGGGGAAAAAGCAGGATATATCCGAGAACGTGGTCACTCCTGACGGACGGAATTTATCTCTCAGGACCGTCAGAGTTCCGTCGGCCTCGAAACGATAGTGGCCAAGGCCGTCCGTGCCTGCCGCCCAGACTGACGAAAGGTCCGAGGAAAAGACTATCAGATTGTCAGCCAATGGTTCCGGCAGAGTCGCAATCTCAGTCACGGTCCAGGGAAGCCGGGCCTCATAGATCTTGCCGTCGCAGACATAGTAGGCGGCATCTTTCCCACGGAAACAGAACGGGACAGGCGAGGCCACGAAAAACGGGTCGACCGCCGGATTGTCGCCACACCTGATTCCGATCTTGCCAAGATAAGGGAATTCGTCACGGACAAGGAAATGAAAGAATCCGTTCTCGTCCGGCTCATCGGATAGCGGAGTCATTTCGATGAAATTGTCAGACAGCACTCCGACCGACGTGTAACGGCTGATCGAATGGAGTCTTGCAGTTTTTTCGATGGCAAGGAAATGGTGGGCCATCTCTCCCTCAAGGGGATAGATTATAAGATGGTCCCGTGTCAGGCCGATCACCGAGATGTTGACGTTGTAGACTCCCGACTCTTTCACATCGGCTGTGCTCTCGCGGAACACTACGACACCGAACGATGTGGCCACATAGATCAGATCACCGTCAAACTTGACGTCGTTGATCACTTTCGACACCGTCAGGTTCGCATCGCGGATGTCAGGAAGATTGACCAGACGTCCGTCATCGTAAAGCAGATCAATATTGCCGTTTGAGTAGCAGACAGTCAGATAACGTCCCTGCTCATTATAGAAAATATTCTTGATATGCTGGTCGTTCAGATCTTCGCCAGGCAGGAAGGAACGGCTCTCGTCATTGTCCTTATCGTAGGAATGGAGCGATCCTCTGGTAAGGAGATAGATGAAATGGGGAGTCTCCAGAAGTTTGTCAGGAACGCCGTAAGCGCCGTAGACCTTCCAGCTGCCGGTGGCAAGCTGGGCGGCAAGGCCAAGAGGCAGCAGACAGAAGAAAAATATGATGAGTTTTCTTATCATTTGCGGAGTGTTTTGAAATTCATGGAGAGGTGAGAAGGGTCAGCGTTTCAGCAGGAAATCCAGAAGAAGCGCCGTGGCACGGCCTCGATGGCTGATGGCGTTCTTTGCGTCAGGACTCATGCAGGCAAAGCTGACAGGACTTTCATTCGGCTTGAACACAGGGTCATAGCCGAATCCTGCACTCCCCTGCGGGGCGGTGAGGATCTCACCCTCCACCTTCCCTTCGAAGAGGTGTTCACACCCGTCAGCCAGAAGGGCTATGACGGTCACAAAACGGGCCGAGCGCCCGCTGATTCCGTCCATGTTCTTAAGCAGCAGAGCCATATTGGCCGCGCTGTCGTGGCCCGGACCTGCATATCGGGCCGAATAGACTCCCGGAGCACCGTCAAGAGCATCGACCATCAGACCGGTATCATCCGCAAAACAGTCGTAGCCGTAATGCTCCCTGACATAGCGGGCTTTCATGAGAGCGTTGCCGCTGAGCGTGTCGGCGGTTTCCGGTATGTCCTCATGGCAGCCTATGTCACTGAGCGACAAGATTCTGAACTTATCGCCGACAATGCGGCGGATCTCTTCGAGCTTATGTTGGTTATTTGTGGCAAATACTATTTCCTGCATATTATTATTTAACGTCAAAAGGGCTCCGTTATTGCTTTCAGCCGTTGATTTTAGCATCCGGAGAGGGCATTTTCACAGCGATCTCACAACACAGCCTCCCACCGGCAGCGCCGGTCAGCCGCGCCAACGCGGACCCCGGCGCTAATTTGCATTTGTAAATACAGCGAGAGGCTGATTTTCAACACCTTCATCAAATGTTAATAACTTCTTGATTTTTTCACGTCTTTTTTACTGTTTAGTTTTGCAAATTTTTGTAATTTTACACCCTCTAACGCTAACCCATTTTGCCGACACACTCCGCACATGCCTGAAGAAGTCTACCACATACCCGCCCTTCTGCCTGAAACCATCCAAGCCCTTGACATACGGCCTGATGGAATCTACGTCGACGCCACTTTCGGTGGCGGAGGCCACTCACGTGCGATCATGGAGAACCTCGACGCATCGGAAGGGGGCCATCTCTACTCTTTCGACCAGGACGAGGACGCTGTCAGGCGCGCTCCGTCAGACCCGCGGTTCACGATGGTCTACTCCAACTTCCGCTTCATCACCAACTTCATGCGCTACTATGACGTTGATGAAGTGGACGGAGTGCTGGCCGACCTTGGTGTTTCGTTCCACCACTTCGACGACACGGAACGCGGCTTCTCCTTCCGCTTCGACGGACCTCTGGACATGAGGATGAACCGACTGGCCCGTCGCTCGGCCTCCGACCTGGTCAACAACCTGCCGGAAGAGAAGATTGCCGAAATCCTCTACATCTACGGCGAGCTGAAACAGAGCCGCCAGATGGCCCGCTCGATCGTGAAAGCCCGCAACGAGGAGCGGATCGAGACAATCGGACGCCTGACCGAGGCAATCCGCCCCCACATCGACCCCCGGAAAGAGAAAAAAGAACTCGCCCAGGTCTTCCAGGCTCTGCGCATCGAGGTCAACGACGAGATGAGCGCACTGAAAGCCCTGCTCGAAGGCGCCCTGAAAGTCCTGAAGCCCGGCGGACGGCTCGCGGTCATCACCTACCACAGCCTCGAAGACCGCCTGGTCAAGAACTTCATGAAAACAGGCAACTTCGCCGGAAATGTCGAAAAAGACTTCTTCGGAAAGATCACGGCGCCCCTGAAGCCTCTGGGCGGAAAACCGATAG
Organism: Duncaniella sp.; assembly: GCF_029054785.1. Lineage (GTDB taxonomy): Bacteria > Bacteroidota > Bacteroidia > Bacteroidales > Muribaculaceae > Duncaniella. Next base: position 18,688 of record NZ_JAIDEN010000028.1, read on the forward strand.
TCCCCTCGGCAGAAGAAACCGAACGCAACCCACGCTCGCGCAGCGCAAAACTCCGCGTGGCCGTGAAACTCTGAATCAAAGAACAACATCTCAACCCTCATATACCCCCTCAGAAAGATGAAAGCATCCATTATCACACGCCTCTTCCGCGGCCAGGTGCTGTCGAGCGACTTCTTCGCCCGCCACTGGCTCCCGGTGCTCATCTGCATCGTGGTGATAATGGTCTACATAACGACCAAATACACCTGCCAGACAAACATGGAGAAAATCGCCGCTCTCGAACGCACCCTTGAGATCGTCAACAACGAGAAAGCCCGCGAGCGCAGCGCCTTCATGGGGCGCATCCGTGAGACGTCCATGCAGCAGATGGTCGACTCCCTCCACCTGAATCTCAAAGTGCAGTCACAGCCTCCCTACAAGATTCCAAAGTAACCCCTTGCCGAACCTATCCACCGATCCATCCCACCTCTCAACTCCCAATTTTCTTCAGACATCGTGAAAAAGGACAACCGAAGCAACATACTTCTGCGCTATGGACTCGTGATCGTGTTCATTCTGCTTCTGTCGGCGAAGATCGTATCGAAACTCGTCGACAACACCGTCATTGACGCCGACAAGTGGAACGAACGCGCAAACGCCCTGCTGACCCAAAGCAAAGTCATAGTGCCCCCGCGCGGCAACATCCTCGCCTCCGACGGAAGTGTCCTCGCCACGAACCTGAACTTCTACACCGCCCGACTCGACTACCGCGCCGAGAAATTCAACGAGAAACTCCTGCGCGACACAATCGACTTCCTTGCCGCCGACATGGCCCGGCTCTTCCCCGTCCGCGATGCCAAAGGCTGGAAAAAACACCTTCTCGCACCGCTTGACAAGAAACGCGACGAGCGTCCGAGAGCCTACAAGCTCCTGAGCGGACTCTCACACGCCGATATGGAGACCATGCGCACACTGCCCTTTTTCAGCGTCAAGAACCGCAACCGCACGGGTCTGACGTTTGAAAAATACATGCGCCGCTTCAACCCCTACGGCGACATGGCGCGCCGAAGCATCGGCGGTGTCGGCGAAACGACCGAAAGCAAGGAGATCCACGGCATCTCAGGCCTCGAAAAAGCCCTTGACTCCCTCCTCTACGGCAAGATCGGTTACAGCAAGATGATCAACCTGACCAAGAAGATCACCGACTGGACCGATGTCCCGGCTGTCCCCGGCAGCGACATCGTCACAACGATCGACATCAACATGCAGGACATTGTCGAGAGCGAGCTGAACAATGTCCTCGACACCTGCGGAGCCGACTGGGGTGTGGCAGTGCTGATGGACGTGAAGACCGGCGACATCAAGGCAATCTCCAATCTTGAACGCAATCCCCGCGGACCGGGCTATATCGAGGCCCGCAACCGCGCAGTGATGGGCTATGAACCCGGATCTGTCGTAAAGACCCTCTCGATGATGATCGCCGTTGAAGACGGCATTGTCACCGATCTGAACGAAACTTTGCCTACCGGAAGCGGATGGGCCTATGCGGGCGGACGCGCCATCACCGACGCCCACCACTCGACCTCGATCCGCGTCGGCGATGTGCTCGAACAGTCGTCGAACATCGGCATGGCCCGCATCATCACCCGGAAATACAATGACAACCCCGGCGCTTTTTATTCGCGCGTCAAGCAACTCGGCTTCCTCGAACCGCTCAACACAGGAATCGCAGGCGAGGTTCCGCCGCGCTTCGACAGCATACCCTCTGACCGCGGAGGACGCATAGCCCTTTCACGAATGAGCTACGGCTATGCGACTGAAATTCCGCCGCTCTACACCCTGGCAATCTACAACGCCATCGCCAACGACGGTGTCTTCGTGCGCCCGCGCCTTGTCAAGCAGATAAAGGGTGCGGTTGACTCGGTGTTGCCCGTCACCTTCATGGGCAACGGACGCGCCTGCTCGCCGCGCACTGCCAAAATCGTGCGCGAGATGCTGACAAACGTCGTCTGGGGTGACCACGGAACCGGACGCTTCCTGCGCAACAACACTGTCAGAATAGCCGGAAAGACCGGAACCTGCTACATGATCGAGAACGGGGCCTACAACCAGGGGAAAAAGCGTCTGGCTTTCTGCGGATTCTTCCCGGCGGAAAACCCGATGTACTCCTGCGTCGTGCTGACCTGCCATCCGACCAAAAACTTCTTCGGCGCAGCGACTACCTCCGGCCAGGTGCTGCGCAACGTGGCTCTCAAACTCTACTCCCGCGGCCTGCTTGGCAACAGTTCGGACTACCGCGAGAACACCCCCTCGGCAAACGCGCCCACCTTCTATGCCACTCCCGGCAAGAATCCATACGAAAAAGTCAAGGCCGACTTCTCCATCCCCTCGCGCCGCACCCTCCGCAATCCGGCACCACCGGCACCCGGAGGTGGAGTCCCCGATGTCAAGGGCTACGGTCTCCGGGACGCAGTCGTGGCACTTGAGAACGCCGGCTACAACATTGAATACTCCGGTTCCGGCTATGTACGCTCCATGAGCCACAGCGCCGGATCTCATCCCCCGAAAGGCACCCGCATCCGGCTCGTGCTCGCCAACTGAAAAAATTTCCTCTTACTCCTCTCCCAAACAGACAAATTACTGAAACAATAGTCAAACACTACATATATATAATCTAAGGTGAAAAAGCTCAACGAACTGCTCGCTCCGGTGCAAACCATCAAAGTCATCGGCAGCGACGAAAAAATGATTTCGGGCCTGACATCAGACTCCCGTCAAGTGAGTGAAGGGACTCTCTTCGTGGCAGTTCCAGGCGTCAGCGTCGACGGCCACAAGTTCATCCCCATGGCCATCGAGAAAGGGGCCACTGCCATCGTCTGTCAGGAACTTCCCGAAGACCTCTCGACGCATGTCACCTACATCGTTGTCCCCTCCTCGCCGGTCGCTCTGGGCTATCTCGCCTCACAGTGGTGGGACAACCCCTCGCGCAAACTGAAACTTGTCGGAGTCACCGGAACCAACGGCAAGACGACAACCGCCACTCTGATCTACGAGATGGCCCGTCTGCTCGGCCACAAGGCCGGGCTGCTCTCGACTGTGTGCAACTACGTCGACGACACAGCCTATCCGACCGACCACACAACCCCCGACCCGCTCACCATCAACGAGCTTCTCCACCGCATGGTCGAAGCCGGATGTGAATACGCCGCGATGGAAGTAAGCTCCCATGCAGCCGACCAGCAGCGTATAGCCGGACTCCACTTCGAGGGTGGAATTTTCACCAATCTCACCCGCGACCATCTTGACTATCACAAGACATTCGAAGCCTATCTCGCCGCCAAGAAGAAATTCTTCGATATGCTCCCCGCCGGATCATTCGCGCTGACAAACGCCGACGACAAAGTGGGAGAGATCATGCTCCAGAACACCCGCGCACGCCGTCTGACCTACTCGCTGCGCTCCGAGGCCGACTTCCGCGGGCGCATCGTCGAATCGCGTCTCGACGGCACTCTTCTGAGCCTCAACGGACATGAGGTCGAACTCCTCTTCACCGGCAAATTCAACGCCTACAATCTCACAGCCGTCTACGGCGCCTGCATCCTGATCGGATGGGAGAAGGAGGATGTGTTGCGCGAGATGTCACGTCTCGTTCCCGTGGCCGGACGCTTCCAGGCCTTCCACTCGCCCAAAGGCTACACTGCGATCGTGGACTACGCTCATACACCTGACGCTGTTGTCAACGTGCTCAACGCCATCCGCGAGGTGATCGGACGTCAGGGCGAGATCATCACCGTGGTCGGCGCAGGCGGCAACCGCGACAAAGGCAAACGCCCAATCATGGCCCGCGAGGCCGCAGCCCGCAGCGAACGCCTGATCCTGACCTCCGACAACCCCCGTTTCGAGGAGCCTGAAGAGATTCTCCGCGACATGGAGGAAGGTCTCGACGAGGAAGCCCGCACCCGCACACTCCACATCACTGACCGCCGCCAGGCAATCAGGACCGCAGCATCGCTCGCCTCAAAAGGCTCGGTGATCCTCATCGCAGGCAAAGGCCATGAGGACTATCAGGAGATCAAGGGTGTCAAACACCACTTCGATGACCGTGAGGTGGTCCGCGAGATTATCGCCGCCGAATCCAAACCCAAACAGTAGGAAAGGTGTTAATGAACTGACGAAAACCCTCCAAAGGGGTGTTTAATAACAAGAGTTAAAACTTATTTGAAGTGCTTTATTATCTTTTTGACCTTCTGCAAGACAGCCATATCCCCGGATCGCGACTGATGACCTACATCACCTTCCGTTCCGGCGCCGCATTGCTGCTCTCGCTTTTCATCGCTCTGGTATTCGGTCGCAAGATCATCGACCGTCTGCAACTGATGCAGGTCGGGGAGATCATCCGCGATCTCGGTCTGGAAGGACAGATGCAGAAGACCGGAACCCCGACAATGGGTGGAGTCATCATCATCATCTCCATCCTGATTCCCTGTCTGCTCGTCGGCGACCTGAGCAACATCTATATGATCCTGATGCTGATAGCCACCGTCTGGCTCGGCACCCTCGGTTTCTGTGACGACTATATAAAGGTAGCCAAACACGACAAGGAGGGCATGAAAGGGAAATTCAAGATCATCGGCCAGGTCGGTCTCGGACTGATCGTCGGTCTGACCATGTATCTCAGCCCTGACATCACCCAGCGTGAGATCATCCCTGTCACCTATTCGGAAGAAAATACCGAGACCATCATGGCAAGCGAAAGTCAGGATGTCAAGTCGACGCAGACCACAATCCCCTTCGTCAAGAACAACAACTTCGACTATGCCTACCTGACCCAATGGATGGGCGACTATGCCCAGGCCGGCGGATGGATAGTGTTCATATTCGTGGTCATCGTCGTCGTGGCGGCGACAAGCAACGGCGCCAATCTGACCGACGGACTTGACGGCCTCTGCGCCGGAACCTCGGCGATAATATGCGTGGCCCTGGCGATCATGGCCTATCTGGGAGGCAACGTGATCTACTCAACCTACCTCAACATCATGTACATACCGCAATCGTCGGAACTCGTGGTGTTCATGTCGGCCTTCATCGGGGCGCTGATCGGCTTCCTCTGGTACAACGCCTATCCGGCCCAGGTATTCATGGGCGACACCGGATCGCTGACGATCGGCGGCATCATCGCCGTCTTCGCCATCCTCATCCACAAGGAACTGCTGATCCCGATACTCTGTGCGATCTTCTTTGTCGAAGACCTCTCGGTGATGCTCCAGGTGGCCTATTTCAAATACACCAAACGCAAATACGGCAAGGGACGGCGCATCTTCAAGATGACACCACTCCACCACCACTACCAGAAACCCGGCAATTCAGGCATCGAGGCCCTGATCCAGGCTCCATTGCGGGCCATCCCGGAACCCAAGATCGTCACTCGCTTCTGGATCATCGGGATCTTCCTCGCAGTGATCACATTCGTAACCCTCAAAATCAGATAATACCCGTCGCACTACACATATATAATATATAGTGACATATAAATATATAGTGACAGCTAACAACAGCATAAAAATGGCAAAAAATCTCGTCATACTCGGCGGAGGTGAGAGCGGTGTCGGCGCCGCCATCCTCGGCAAGGAAAAAGGAATGAATGTTTTTCTCAGCGACTATGGAACCATAGCCGCACATTATCGCCGTATGCTCGACGATGAAGGAATCGAATGGGAAGAGAGTGGCCACACGATGGAGCGCATTCTCGCGGCCGACGAGGTGGTCAAAAGCCCCGGCATCCCCCCGACAGCTCCTGTCATGAAAGCCATCGCGGAAAAAGGCATCCCCGTAATCTCCGAAATCGAACTCGCCGGACGCTACACGGATGCGAAAATGGTCTGCATAACAGGCAGCAACGGCAAGACAACCACAACGCTGCTCACCTACCATATCCTCAGGAACGCAGGAATCAACGTCGGTCTGGCAGGCAACGTAGGCCGCAGCATGGCCCTCCAGGTCGCCCGCGAGAAGCATGACGTCTACGTCATCGAGCTTTCGAGCTTCCAGCTGGAGAACATGTATGACTTCCGCGCCAACATCGCTGTGATCCTCAACATCACTCCCGACCACCTCGACCGCTACGACTACAAGATGCAGAACTACATCAACGCCAAGTTCCGCATCCTCAACAACCAGACCCCTCAGGACGCGTTCATCTACTGGCAGGACGACCCCGTCATCACCAGCCAGCTCGAACGCATACGCACCGAGGCCACACTTTATCCCTTTGCCGAACACCGCGAGCCGGGCTGCCACGCCTACGTTGACAACGACAGCGACGAAGCATCGCTCATCATCGACACTCCGAAGACATCCCTGAAAATGCCCCGTGCCGAACTCTCGCTCAACGGCCTCCACAACCTCTACAACTCGATGGCAGCCGCCCTCTCGGCCTGTCTGCTCGACATCGACAAGAAGGAGATCCGCGGCGCTCTCGGCGATTTCGAAGGAGTCGAACACCGTCTGGAATACACCGCGACAGTCAACGGCGTCCGCTACATCAACGACTCCAAGGCAACCAACGTCAATTCATGCTGGTATGCGCTGGAATCAATGCCCGCCGACACCGTGCTAATCCTTGGCGGCAAGGACAAGGGCAACGACTACTCCGAAATCCTTCCGCTGGTCAAGGAAAAAGTAAAGGCCATCATCTGCATGGGCAAGGACAACACCAAACTCCTCGACTTCTTCACCGGAGAAGTTCCTGAGATCCATGACACCCATTCGATCGAAGAAGCCGTTTCGACAGCCGCAGCCATCACCCGGTCGGGCGACACCGTGCTCCTCTCCCCCTGCTGCGCCAGCTTCGACCTTTTCAGCAGCTACGAGGACCGTGGACGCCAATTCAAGGCCGAAGTCCGCAAACTCGAATCTAAATAAGAAACAGAACCGAATCCCTAATCCCCCATCCTCTCCATAAGTTCATGGCAGTCCAGAGTCAGACAATATCCTCATCCGGCGAACACTCAACGGCCAAACCCAAAGCCGTCGCCAAAGCCGACAAACACATCTGGGGCATCTTCATCGGCCTCTGCATCATCTCGATCATCGAGCTGTACAGCGCATCATCGCGCGAAGTGGCAGGCTCCTCGATCGGAGTGATGGGCCCGATTCTGCGTCATCTTGTGATGCTTGCCGGTGGCACCTTCGTCGTATGGTTCCTCTCCAAGCGCCACTACTCCGACTTTATCCCCTTCACCCTCGGTTTCGCACTTGTCAGCGTGGCCATGATGGTCTACGTCATGTTTTTCGGCGAAATCGTCAACGGCGCCCGCCGGTCGCTGACCATACTCGGAATAGGCATCTATCCGGCTGAGATGGTCAAACTGTCGGCAGTGCTGCTGATAGCCCTTGTCATGACCTGGAATCCCAATACCAAAAAGGTCGGTGTGACGTCGAACGCCGTAAAATACTCCGGCGCGATTGTCCTGCTGCTCAGCGGACTGCTGATCGAACAGGGCCTGACAAATACTCTGCTGCTTCTGGCCATCAGCTACTCGATGATGATTGTCGGCGGCGTGAAATTCTCCCATCTGTTTGTGCTGACGCTCGCCTATCTGGCGCTTGGCGCCCTTTTCGGCATCTATCTATACTGGAGTGACTCGCGGTCAAAGGATATCCCGGCTGATGCAGAGCAGGAGATCGAGATGGTGGCCGATGGGACCGCAAAGAAAAATCCATCGCGTCTCGACACCTGGATGGCCCGTATCCAGCGCCATAACAACGACTCGATACCCAAATGGGACATCCCCGCAGTAGGCAAGAACCGTCAGGAAATTCTCTCCTACATGGCCCAGGCCCACGGAGGCATCCACGGCGTAGGCCCCGGCAACTCCCGCGAGGCCTCTCGCCTCCCACTGGCCTTCTCCGACTATATTTTCGCCATCATCGTCGAGGAACTCGGTCTGATCGGCGGCCTTGTGGTGCTCATGCTCTACCTCTGGCTGCTCGGACGCGCCTCAGGAATCGCATCGCACTGCAACCGAACCTACCCCGCGCTTGTTGTCATTGGTATGGCGGTCATGATCGCCTTCCAGGCGCTCTTCCACATCGCCATTGTGACCGGCGTCTTCCCCGTCTCCGGTCAGCCGCTCCCGCTGCTATCCAAGGGAGGCACCTCGATCCTCGTAACCGCCATAGCCTTCGGCATAATGCTCTCAATCAGCCGCACGGCAACACGCCAGGGCGGCAAGAAACAGGACATCCGCGACGAAATCGACGCCCTGCCCGAACAGTTCGGTGCTGAAAACCAGATGCAGTTGTAGAATCTTAGCGGACCACTTCACAGAATGCACTGATCATCAATCTCTTTATTTATCGCCACATGAATGAAGAACAGATTAAAATAAAGCGTGTGCTGATCTCCGGCGGAGGTACCGGAGGCCACATTTTCCCGGCTCTTTCGATTGCCAACGCCGTCAGGCGACGTTTTCCGGAGGCCGAAATCCTCTTTGTAGGCGCCCTCGGACGCATGGAGATGGAACGAGTTCCCGCCGCAGGTTACCGGATCGAGGGTCTGCCGGTAGCGGGTTTCGACCGCAAACGCCTCTGGCGCAACTTCGGAGTACTGTTCAAGCTCTGGAAATCGCTGCGCAAAGCGCGCCGCATCGTGCGCGACTTCCGTCCGGACATTGCAGTCGGAGTCGGCGGCTACGCGAGCGGACCGGTGCTCAAACAGGCTCAGAAACATGGTGTCCCCACTCTGCTCCAGGAACAGAACTCCTATGCCGGAGTGACCAACAAACTTCTTGCAAAAAAAGCAAAAGCCATCTGTGTGGCCTATGACGGAATGGACCGCTTCTTCCCGGCGGAAGTTATCACCAAGACCGGCAATCCCGTGCGGACCGATCTTGAAAACTGCACCCTCACCCAGGCCGAAGCCAAGAAGAAACTCGGTTTCGATCCGGAAAAGCCTCTGATACTCACTGTTGGCGGCAGTCTCGGCGCGCGCACTGTCAACGAGGCCATTGCCGCATCGCTTGACATGCTTCGCGACAAGGAGGTAGGGCTGATGTGGCAGACCGGACGCTATGGAGCGCCGCAGTTCCAGAAACTCGCCGAAAGCTATGACAACGTAAAAGCCACGACCTTCATCTCGGACATGGATGTGGCCTACCGTGCGGCGGATCTTGTCGTGTCGCGCGCGGGTGCGGGCACCATCTCCGAACTCCAGAACCTCGGCAAAGCCTGTGTGCTGATTCCCTCGCCCAACGTGGCCGAAGACCATCAGCGCCACAACGCCGAAGCACTTTCAACTCGTGGGGCGGCAGTCATGATCCTCGACTCCCAGGCTGTGGACTCCCTGCCGGCCACTTTGGAAAAACTGATCTCGAACCCCGCCGAATGCTCGGCTCTCAGCGCTGAAATCAGCAAAATGGCGCTTAAAAACGCCGATGAAAAAATTGTAGATATAATCATCAATACCATCAAAGACACGAAATGAAACACGATATCACCAAAATAGACAACATATATTTCGTAGGAGCAGGCGGAATCGGTATGGCCGCTCTCGAACGTTATTTTCTCGCTACCGGCAAGAAAGTGGCCGGCTATGACCGCACATCCACCGCTCTGACCGACGAACTGCGCTCGGAAGGAGTGGAAATCAGCTTCGACGAAAGCGCCGACAGCATTCCCGCGGCATTCCGCGATCCGGAAACAACCCTTGTGGTCTACACTCCGGCTGTTCCTGAGGATCTGCCCGTGCTGCGCTACTTCCGCGACAACGGCTTCGAGGTCCTGAAACGTGCCGCCGTGCTGGGTCTGATCACCCGCAACAGCCGCTCGCTGTGTTTCGCCGGAACCCACGGCAAAACAACCACCTCATCCATTGCCGCCCACATCCTCAACAGCGGCTCTTTCGGCTGCAACGCCTTCCTCGGAGGCGAAATGCTCAACTACGGCACCAACTTCCTGCTCGCGCCCCAGTCGGCGTTCAGCGTCATCGAGGCCGACGAGTTTGACCGCTCGTTCCATCATCTCACCCCGACCGTAGCCGTCATCACCGCAACCGATCCGGACCATCTCGACATCTACGGCACCGAAGAAGCCTATCTCGAAAGCTTCGCCCGCTTCACCGAACTGATCCGTCCGGAAGGCGCACTGGTCATCCACGAAAACCTCAAGCTCAAACCCCGTCCGCAGGAGGGTGTCAGAGTCTACACCTACTCCCGCGACAGCGGCGACTTCCATGCAGGCTACATCCGCCGGGCCAACGGCACCATCACCTTCGACCTCATCACTCCGCGCGGCACAATCCGCAACATCAACCTCGGAGTCCCCGTCGAAGTCAACATCGAAAACGCCGTGGCAGCCGCCGCGGCAATCTGCCTGACCGAAGCATGGGAACCGGATGTAGTGCGTGAGGCAATCAGCAGCTACCGCGGCACAAAACGCCGCTTCGAGACCCACCTGAAGGAAGCCAACGGGACAGGCCGCGTCATCATCGACGACTACGCCCACCATCCCGAAGAGGTCCGCAAGTCAATCGAATCCGTCAAGGCAATCTATCCGGACCGCCGTCTGACCGTGGCATTCCAGCCCCACCTTTACAGCCGCACCCGCGACTTTGCCTCCGACTTCGCCGACGCTCTTTCAGGAGCCGATTCACTGGTGCTTCTCGACATCTATCCCGCCCGCGAAGAGCCGATCGAAGGAGTCACCTCACAGATCATCTTCGACAAAGTCCGCTGCGAAGACAAAATCTTAATTAACAAAGAAAAATTGGTGGAAACGCTGAAAAACCGTAACTTTGACATTCTTCTGACACTCGGCGCTGGTGACATCAACACGTTCATCCCCGCCATCATTGAGAATCTCGATTGATTTTACGCTTACAGTCCCCGCCTGACACAATATTCATCTCAAAACCACTGACAATTTTTTGCTCTTGTCATCAAACATCCTCTGAATGTCGCGCTACCTCACAATAATATCATCACTGCTGCTTGTGGCCTATCTGGTCATCGCACTGACCGTGACCGCCAACGAGGCGGACATGGAACCCTGCCGCGGCATGGAGATCACAATTGCCGGTACCGACGGAAACAGACACTTTGTCACTGCCGCCGAACTCTCTCGCGAGCTTGACTCCCTCCCCGACAAAGCTGCGGGAATGGCTCTGGGCAACATCAACACCCAGCAGATACGCCGCCGCCTCATCGAGATGGACAAGATCGAGGATGCCGAAGTTGTCCGCTACACCGACGGGACAATAAGAATCACGGCCACGCCGATCATTCCTGTGGCCAGAATCTTCGACGAAGGTGAGTCGTATTACATCAACCGCGCGGGCAAACGCGTCAAGGCCGACGCCCGTTTCCATAAGGATGTCCCGGTGATCGAGGGCCATTTCGATCCCTCCGACTCGGTCTTCACCCCTGAATCGCTCCTCCCGCTGCTCAACTACATCTCCAATGACTCGGTCTGGAACTCCTACATCTCCATGATCAAGGTGAAATCGCCGAGAGACATCATCCTTGTGCCCGTCATCCGCGAACACGTCATCAACTTCGGCGCTCCCGCCCATTTCGACGACAAGTTCTCACGGCTGAAAAAATTCTATTCCAAGGTGCTCCCCCTCCAGGGATGGGAGAAATATGACACCCTCTCGCTCAAATGGAAAGGACAGTTGGTGGCCACCAAGCGCCGGCGAGCACCGCAGAAGGTGGAGACAGTGCAGTATGACGACGACGAGAGCGTAGACACCGGCACGATGCTCGCGGGCGACGACGTGGCCCCCGGACAGACCATACCCGGCATGGAGGCCCACAATGAAAAGCCCATTCCGGCCGCAAGGAAAACCCCTCAAGAAAACTCAGCCGCCAAAAAGACGGAACCAAAAACTGAAAAAATCAACTGAAAACCCAATACATCTCCATGGAAGAAAAATATATAGTGGCTCTTGAAATCGGGAGCTCGAAAATAAAAGGTGCGATCGGCACCGTTGACCCTCAGGGCACTCTGAGCGTGAAATCTGTCGAAGAGGAGAAACTCTCTGACGGAGTGCGCTACGGCTGCATACGCAACGTGGTCGAGACGGCCACGGCAATCCGCAACGTGATCGAGCGTCTGGAGATGCGCGAGCCGGGACGCAATGTGACCGGTGTCTATGTTTCGGTCGGCGGACGCTCTCTGATGGCCCAGGGCATTGAGATCGAGCGCCGTCTGCCCCACGAAATGGAGATCACGGGCGAACTCATCGCCGACATGACCCGCGATGCGCTCAACTATCAGATCCACGAGCGCACAATCGTCGGCGTGACTCCCAAGGAGTTCCGCGTGGACAATTCGCCGACAAACCGCGCCGTCGGAATGTTCGGTTCCCACGTCTCGGCCCGTCTGAACCTGATCAGCTGCCGCAATCAGCTCGTCAGAAACCTCAACCATGTGCTTGACGAGAGACTCCATCTCGGCGTCCACGACATGTTCGTCCGCCATATAGCCGAAGCCGACCTTGTGCTCTATCCCGAAGAGAAGCGTCAGGGCTGTATGCTCGTCGACTTCGGTGCGGAGACAACCACCGTTTCCATCTACAAGAACGGAGTGCTGCTCTACATGGTCACAATCCCGATGGGCTCACGCAACATCACCCGCGACATCACCGCGCTCAACTATCTCGAAGAACGCGCCGAAGAGCTTAAGATCGACGGCGGCAACGCCCTCAGCACCCCCGAACCGGCAGCCCTCCCCACCAACGGCCTGACCGATTTCGGCCAGATCAACAACTATGTCTCGGCCCGCGCGGGCGAGATCATCGCCAATATCAACGAGCAGATAAAATATGCCGAACTGACTCCCGACAAGCTGCCCGCAGGCATCATCCTCGTTGGCCGCGGATCGAAACTCAACGGCTTTGACCGCCGGTTGGAGAACCTCACCACAATGAAGGTCCGCTACGGCAGTCCCGTAAACCGTCTGCGCATACTCGACGGACGCATCAACGCCACTGACCACGTCGACGTCATCTCCATCCTCGCCGCAGCCGCCAAAGACCGCGATGTCAAGGAATGTCTGAGCCGTCCGGAACCGGTGGTTATGCAGGAACCGCTCTATGTGCCTGTGGCCGAAGAACCCCGCTATCAGCAGCCGCTCTACACCCAGCCGCAACAGCCCGTTCAATCGCAGCAGCCCGTTCAGCCCGTACAGACTCAGCAGACTGTGCAGCAGCCTCAGCAGATGCAGCCTCAACAGCCCCAGCAGGCTCCCAGACCGACCTACGCCACTCACAACTATCCCCAGCCGCAGACTCAGGCACAGGCGCAGGCCGCCGCTGAAGAAAAGCCCGCTGCCGCTCCTGAAAAGAAAAAAGGTTTCTCGCTGTGGAACAACGTGCGCGAACGGCTTGTCAACCTCATGACCGAACCGGTCGAGGACGACGACATCGACAATGACAACTAACACATTCTTTATAACACCCCTTAGCAGAGCAATAGCACCTCTCTCCAGAAGCTGTTAAAAAATTCTTACTCAAAATGGAAGATCAGAACAACACCTATAATCAGGACATCTCCGACACCTCTGCATTCAAGAGCAACCAGGAAGGCTCGGATATCGCCTGCAACATCATGGCCATCGGTGTAGGCGGCGGCGGCAACAACGCCGTCAACCACATGTATGTCCAGGGCATAAAGAATGTGTCCTTCGTAAATATAAACACCGACCACCAGACCCTCTGCCACTCGCGTGTGCCCCACACCCTTGAGATCGGCGACGGCCTCGGCGCCGGCAACAAGCCCGAAAAGGCCCGTGACTTCGCCGAGGAGAGCGCCGATGAAATCGCCGCCCTCTTCGACGACCAGACCAAGATGGTGTTCATCACCGCCGGCATGGGAGGCGGAACCGGCACCGGTGCCGCTCCCGTCGTGGCCCGCATCGCCAAGGAACGCGGCCTGCTGACAATCGGCATCGTCACCATCCCCTTCCTCTTCGAAGGCCAGAAAAAGATCCGCAAGGCGATCGCTGGTGCCGACGAGATGGCCAAGCATGTCGATGCCCTTCTCGTCATCAACAACGAGCGTCTCGGCGAGATCTACGGCGACCTCGACTTCCTCAACGCCTTCGGCAAGGCCGACGACACTCTGTCGATCGCAGCCCGCTCCATCTCCGAGCTGATCACCTGCAACGGCCTGATCAACCTCGACTTCAACGACGTCGACACCACTCTGCGCGACGGCGGCGCGGCCATCATCTCGACCGGCTTCGGCGAGGGTGAAAACCGAGTGACAAAGGCTATCCACGACGCCCTCAATTCACCGCTTCTCAAAAACCGCGACATTCTCGGCTCCAAGAAGCTGCTTTTCAACCTCTTCTTCAACCCCAACGCCGAAGAGAAGTTCCTCATGAGCGAAACACGCGAGATCACCGACTTCATCGGCTCGATCAACACCGATGTGGACGTGATCTGGGGTGTAGGCTTCGACGAAAACCTCGGCAACGGCGTGAAGATGACCATTCTTGCGGCAGGTTTCGATGTGACTCTGCGCGAGGAGGAGGAAGAAATCATGTCGGGCGGCGCTTCGAGCGGCTTCGGATTCTCGATGGGAACACCCGGCTCACGCCCCTCCACACCCGTCGGCACCGAACGTCAGGCCGCTCCCGCCGCAGTCCCTCCTGCCCCCAAGGCACCTGCAAAACCCAAAGAACCGGAAGTCTCTGACGAACGCCTCGCCGAGGAATACGGCCTGACCAAAATCAAGGATCTGACCGAAGGCAAAGACCGCTCGTCGACAATCGTTCTCGGTCTCAACCAGCTCGACGACGATGCCGTCTGCGACATTCTGGAAAAATACCCGACCTACAAGCGCGACCGCAAGATCGTGGACGACGTGCGCAACGGTGCCCTCGACGGCAGCGCCAACCTCTCAGCCACCCACAGCGCCCCCGGCTCCACACCCCAGACCTTCAGCTTCGGCTAAAGAAATTCAGGGTGTTACAGAACCATTCTACCGGTAGGGTGATTGTTGCAAAACCATGATTCGCAGTAGGGACGCTTTTTAAAGCGTCCGCAATTGCCGTGGAATCCGGCCCTTCTACGGCAGGAAATTGATTGTAATCGGTTTGCGACAATTGATTGTGACCGGTTTGCGACAAGAGCTTCAAAAGGCAGGCCGCGTCAGCGGTCGGTAGAATCCAGGCCACTGCAAGGGCGCCGTAGGTGTCCGCAGCTGTGGTAAAATGGAATTTACATAACATTATAAGAGCGCCGTAGGTGCGAAACACGTCAACACATGTTTCGCACCTACGGCGCTCTTTTTCGGGGGAGGGGGTATCGATAACCACAGCTGCGGACACCTACGGCGCCCTTGCAGTGGCCTGGATTCTTTAGGCTGCTACGCAGCTTCGCTTCGCATTGAAGCCATTATGCAGCCCCGGCGCATCAGATTCTTTAGGCTGCTACGCAACTTCGATACGCGTTGAAGCCATCATGCAGCCAACGGCTCATCACAACCGGTAATGGCAGTAGAGAAGAATAGGCGTCTTGGCACTGGATAATGACATGTTGGTGGATACGCCAACCGATACAGTGGTGATAGCAACGCCACTGCCTGCCGACGGCCTCAATACTGCTCCTTCTCGTTGGGGAAATCCGAGCTCTTCACATCATTGATATAATTGCCGATTGCATCCTCGATGACTGTTCCGAGGTCGGCATAGCGGCGCAGGAAGCGTGGAGTGAAACCCTTGTTGATGCCGAGCATATCCTGAAGCACGAGCACCTGACCGTCACAGCCTCCACCGGCACCGATACCGATGGTCGGAATTGAAAGGCTCTGAGAGACCTTTGTGGCAAGTTCTGCCGGAATCTTCTCAAGGACAATGGCAAAACATCCGGCCTTTTCAAGCAAAAGGGCATCTTCGATAAGCTTCTGAGCCTCGGCCTCCTCGCGGGCACGGACATTGTAAGTGCCGAACTTATTGATGCTCTGCGGAGTCAGACCGAGATGGCCCATGACAGGAATACCGGCAGAGATAATGCGCTCAATCGACTCGATGATCTCCTTGCCACCTTCAAGTTTCACAGCCTCGGCATTGCTCTCCTTCATGATGCGGATGGCCGAAGCAAGCGCCTGGGTAGAATTGCCCTGATAGGTACCGAAAGGCATGTCGCAGACAACGAGAGCGCGCTTGACCCCGCGGGTCACACACTGCGCATGATAGATCATCTGGTCAAGAGTGATCGGCAGAGTGGTGCCATAGCCTGCCATCACATTTGCCGCCGAGTCACCGACAAGAATTGCATCCATACCGGCCTCGTCGACCAGGCGGGCCATAGAATAGTCATAAGAGGTCAGCATAGCGATCTTCTCGCCCTTGGCCTTCATTTCCATAAGGCGGCGGGTGGTCACCTTACGAGGATCTTCAACTGTATAGGTTGACATATATTTATTCCAATTTAAAAATATTCGAAATCGTCCGCCTCAGGCGGATTTCAGCCGACAAAGGTATTAAGATTCCTCAAACCGACAAAATTTATCTGTCTGTTGTCCGGACAGTTTCCCTTTTTCCGTGGCTTACCTACCAATATTCACGGTGTTTGCATGTAGGCAAGGAAATTATGTTTAAATTTGCCTTATGGAAAAGAAGATTATCAACCTGGATTCGATAGACGATTACAACAAACTGTACGGACTGCCTACGCTCCATCCGCTGGTGACGGTCATAGACCTGAAGCAGGCCAGTCAGGCGGTCAATCACATCAGAGTCAAGTATGGAGTCTATGCGCTGTTTCTGAAAAACGGTGTGGAATGCTCTATTCGCTACGGACGGCGCCATTATGACTATCAGGAGGGAACTGTGGTCAGTTTTTCGCCCGGCCAGATGATCGACGTGGAGATGAAGCGTGATGTCGTGGCGCCCGATGTGGTCGGACTGCTGTTTCATCCCGATCTGATCTACGGCACCCCTCTGGGCGACAAGATCTCGGATTTCAGCTTCTTTGACTACTCGCAGATGGAAGCGCTCCATCTTTCGGAAGATGAACGTGGCATTTTCCTTGACTGTCTTGACAAGATCAGACGTGAGCTTGAACATCCGGTGGACCATCACTCGGCTGCACTGCTGTCGGCCAACATCCAGTTGCTTCTGGAGTATCTCCACCGCTTCTACGACCGCCAGTTCATCGTGCGCCACAAGGTCAATTCCGACATTGTCAGCCGCTTCGAGCGTGAACTGAAAGCCTACTTCGAACGCGACAGCCGCGCCGATACCGTCCCCTCTGTGGCCTATTTTGCCGAGAAAGTCAACCTGACTCCGGGCTATTTCGGCGATCTCGTAAAAAAGGAGACGGGCAACACCGCTCAGGAGATGATCTCACGTCAGGTGGTTGCCGTGGCCAAACACCGTCTGGCCACCAGCGCCGACGACATCAGCATCATTGCCTATGACCTGGGCTTCCAGTATCCGCAGCACTTCACCCGCCTGTTCAAGCGCCTGACCGGCCAAAGCCCCCGCCAATACCGCGAACACCTCAGCCTGAACTGAACGGGCCGCCGCACAATTCATAGCTATATTTATTTCAATGCCTCGATTTTAGCAATGGTGGAATCCGGCAAGATGTCTATGCCATAAAATAAATGGCTACTCTTATATCCTAAGAAATCTATATATTTGAGTATAAGCGCATATTTGCTCTGTGTCCCCGCCATGTCAATGTTACCGTTCTCATCAAAGCATATAGCCTCATGGTGAGCTATGCGGTTGCGGAAAGTCTTTATCTCCTGAAGTTCGTTGAACACCGCCCTTTGGCCCAATCCGGCAGTGCGATTAGGAAATATGCGCAATAAGTTCTGCCCCCCAAGTCTAAACGGCTGTCGCGTAAACAAGTGTGTCCAGAAGCCGAAAGAGACAGAGGAAACAACACGGTCGTTTGTATATCGTCCGTTTTGCCGAAGCATAGCGATTATCCGAAGCACCTCATTTTTCTGCGGCGCATTTTCAATCATACCCCCGGATTGCATCTGACTCTCCATCCACTCGGCATCATTGAATACGCTTTGATAATGAGCATTTATGGCATTACGAAGCACTACCTCAAAGATGTTCAATATGCCATAGAACTTTTGGCACAACTTTACGTTATGCCTATACAGAATCAGTGCTTTGGCTGTATTACCGCCACAAGCGACTAAATATTTATTGAGGCGTGCCGGAGAAAACGCCTTTTCATACTCGGAATATTTCACTTCGTGATTTTTAACGTATTGCGATTTGCAAAATTACGAATCTATTTCTAACTTTGCAACGGAATCCCCTGAGTGTCCCTGTCTTCGGACAAACCTCAGGGTTTAGTTTTTTTAAGCTACCCCATAATCCAGGGTGGCTTTTCTTGTATCTTTTCCACTGCGACGCCACACCAAGTCCTCCTACATGAAATGAACGGACCGACGTAAAAGATCAGTTTTGCAAATTCTGATTATTTGTTCTAATTTTGCTTCTACAAAACCGAAATCTATTTACCCAAGAAATT
Source organism: Duncaniella sp. (assembly GCF_029054785.1). GTDB lineage: Bacteria > Bacteroidota > Bacteroidia > Bacteroidales > Muribaculaceae > Duncaniella. Next base: position 37,175 of record NZ_JAIDEN010000028.1, read on the forward strand.
TTGCAAAATATGAAAAGTGATCCCAAGGACTGTCTCTACTGCACCAACAACGAGACTCTCCACAATCTGATGATCGAAATCGCCAAGCTTGACGTGTCAAGAGTTTTCCTTTTCAAGGAGCAGACCTACCGCGGCCGCTGCCTTGTGGCCTATGACGGCCATGTCAACGACCTGTTCGAACTGAGCGACGAGGAGCGCAACGCCTTCATGAAAGACGTGACCCGCGTGACCCGTGCAATGGACCAGGTGTTCCACCCCGAAAAGATCAACTACGGCGCTTACAGCGACAAACTCTCCCACCTTCACTTCCACCTGGCCCCGAAATATGTCGACGGTCCTGACTACGGAGGCACATTCCGCATGAATCCGGGCGAGGTCTACCTCAGCGACGAAGAATATGCCGACATGGTAGCAAAAATGAAAGCGGCCCTATAAAAATTAAAATATTCTTTATAAATTTGCAGTCGGAGAAAGCAACCGATGTCACCACCCCCTGTGGGACAGATGCTTTCCCCGACTTTTCACATATCATAGACCTGCTACATGAGTTACAGCTTCCTTGACCTCCTGTGTCTTTTAGGATCAGTCGCTTTGTTCCTCTATGGAATGAAAGTGATGAGTGAAGGCCTCCAGAAGGCTGCCGGCGACCGGCTTCGTACAATCCTTTCGGCAATGACCCGAAACCGATTCACCGGAATGCTAACCGGCATAGTGATAACCGCACTTATACAAAGCTCCTCTGCCTCGACCGTCATGGTGGTCAGCTTTGTCAACGCCGGACTCATGACTCTGGCCCAGTCAATGGCCGTTATTTTCGGCGCCAATGTCGGAACGACATTCACGGCGTGGATCATCTCTCTCTTCGGCTTCAAGGTCGACACCTCCGCATTTATTCTTCCGCTGATTGCCTGCGCGGTTCCGTTGCTCTTCGCCAACGCCAGCCGCAAGAAGTCAATCGGCGAATTTCTTATAGGCTTCGCCCTGATGTTCATGGGCCTGGACATGATCAGCGACTATGTCCCTGACCTGCAAAGCAATCCTGAGATGTTCGCCTTCCTCGAACGCTATGCATCGATGGGCTTCGGATCAGTGCTGCTCTTCATGCTGGTGGGCGTGGTGCTCACGGCTGTGATCCAGTCGTCAGCGGCGACGTTCGCCATCGTCCTGATCATGTGTACGAAAGGCTGGATCTCGTTTGACCTTGCCTGCGCGGTGGTGCTCGGCAGCAATATCGGAACCACCATCACACCGCTGCTCGCCTCTATGAGCGGAAATGTGGCGGCAAAGCGCACGGCGATGGGCCACCTGCTTTTCAACCTTTTCGGTATCCTCTGGACACTCGCCGTCTTCTTCCCCTTTGTCCGTCTCAACGTCCACATCACCGAATGGCTCGGACAGGGTAATCCTGACGACATATTCAGATACGTCAACGACATCGAGCTATCCGACCCGCAGCTCTACAACAGCATCTTCGACGGCAGTCTTCCCGCAGGCCATCCGGTGCTCGCAAAGATAGCCCAGATGCAGTTCAGCGTCTCCTTCGGACTGTCGATGTTCCACACCGTCTTCAACCTCATCAACGGTGCGATCATGATCTGGCTGACAGGCTTCTATGTCAAAGTCGTGGTCAAGCTGCTCCCCGCCAAGCACAAGGAGGAGGAAGAATTCCAGCTCAAGTTTATCGCCGGCGGTCTGATGAGCGCTTCGGAACTCAACATAGCTCAGGCAGAGAAAGAGATAGTGGTCTATGCCCAGAGAGTCCAGCGGATGATCGGCATGGCCCAGAACATAGTCCACAACAGTTCAGGCAACGAATTCACCAAACAGTTCTCACGCCTGGAGAAATACGAGGAGATCTCCGACCGAATGGAAATCGAGATCGCCAACTATCTCAACCGTTGTTCGGAAGGCCGTCTGTCAAACGAAGGCAAACACCGCATCGCCGCAATGCTGCGCATCGTCAGCGAGATCGAGAGCATAGCCGACTGCTGTTACGGAGTGGCCAGAATCCTCATCCGCAAGCAGGAAGGCCATGTGACCTTCAACGACGAGATCTCACGCAACATCGACTCGATGTTCATCGCCGTCGAGGCCGCCATGACCAACATGCTCCTGCTCCTGCGCAACTTCGAGACCGCCGAGCAGTCCGACATCATCAATTCCTACAATCAGGAACGCGAGATCAACAACATGCGCAATCAGCTGCGTGTGGCCAACGTAGAGAACATCAACAACCATCACTACGAATATCAGGCCGGTATCTACTACATGGACATCATCGGATCGCTTGAAAAGATCGGCGACTACATCATCAATGTGGTCGATGAAGTGAAAGACCAGTTCCGCAAAAAAGCTGTCTGAACCCAATCTTACCCACCTGAAACTGACAGTCAATGCCTTCCCTGAAGAAATATTTTGTCAACTATTTCACGCTGACTGACGATCTGCTGCCGCAGGCCGAAGCTGAAAGCGCCATCCGCGAGGGGGTCTCCTTCAAGGGGACCAACATGCTCATCCTGATCCTCGCGATCTTCATCGCCTCGCTCGGCCTCAACACCAACTCGACAGCGGTCATCATCGGCGCCATGCTGATCTCCCCGCTGATGGGACCGATCATCGGCATCGGACTTGGCGTAGGCGTGCAGGATTTCGAGTTGCTGAAACGCGCTATGCGCAATCTGGTGATGGCCGCGATGTTCAGTGTGCTGACATCCACGATCTATTTCATCATCTCCCCCGTGAGCGAAGGCCACAGCGAACTTCTGGCCCGAACCTCTCCGACAATCTATGACGTCCTGATCGGCTTCTTCGGCGGAGGTGCCGGCATCGTCGCCATCGGCTCAAAATCGAAAGGCAACGTGATTCCGGGTGTGGCAATCGCCACCGCCCTCATGCCCCCGCTCTGTACCGCCGGTTACGGGCTCGCCACTCTCCAGCTCAACTATTTTCTCGGCGCCTTCTACCTCTTCCTGATCAACTCGATCTTCATCGGCCTGGCAACCTTCATCGGTGTCAAGCTGATGCACTACCACCCCGTGGTCTCCCTCAACCCCGAACGCTCCCGCCGGGTGCGCCGCATCGTCTACACCGTAGCCATCCTCACACTCCTTCCCTCGCTCTACCTCACCTATAACATGCTGCGCCAGTCGCGCTTCTCGGCCAACGCCGACCGCTTCATAGCCCAGCAGTTCAACTTCCCCTCAACCCAGGTACTCAGCAAGAGCGCAGAGATCAGCCACGGCGAGAAGAGCATCACCGTCACCCTTATCGGCAAGGTGCTTCCTGCCGACTCCCTTCAGCTCGCAATGGCCTCACAGCTCAAGAACTACGGTCTCGAAGGGGCTAAACTCAACATAATCCAGGGCGATTCCCCCGACCTGTCGGAACTCAGGAACGGCTTGCCGAGCATGAGCGACATCTATGAATTCGCCCGCACATCTCTCACAGCCCAGCAACAGACAATCGACTCGCTCAGAAGCGTGATATCCCTGGCGCGCATCAACGACACAATCTCAGGCCGCATGGCTCCGGAACTCAAGGTGATCTTCCCGCAGGTCGAGGAGATAGCCATCACGCGGGCCGTCTTCGGCAACATCGCGACCGAGAAGCTCGACACCGTCAGCATGGCTCTGGTAAAATACAGCCGTCCGCTCTCAGCCGAAAAGCAGACTGAATTCCAAAACTACCTCAAAGCACGTCTGCGCGACAAAAACATTACCCTGATCAACGTCGGAAATCAGATAGATTTCCCCTCTCTCCGCGCCGGCCGAAAAGCCAAGGACTCAGAGACTGCCTCAAATAAGAAATGACACAAACCAACAGCACTGAGCTCCCCCAGGACAACGGCTGGAGACTCCCTGACAACCTTAAAGGCAAGAAGGTGGTTCTTGTCAACCATTCCGACACTCTCGGCGGTGCCGCCATTGTCACGTTCAGACTCATGCAGGCTCTGCGCCAGCAGGGAATCGACGCCAGGATGGTGGTCTACACCAAAACTTCCGATGAAAAGACCGTCGACTCAATCTACACCCGTTTCCTGCGCTCGATGTCCTTCTGCCTCGAACGTCTGCGGATTCTTCCGGCAGTAGGCTTTGACTACGGACAGCTCTTCAAGGTCTCCACCGGATCATTCGCCCTCAACGTACACCACCATCCCTGGGTAAAGGAAGCTGACATCGTCTGCCTCAACTGGATCAACCAGGGGCTGATGGGTGTCCGCGGCATACGCAAGCTCCATGAGGCCGGCAAAAAGATCGTGTGGACCCTCCACGACATGTGGGCCATGACCGGAATCTGCCACCATGCCCACGGCTGTGACCACTATCTGCGTGAATGCGGCGACTGTCAGTTCCTGGCCGGCGGAGGAAAGCCCGACGACCTCTCGCACCGCTGCTGGAAAAAGAAACACCGACTGCTGTCCGACGTACCCATAACCTATGTAACCGTCAGCCACTGGCTCGAAGAATGCGCGCGCAACTCCTCGTTGCTCCATGACAGGCGAGTGCTCACCATCCACAACCCCTTCCCGATCGAACAGTTCTACCATACGAGCGACCGGAAGCTTTACAGCCTGTTCACAGAAGAAAAACCGAATATAATCATCTTCGGCGCCGCCCGCCTCGACGATCCCATCAAGGGGCTTGACTACGCGATCGACGCGCTGAACCACATATTTGACAACTATCCTGAAATTGCCTCGACCACCGCGGTCTACTTTTTCGGCCACCTCAAGAACAAGGATGCTTTCGACCGTCTGCGCTTCTCACACCGATGGCTCGGAATGGTCAACGATTTCAAGACCATCCGCTACCTGTGTGCCAATGCGAAAGTGGTCCTTTCCTCCTCGCTCTACGAGACTCTTGGGGGCACACTGGTCGAAGGACAGGCCGGAGGCGCAATTCCGGTGACGTTCGGAGGCGACGGCAGAAACGATGTGGTCGAGCATCTGAAAAACGGCTACATCGCCCGCTGCAAGGATACGGAAGATCTGGCCGAAGGCATAATGTGGGCTCTGAAAGCCGACATTCCGCGTCAGAAACTCCATGAGTCGATCGGAGAACGCTTCGCCTCTCCGGTAATAGCCCGGCGCTACATCGACCTCTTCTCCGAGATAGTCGGAGGACAGCAGGCAGACAGCCCGGAGAAATAATATAATGTATTAGACAATCAACGAAAAGATGAAAGTACTGATCGTAGGAGCCGGAGGTTTCATCGGGGGCTTCATCGCCCGTGAAGCCCTTTCAAGAGGCTATGAAACCTGGTGTGGAGTGCGCGAAAGCACTTCGCGCCGCTATCTCACAGATCCGGCGCTAAAATTCATTACGCTTGACTACGATGACCCTCAGAAGCTCACCGAGCAGCTCAGGGATCATACGTGGGACTATATCGTCTACAATCTCGGCGCCACGAAGTGTGTCAACTTCAGCGACTTCAACCAGATCAACTACATCTATCTGCGCAATTTCTGCGAAGCGCTGATCACCAACAACCAGCATCCCGCCAAATTCATCTACATGTCATCGCTCTCGGCCATCGGTCCCGGCGATGAGAAAACATACAGCCCGCTGACCAATTCGATGATCCCGCAGCCCAACACCCGCTACGGACTTTCGAAAATCAAGGCCGAAACGCTCCTCCAGACCCTCCCGGCGGAGTTTCCCTGGATCATCCTGCGTCCCACCGGTGTCTACGGCCCCCACGAGCAGGACTATCTGATGATGATCAAGAGCATCGACTCCCACTTTGACTTCGGCGTGGGCTTCCGCCGCCAGATGCTGACATTCATCTATGTCGAAGACCTTGCCCGCGCCATCTTCGACGCCATCGAAAAGGCTCCGGTCCACAAAAAATACATCATCTCCGAACCGAGAGCCTATTCGCAGAAAGAATTCCGCCGCATAGTGGCCAGGGAACTCGGACGCCGCCTGGTGATCCCTGTACGTCTGCCTCTCTGGGCGCTCAAAATAGCCTGCAAGGTTTCCGAGAAATACGGCGCCGCCAAGATGCAGCCAGTCACTCTCAACTCCGACAAATACAACATCATGGCCCAGCGCAACTGGTCATGTGACATCTCCGAGGCCCGGCGCGATTTCGGTTTCGACCCGCAGATCGACCTGAGCGAGGGCATCAGACGCACAGTCAGAGCCTACCGCACTGAAACCGAAGAGCAGCAACGGCTGAAAAAAGAAGAAAAAAAGAGAAAAAACAATTGACGCCATGAGTCCGACCAAGCAAAGACCACCGCTGTGGATGACGCTGCTGATCATCCTCTTCCTCCTTCCGGCTTTCTCCTTTCCGGTCCTCGCAGCCAACATCCCCGCCGGCAATGAGGCTGTCAAGACATTCGTCTGGCTCTATCCCTTCTATATGCTCCTGTCTGGCTGGCTCGCATGGAGCGCCTACCCAGGCAGATCATACATCAGCTGGATCCTCCTGCTGCTCATGGCCCTCTCGACAGCCGCCGTCTGGACCCTTGTGCTAAACCCAGCCGCTGCCGCCCTCTGACAGCCGCCAAACCATCTGTAAACAACCGTCACCACCCCTATGAAACTTCTTATCATCAACGGTCCGAATCTCAACCTCTTAGGGACCCGTGAGCCGAAGATCTACGGTTCGCGCACTTTCGAGTCATATCTCATCGAACTCCGCGAAATGCTTGAAGGAGACGAAATCGAATACCTCCAGTCAAACCACGAAGGAGACATCATTGACTTCCTCCACCACACCGATGCTGACGGAGTGATCCTCAACGCCGGAGCCTATACCCACACCTCTCTGGCCATCGCCGATGCCATTGCAGGAATAGACACACCGGTCATCGAGGTCCATATCTCCAACACCGCTTCGCGCGAGGCAATCCGCCACACCTCACTGATCGCCCCCGTCTGCCGCGGGACAATCACCGGCTTCGGTCTCAATTCTTATTTCCTGGCCGCACAGGCCTTTGTCATGGGCCACGTGAAATGAAGACAGATTCCTTAGACGACTATATCCTCTCCCACATCTCGCCCGAACCCGACCATCTGCGCCGACTCTACCGCCGCACCCACCTGCGTCATCTCTATCCCCGCATGTGTTCCGGCCATCTTCAGGGACGCCTGCTGTCGATGATCTCGGCAATGGTCTCCCCTGACCGCATCCTTGAACTCGGCACCTACACCGGCTACTCCGCCCTGTGTCTGGCCGAAGGTCTGCGCGAGGGAGGCCGTCTGCACACCGTCGAGATCGACGACGAGATGGAGGAGGAACTGACCGAACTGTTCGGCTCGGCTCCCGGCGGCGACAGAATCACGCTTCATATCGGTGATGCGGAAGAGATCGTAGAGAGCATCGACGAGACCTGGGACCTGATCTATATCGACGCCAACAAGCGCCGCTACATCGAATATCTCGACGCAGTCCTCCCTCGCCTGCGCCAGGGGGGCTTCATCATCGCCGACAATACTCTCTGGGACGGCAAAGTCACCGACACGGAGACAAACCACGATGCCCAGACCCTCGCCCTCGACCGATTCAACAGCTATGTGGCCTCGCGGAGTGACCTCGAAACCGTCATACTCCCCCTGCGCGACGGCCTGACGCTGATCAGAAAATCGGAGAGGAAATAAAAAAATTTTGCTATCCCGTGAACCATTCCGTCACCCATGTGTTTAACATATATACAAGAAATGTGATAATGATTGGTTTAAAACGAATAAAAGCTGTCGGGATGACAGCTTTTTTCGTATCCGGCAACGGCGGATGACGCAGTATGACTCTCCGCCGAAAAACGTCTCAATCAACAGCTTCACAGAGGCTTGAGCGGTCCTTTAACCGGATAAGCCTCCGGCATATCCGATCTGTCGAACAAGGACCACAGATCAATGTGCAACCAGCCGCTTTCAACGGACTCAAACAATGTTTTTTCAAACAGCACATAAAATGCCAGGAAGGTGCTTATAAACACGACATGCAAAAGCGCCTTTTTAGCAAAAGCTGAAGACAAGCGCCATCCGATGTGATAAACGATGAATAGAGAAGCGACCGTGGCAAGCACAGCTACGAGTATAAGTTCCAGCATGTTAGGAATAGGTTAAATAAATCTTTTAATCAAGCCTGCAATAAAATCAAACAGATAAAGAATGCCCATTCCGGCAATCAGCCATAAGAAGAAACGCAGGTATTTGTTTGGTGTCGTCCTTTTTATCTGCTTTTCGGCCGAATCACTTACTATAAAGTATGTCATGAGCCGGAGAATTCCTTCTATCATTACAATTCAAATTGGTTCCAGAATAATACACTGTTGATTGCAGCTTGTGCTCCTGTTGCCAAATCAACTAACAGCATAAGCACGAATTGTCAAGCATAACAATTTAACGCAAATATAACTAAATTCGCATTAAATAGCAAGCTTAACAATCAATAAATTAACAAATGCAAATACAAGGAAATAAACTGGCGGGGCGCGACGGTAAACCGATGTCCTGACGGACATCTTATTTGTTGGGGACATATTTACCCCCGACACCTATGCGCTAACGCACGGTGTCGGGGGCTATGAGTAAACCAGCGTCCTCACGGACGCCAGGGCGGATCTGATGAATCGCGAATGGGACGTCCGGCAGGACGTCGATTTCTTCGTAGCCCGTGACACCGAAGCGATTAGCGTAGGTGTCGCGGGGAAGTCAGTTAACCCCGTTGCGGTGTCCGGCTGAGGACACCGATTTACGAATCATTCTAAAAACGGAGGAAATCGGCATTGTTTTAAAGACAAGGTTCAGGTGCGGGAGAGGATTTTCCGGGCCTTGGCCGCATCGGCTTTCAACTGTTCGGTCAGCTTTTCAAGTGACGAAAAGCGCTTTTCGGGGCGCAGGAAACAGATGAATTCCACCGAAAGCTCCTCATCGTAAAGATAACCGATGAAATCAAAGATATTGGCCTCGATCGAGAGCCGACCCTGAGCATCGGGATCGGAGACCGTGGGCCGGAAACCGATATTGACCATAGCCTGACGGCGAACTCCGTCAGGAGTAGTCACAAAAGCCGCATAAGCACCGGCCTTCGGGATGAGTGAATCAGCATCGGAAGGACTGACATTGGCAGTCGGGAAACCGATGGTGCGGCCAAGACTCTCACCGTGGGTGACGATGCCGCGCAGTCTGTAAGGATGTCCGAGGGCCTCAGCGGCTTTCTCTGGAGATCCGCTGAGCAGATGGTGGCGGATGACCGACGAGCTTACGGGCGAACCCGCCCCACGGTATTCAGGCGCAGCCACAACCTCAATGCCCAGTTCGGCACCTATCGCCTTGTAATCCTCAAACGCACCCGGTCGGTCATGGCCGAAACGGTTGTTGAAACCGAGCACCAGAGTCTCGATCCCATAGGAGCGCCGCAGCATATTGAGAAACTCGCGGGCACTCTTCCGGCGCAGACTGTCATTGAAAGTCAGCATGATGACATCTTCAGCTCCGGCTTCGCCGAGCTGATGCAGACGGTCGTTGAGAGGAGTGAGCAGACCGGGAGCCTCAAGCGGACGCACGAGCGACAGCGGATGGCGCGAAAAGGTGATCACCGACGGAGTCAGTCCGCGCGAGGCGGCTTCGAGCCTGAGGTAGTCGATAAGGAACTTATGGCCAAGATGGACGCCGTCATACATCCCGACGGCTGCGATGCGTCGGGTCGATCTGTCACTTCCGGTTATGATTCTCATTTCAGTATATATCGGGGTGATGATGGGTTTGTTCGTTTTGTTACTTAACGTCTGAGCGCGACCGCATGTTCTGTCACCATTGCCTTCGGTGGATGTTGCAAAACCGCCATAATTGGGTCCGGTAGGGACGCTTTTCAAAGCGTCCTCTTTCAGGCAATTGATTCCAAGGCAATTGCGGCAAGTTCTGCAACAACCACTCCATTGTAATCGGTTGTTTCTCAGCTGACGGAGGACGCTTTAAAAAGCGTCCCTACGGGGGGGGAATGCCTGGTGTTGCAACATTCACCCTACTCAGCGCAGAAATCGCGCAGAAGATCGGAGAATTCGTCGCCCGGTCTGACGAGGACAGCCTTGAATCCGTAGGAACGGGCAGCGTCGACATTGGCCTGCGAATCGTCAAAAAACAGAGTTTCAGCGGGGACGAGTCCGCAGGTGCGCTCGGCATAGTCGAAAATCTCCTTGCCGGGCTTGCAGCAACGGGCTTCATAGGAGGTCACAACTCCGTCGAAATAGTCGGCAAGCTCGCGACCCTCCTTGCGGAACTCTTCGGCGATCTTGCTTTCCATCATTATGGGGTTGGTGTTTGAGAGAAGGCAGATGCGATAGTCGCGGCGCAGGTCGCGCAGGGCTTTGAGGCGCTCGACGGGAATGCCGATGAGAAACTCATTGAAAGCCTCGTCGATCTGAGCGTCGGTGGGTGAAGGGGTCCCGAAAAGCGGACGTATGCGACGGTGAAACTCATCGGCATCGATCTCGCCTGACTCCAGAGCCAGAAAATCGCCTTTCTGGCCGTAGAGACCCAGGAATTCATCAGGATCTTTCATGCCAAGGCGCTTGAACGCTTCCACACAACAGTTGCGGTCAAGATCCATGATCACACCGCCAAGATCAAAAAGAAGATTCTTTATCATCGCAATATTATAAGAGGTTGTTTAATAACAATAGTTAAAATCTGAGCGAAAGTTTTGAGGTGGATATGGATCTGAATTGAAGGAGCATA